>NZ_JBPPTR010000003.1:0-174789 GCF_053544215.1 Rothia sp. 88186D007BW | reverse complement strand
TGTTTCACTGGCCGGTGTTTCGTATCGGTCATTCTCATGTTTGTGTGTTACCCGTTTGGGCAACTCATTTAGTCTATAATGCTTTTTTCATCATCGCAACTCTTCAGAGCATGACGATGGCCACAAGCTCTTTTCTTTATTTCGAAGCCTTAGCTTCAAACCCGAAAACCAGTTCTATTGACTATCCCTGGGAGTCTTTATCGACTCAACTTGTGGTGCACTATTCGATTATTTATCGCTCCCGGCCGGTTCCCCGCGCCTCAGCGACTCGTTATACTTTACGCAGGTTTTTTCAGGCCCGCAACCCCAGTTGGGCCAATTCCACCGCAAAAACCCCCTCAAACCTGCCTACATGAAAGTGTTTCCCCTAGTAAACAACCAGGTTAAATCTTTCAAAAATATTTTGGAAAAATTTTTAACCCCAGAAGACAGTAGCCCAGTGCGCTCTCCCTAGGCCCTCCCTGATTCCCAGCTCTGACAAGTAGAAACAATAAATGCCCGCCCCGCCCTCCCCCACCTCAGGGGAAAAGCTGGGGCGGGCGTCCGCACCATTTCTACTGACTCAATCATCAGTAGAACAGGCAAAAAGCCTCACAAAGCCATAAGCTTTACCGGGCTACCTCAACAACAGCCATATTCTTCTTACCGCGACGAACCACCGCATACTTGCCCAAGAGCAAATCAGACTCAACCAAAGCAGCGTCCTCACCCTGAACCTTGACGTTATTGATAGCAGCCCCGCCCTCCTTAAGAGTGCGACGAGCCTCAGACTTAGAAGCAGACAAACCAGTCTCAGTCAGCACAGTCACCATATCCAACTGATCAGCAAACAACACCGCATGAGGCAACTCAGCAGTAGCAGCCTTCAAAGTAGCCTCATCCAAAGAAGCAAAATCGCCCTTACCAAAAAGAGCCTCAGAAGCAGCAATAACCTTCTCGGTAGCCTCAACACCATGAACCAAAGAAGTAACCTCAAAGGCCAGAGTCTTCTGAGCCAAACGCTTGAAAGGCTCCTGCTCAACAGACTTCTGCAAAGCAGCAATCTCATCACGAGTCTTAAAAGTAAAAATCTTCAGACGATCAGCCACGTCCGCATCAGCAGTATTCAACCAGAACTGGTAGAAGGCATAGGGTGAGCACATCTCAGGGTCAAGCCAAATAGCATTACCCTCAGACTTACCAAACTTAGTGCCATCAGAGTTAGTAATGAGCGGGGTCCCCAGAGCATGAACACTCTTACCGGTCACCTTACGCACCAGCTCAGTGCCACTGGTCAAGTTACCCCACTGATCAGAACCACCACACTGCAAGGTCACACCGTGACGGCGGTTAAGTTCCAGGAAGTCGTTGCCCTGCAGAATCTGGTAAGAGAACTCGGTGTAAGAAATACCCTCATCAGAGTTCAGACGCTTCGCCACGATTTCCTTCTTAATCATGGTGCCCACACGGAAATTCTTACCAATCTCACGCAGGAAATCGATAGCAGACAGTTCACTCGTCCAGTCCAGGTTATTAACCATCTGCGCGCCATTCTCACCCTCAAAAGACAAGAAACGCTCAATCTGGCCACGCAAACGAGCCACCCAGCCCTCAACTACATCGCGGGAGTTGAGCACACGCTCAGAAGTCTGGCGGGGATCACCAATCAGACCGGTAGCACCACCCACCAAACCAAAGGGGCGGTGACCAGCAAGCTGCAAACGGCGCATCAACAGCAACTGAACCAGGTGCCCCAAGTGCAAGGAAGCAGCAGTGGGATCATAACCGATATAGAAGTTCACAGTCTCTTCAGCCAGCGCCTTCTCAAGGGCTTCTTCATCGGTACTGACGTGCACAAAACCACGCCACTTCAATTCCTGCCAGATATTCTCAAAGGAATCGTCGTTGTGCTGAGCTGCAAGAGTCTCTTCAGACACGGTTACTCCTGACTAGTTTCTTATAAAAAATCGGTACATCTACCATGCACCACCGTACCAGACTGCTACTAAGCAGATACCTCAATACCGGCCGGCAACTCACTGGAAGCCAAGAGATACAAACGCTGGGTGGGGCGGGTCATAGAAACATACAAATCACCCACCGAACCATTGGCCGCGCGCACCAAATCATTAGGCTCAACGATAATCACAGTATCGAATTCAAGGCCCTTAGCCTCCCACGGAGTCAGAATCAGCACCTGGTGCTCCAGGGCAGAAGCCGAAGTACCCAGCTTGCCCCGATGCTGAGCAGCAATCGCTAGGGCAGTCTCGCGGTAGCGTTCCTCACTAACAATCACACCAATGAGGCCACCGGCGCCCTGTTCCAGCTCCTCACTGACCGTAGCCACCACAGCCGGGTAGAGCCCGTCCTGCCCCACAATACGAGCAGACGGCGCCCAATTGCCCTCGCGCACAGCACGCGGGGCAGAAATATCCAGGCCAGCAGCACGAGCAACCGCCACCGCCGCATCCGAAATCTGGGCAGGAGTACGATAATTGACCGTCAGCTCATCTAAGGTAAAACGCTCCCCCACAAAAGGTTCAAGCGCCTGCGCCCACGACTGTGAAGCCGCTGCAGAAGAAGCCTGCGCAATATCGCCAACAATCGTAAAAGACTTCATAGGGCACCGACGCATGAGCAGACGCCACTGCATAGGTGACAGCTCCTGAGCCTCATCAACCACCACATGCCCATAAGCCCAGGTGCGGTCAATCTGCGCAGCACGGGCAGCGGTCATACGCTCGCCGCGCTCCTCATTCAGCTCAGCAATCTGCTCGGCGGTTACTACACCGTCCACACCCATATCAGCCAACTGCTGATCCACATTCTCAAGGGCCTTACGAGCATTCTCAAGATTCGCCTGGTGGGCAGCCTCAGCACGGGCAACAGCCCCAGCACCAGCAACCTTAGAAAAATCACCCAACAATTCAGCAGCCTCATCCAGCAAAGGCACATCAGACTCAGTAAAGGGCAGATCAGCGGCGCGCGCCAAAGCATCACGTTCAGCATCCGTCAGGACGCCCACAGTCGCACTACGCAGATACTCCGGCTTAGAAAAAAGCGAGCGCACTAGAGTCTCAGGGGACAGAGGCATCCAGGCAAGATTAACAGCCCGGCGGACATCCATGGAGGCTCGTACGTCATCTTCCAGGTAGGGGCGGTCAACCGCGTGACCGGCAGCAGCATCCAGCTTCTCGTTAAGCTGGTGCGTCAGCTCCTTCAGCAACACCTTCACAAAAGTTTCGCGGGCCTCGTTATGGGGCTTGCCGGTAGAGCGCGCAGTGCCACGAGCGTGCTTAACCATGCCAGGAGTCAGCTCAATAGCGGTGGAATCCACATACATTTTTACGGGCTGAGCCGGCACCTTCTGACGGTCAGCCACAGCCTTCTTAATAACCTCAGCCATACGCAGATCGCCCTTAATCTTGGCGACAGCCGGGTCAGCCTCGGGCACAGCCTTAATACCGGGGTACAAGGTAGCCAGAGAAGACATAACCACACCAGTCTCACCCAAAGAAGGAAGCACCCGCTCGATGTACCACATGAAAGAGGCAGAAGGGCCAACTACCAGGACACCCGCATTGTTCAGACGCTCGCGGAAGGTATAGAGCAGATAAGCTGCACGGTGCAAAGCCACAGCAGTCTTACCGGTACCAGGGCCGCCCTGCACCACGCGCACCCCTGCCAGATCAGCGCGGATGATGGCGTCCTGCTCTGCCTGAATTGTCGCCACAATATCACCCATACGGCCGGTGCGCTTACGGTTAAGAGCCGCCAGCAGGGCCCCCTCACCGTGCAGGTTCTCCTCGCCCTCATCAAGCAAGGTTGAATCAAGAACGTCATCCTCAAAACCGGTGACCTCGCGGCGCTCTAGCATCAGATGACGGCGGCGGCGCACACCCTGCCGGTTGAACGCAGTAGCCTGATAAAAGGTGCCAGCCTCAGGGGCACGCCAGTCAATGAGTAGACGCTCGTGCTCTTCAGTAGCAAGACCGATACGGCCAATATAGCGGATCGCCTCATCATCAAGGTCAAGGCGGCCAAAAGCTAGACGGTGGTCAACCGCATTGTACTGGGCCAGGCGGTCTTCATAATGCTGGGCGTAAGCATCACGCTCTGAACGGTTCTGGTGACTACCGACAGCCTGATTCTTGCGGGTGCTCTTGAGCTTCTTCTCATTAATCTCTCGCAGCTCATCAAGGCGGGCATAGAGCCTACCCACATAGGCTCGTTCACCCACCAGCTGAGCCTCGTAGGCTTTTTCAGCGGCAGTCTGCTCACCGGTTGCGGTTGTGTTCTCAGTCAAGAGGGAACCCTTCATCGCGGAAAATTCAAGCCCTCCATTCTACCTGCACAGCCTGACAAAAAGAAAGGACGCCCGCCCTCTCCCCTATCGAGGGAGGGCGGCCGTCCGCTCAGAAATGCTGCTAGGGCTGGGTCACTCCATCAGGTGAAATGGTGAAACCTGCGCCATCAGTGCCAATGCACGTGATGGAATCGGCAGAAACAGCTTGGCAGGAGACTCCGTTGAAGTTAATAACGGTGCCAACATCAAGCGCGGTGCTTTGAGACGTTGTCTCGCATACTACGCTGAGCCCTCCCATAGTGATGCCACAGCCGAAGGAGCCCGATGTACTGGCTGGCTCGGTAGCTACAGCTGTTGCAGAAGATTAGACACCGATGCGGTTACTGAGTTAGTCACCTCAGTAGTTGGTGATTCGCTAGATTCGGCCTGACCGCCGTCAGAACCACAGGCAGCCAAACCGAACAGCGCAACGGTAGTGCAGGAAACAAAAAGCTTACTACGCATAAAAACAGGGGTGCTATGAGCGGGCCAGCCTCTACTCAGCCACCAGAGACAAAGCCTCCAAGCGGTGACCGGCCAGCAGCCCGCGTCCGCCCAGGCCATCTAACTCCAACAGCACACCGATACCAGCAACCTGCAAGTTAGCCATCTCCATCAGGCGGGTAGCAGCCTCAAGAGTGCCACCAGTAGCCAACAAGTCATCAACAATCAACACCCGCGAACCGGCCGGGATATCGTCCTTATGAATCTCAATCGCAGCCTGACCATACTCCAAAGAGTATTCCTTCATATAGGTATCGCGCGGCAACTTACCTGCCTTACGCACGGTCATGACGCCAGTACCAGCAATATAAGCGATAGCTGAAGCCATCAAAAAGCCGCGCGCCTCAACACCAGCGACAATATCGAACTGCCCCTCAAAACGCTGAGCCAGCTCCTCCATAGAAGCACGAAAAACCTGCGCGTTCGCGAACAAGGTCGTAACATCGTAGAAGAGAATACCCTCCTTAGGGAAGTCCTGAATCTGCGCGCAAGCAGCAGGAATCTGCTGCGCAAGAGGCAAAGAAGAATCAAGGGACTTAACCATGTCTCGACCCTAGCTGATGACCTGGGGGCGGGCAGCAAAAGCACGAGCAGGCTCAAGCTCACTCTTAAGCGCAGCCAACTGGGCGGCAACAGCAGACGGTGCAGTACCGCCCTGGGCGCTGCGAGAATTCAAAGAACCCTCAACAGTCAGCACATCACGCACACCCGCATGCAAAGCCGGTGAAATAGCCAGGTAATCCTCATCCGATAGATCCCACAGCTCACAGTCCTTCTCTTCGCAGACGCGCACAGCCTCACCAGCCAGCTCATGAGCCACACGGAAAGGCACACCCTCGCGCACCAGCCACTCGGCAACGTCCGTGGCCAAAGCAAAGCCCTGAGGAGCAAGCTCAGCCAAACGGTCAGTGTTAAAAGTCAAGGTAGCAATCATGCCCGAAACAGCAGGCAGCAGAACCTCCAACTGGTCAATAGCATCAAAGACCGGCTCCTTATCTTCCTGCAAATCACGGTTATAAGCCAAGGGCAAAGCCTTAAGAGTAGCCAGCAGACCGGTAAGATCACCAATCAGGCGGCCAGCCTTACCACGAGCCAGCTCAGCAATATCAGGGTTCTTCTTCTGCGGCATAATCGACGAGCCAGTAGAGAAAGAATCATGCAAGGTCACAAAAGAGAATTCCTTAGTAGCCCAGAGAATAATCTCCTCAGAGATACGAGAAAGATCCACCGAAATCATGGCCGCAATCCAGGCGAACTCAGCGTAGACGTCACGAGAAGCAGTGCCATCAATCGAATTGTGGGTTGCAGAGTTGAAACCCAAATCAGCGGCAACAGCCTCAGGGTCTAGCCCCAAGGAAGAACCAGCAAGCGCACCAGAACCGTAAGGAGAAACAGCGGCGCGCTTATCCCAATCCAGCAGGCGGTCAAGGTCACGAGAAAGAGCCCACGCATGAGCCAGAAGCTGATGGGAAAGCAAAACAGGTTGAGCATGCTGCAAATGAGTACGGCCAGGCATAGGCGCGTAAGGGTGAGCCTCAGATTGGGCAATCAAAGCATCAATAGTGCTCATCACACCAGCAGCAATAATAGAAGCATGGTCACGCAGATACATGCGACCCAAAGTAGCAATCTGGTCATTACGGGAACGGCCCGCACGCAACTTACCACCCAAATCGGCACCAGCACGCTCAATCAGCCCCTTCTCCAGGGAACCGTGCACATCCTCATCCGACTCAGCCGGGGTGTAAGCACCAGAACGCACATCAGCTTCAAGCTGGTCTAGGGCAGCAATCATACCGGTCAGCTCATCCTCAGTGAGCAGACCAGCCTTCGCCAGCACCCGCGCATGAGCGCGAGAACCAGCAATATCATAAGGAGCCAGACGCCAGTCGAACTGGGTTGACTTCGACAGGGCAGCGAGCGCCTCAGAAGGGCCGCCTGCGAAGCGTCCGCCCCATAGAGCGCCGTCATTGGTACCGTGCTTTTCAGCTGACATGTTTTTACCTTTGCGGAGTTGAGAAAATCGTGGGGAATATACGGCAAAAGCCGCCCGCCGGCGTCCTTACCCTAGAGGTGGGCGAGGACGCGCGGGGTGGGGCGGCTGAAGCAAGGCTGGGTTTAGAGGCCCAGGCGCTGGTCGCGGGCTGAAGCGACCTTGGATGAGAGGCCGAAGAGCTCGATGAAGCCGCGGGCCATGGACTGGTCGAAGGAGTCACCTTCATCGTAGGTGGCCAGGTTGAAGTCGTAGAGGGAAGTCTCTGATTTGCGGCCGGTGACTACGGCGCGGCCACCGTGCAGGTCCATGCGGATATCGCCGTTGACCATCTTCTGGGTGTCGTTGATGAAGGCGTCCAAGGACTTCTTCAGCGGTGAGAACCACTGGCCGTCGTAGACCAGTTCGGTCCAGCGCTGGCCAACAATCTTCTTGAAGCGGGCCTGCTCACGCTCGATGGTGACGTTTTCAAGTTCCTTGTGAGCAGCCATCAGGGCCATAGCACCGGGAGCCTCGTAGATTTCGCGGGACTTAATACCGACCAGGCGGTCTTCAACGATGTCGATGCGGCCGATGCCCTGGGCGCCTGCGCGACGGTTCATGATTTCGATAGCTTCAAGGGGGGTAACAGCCTGGCCGTCAATAGCAACAGGGATACCTTCCTTGAAGGAGATGACCACGGTGTCGGGGGTGGGTGCGAAGGTGGGGTCGTCGGTGTAGTCGTAGACGTCCTTGGTGGGGCCGTTCCAGATGTCTTCGAGGAAGCCGGTTTCAACCGCGCGGCCCCAGACGTTCTGGTCAATAGAGAAGGGGTTCTTCTTGGTGGTGACGATCGGCAGGTTGTTCTTCTCTGCGTAGTCGATAGCCTTCTCGCGGGTCAGAGCTAGGTCGCGCACAGGTGCGATGCACTTGAGGTCAGGGCCCAGGGTCTGGATGCCAACTTCGAAACGGACCTGGTCGTTGCCCTTACCTGTGCAGCCGTGGGCAACGGTAGTAGCACCGAACTGCTTGGCGGCAGCTACCAGGTGCTTGGTGATGACGGGGCGGGAGACAGCCGATACCAGGGGGTAGGAGTCCATGTAGAGGGCGTTGGCCTTGAGAGCGGGCATGCAGTAGTCGTTGGCGAATTCATCGCGGGCATCTGCAACGTAGGCTTCAACGGCACCGCAGTCTAGGGCGCGCTGGCGGATGGTTTCCAGGTCTTCGCCGCCCTGCCCTACGTCAACGGCAACGGCGATAACTTCTGCGCCGGTTGCTTCGCCGATCCAGCCGATGGCGACGGAGGTGTCGAGACCGCCTGAGTAGGCTAGGACGATACGCTCTTTCATGGTGCTCCTTGATATGTGGCGTTCAGGGGCGGGGTGTTCCCGCAGGTTCTATAAATAATTATGCACACTCAGACATAATTATACAAAATGTATCGGTTAGTGATACCCGCTTACTATCATCGCGCGCTCACACACAACCAGCAAGAGAAACACCCACCCCAACATGAAAAAACCTTAATGAGAGACTCACAGAACTTTTAAAGACAGCTGACACACTAGAAACATGCTCAAGAAATACATGTTCGGAACTCTGCTCCTAGCAGCTGTCGGGACGGTAGCTGCCCTCGCCCTTCTCATCAGCTTCCAAGGCCAACTAGGGGAAGAAACAGCCCCCATCGTCCTAGACCGCACCAGCTCCCCAAGCTCATCTGCCACCCCCTCTGCTACACCATCAGCACAGAACCAGGATCCAGCCTCACAGCCAGCAACAGCACCCGTCACTGAGCACATTGCCCCCACCTAAGAAGCCGCCCCCGAAGAGGCAGCAGGTACAACCCAGCTCATAGACCAGGTACCCACCATGGTCGAAGCCCCCGCACCCCCGGTAGTTGAACACGCGCCCGCCCCCGCCATCATCGAACAGCCCCCAGCACCGGCCCCCGCACCGGCAGATGATGACGATGACATAGACGATGACTACGAACTCGATGACGATGGCGACGATGACTAACCCCCTCCGCAAGCTCCACCCCAAACACCGCAGAGCACATCCCTCTGGCACCCAAGGCCAGCGCACAGGCTCAGTCCGGCTTCGCATCGTTGCCTGGATGGTCCTAGTGACAGCCTTCATCATCACCGGGCTCATCTTTACAGTGCGAGAAATCCTCATCAGCGAAGTAGGATCCAACGCCGCAGCAAGTGCAGAAAGCGAAATCTCAGAGTTCCGCAACTTCGCTGAAATCGGAGTAGACCCCACCACCGCAGCACCCTTCGAAGACCTCAACCAGCTACTCACAGCCTTCGTCTCCCGCCAATACACCGGCCACAGCGAACAACTCATCGGAATCACACCCCAACAAGTGATCTTCATCGACGAACAAGAACAGTTCTCCGACAACAGCGGCTACCGCCTCCACCACGACAGGGACCTACTAACTACCATCACCAGCAACAATAGAACCTCCGGGATCGCCCAAACCCCAGCTGGCCCCGTCCACTGGGGCACAGTCGAAATCAACCTCAACACCGACACCGGCGCACACACCGGCCACCTTATCGTAGTCGAATACATCCAACCCGAACTCGACGAAGTCCAACACACCATCATCACCATGATCTGGGTAGGCCTCGGTGGGCTAGCAGCCACCATACTCATCGCCTGGCTCGTTGCAGGACGCATCACCAAACCCATCCGCAGCCTGCGCACAGTCGCCCAAGAAATCAACGACAAAAACTTCTCAGGCCGAGTCGCCGTCAAAGGCGACGACGATGTAGCAGCCATGGGCCACACCTTCAACCAGATGCTCGACCGACTAGAGGAATCAGCCATGATCGAACGCCAATTTATGGACGACGTCAGCCACGAACTGCGCACCCCCATCACCATCGTCCGCGGCCACCTTGAGCTCATGGACCGCACCGAAGAACAAGACCAAACCCTCCAACTAGTAGACGACGAACTAGAACGCATGGGACGCATCGTCGCCGACCTACTCACCCTCGCCAAATCAGAACGCCCCAACTTCGTCTCACCCCACCCCGTTGACGTCGCAGACCTCATGATTACCCTCGACTCAAAAGTTCAGGCCTTTACCGACCACCGCTGGATGATCTCAGACATCGCAGAAGGCGAAGTAAACCTCGACGAACAGCGCATCACCCAAGCCCTCGTACAACTCTGCGCCAACGCCGCCCAATACTCCCCCGAAGGAACCACCATCTCCATCGGCTCAGCCTTCGAAGACACCGGCAAAAAACGAGAACTCAAACTCTGGGTACGCGACCAAGGCCCCGGCGTCAGCGAAGAAGACGCCGCCACCCTCTTCGAACGCTTCAAACGCAACAACGCCAAAAACCCCGCCACCGCCAAGAAACACTCCGTAGGCGCCGGACTAGGGCTAGCCATCGTCCGCTCCATCGCAGAAGCCCACGGCGGCTCAGTCTGGATAGCCCAACCAGATAACAAGATCGGAGCCATCTTCGGCATCAGCCTCCCAGCAGAGCCCGCTACCGAAAGCGGCAAGGACGACACCGACCCCCTAGCAGAGAACATCTCCAGCGTACGCTACCCCAGCTGGACTAAATAAAAAGCCTCCACACCAACCGCACCACCAGAAAGAAACACCGCCATGAGCCATATCCTGATCGTTGAAGATGACCCACGCATCTCATCCTTCATTGTCAAAGGCCTCAAATCAGCCGGCTACACCTCAACCCTGATCGACGAAGGCCGCTCCGCCTACGCCCTCGCCAAAGTCAGCGACTTCGACCTAATCATCCTCGATGTAGGGCTGCCCGGCATGGACGGGTTCACCATCATGAAATCCCTACGAGCTGAAGGGATCACCACACCCATCATCATGCTCACCGCCCGCGACTCCGTCTCAGACACCCTCGAAGGACTCGAAAACGGCGCCAACGACTACATGACCAAGCCCTTCCAATTCGCAGAGCTCCTAGCCCGCATCCGCCTACGCCTACTCGACACCAGCCGAGAAGAAACCAACGCATCCACACTCACCCACCGCGACCTCATCCTCAACGTACTCACCCGCCAAGTCACCATCACAGGGGCCAGCACCGAACTCACCAGCCGCGAATTCTCCCTACTAGAAACCTTCATGCGCCACAAAAACCAGGTGCTCTCCCGGGAGCAACTCCTAGGGCAAGTATGGGGCATGGACTTTGACCCCAACTCCAACATCGTCGACGTCTACATCCGCGCCCTCCGCAAAAAAAATTGGCGAAGACTACATCGTGACCGTTCGAGGGGCAGGCTACCGATTCGTATGAAACTTCTCTACACATCCACCACCGCACCTAACCCTCAACCAGCTACCGATACCGCGCCACTAACAATCATCAAACCCAGCTTCATCACCGGTAAACTCCTGGCATCCTTCTTCATTGCCGTACTGCTCATCACCGCCACCGCACTGACCGGGCTCACCTCATCACAACTCACCCTAGAAGGTGCCCTCACCCTAGCCATCTTCACCCTCGCCATCTGGGCCTGGGTCTTTAGCCCCCTCTCAGACACCTATATCTCCCTCGCAGCAGCAGTCGCCCTGGTCCTAACAGGCATCATCAGCACCGACCAGTTCACCGCTTCATTAGGAACTAGCGCAGTCTGGCTACTGGTAGCAGCCGTAGTGATGGCTCAAGCTCTTACCGCCTCAGGCCTCACCCGCCGCCTCACCGCCAGGCTCGTATCCCTAGCCCGAACACCGCGCCAACTAGCCCACCTCTACAACCTAGCCCTCTTCCTCACCGTCTACCTGGTGCCCTCCCCCTCCGGGCGGGCAGCCCTCGCCCTGCCCATCTACCTGGCCGTGGCCGACGCCATGCCCGACCGCCCCAAACTCGTCAAGGCCCTAGGCATCTTAGCTCCCTCCACCATCCTGGTCTCAGCCGTTGCCAGCTTTATCGGCGCAGGTGCCCACCTCGTCACCGCAGAAATCCTGGTAGCCTACGGGCTAGAAACCATCGGCTTTCTACAGTGGATGATACTAGGCTCAGGCCTAGGCCTGCTCGCCTCACTCCTAGTCACTGAGCTAGTCTTCCTGCTCTTCCCCACCAAAGATGATGCCCCCACCAAGCTCCAAATCGATATAACAGACTTCGAAACCGACGATGCAACCCCGGTACAAGGCGCACTTACCCCAGCGGAAAAAAACATGGCGCTAGTGCTCTTTCTTGCCATCTTGCTCTGGTGCACCGAAACCATCCACGGGGTAGACCCAGTGATTGTTGCCATCCTCGGTGCCCTAGCTGCCAGCGCCCCCCACTTCGGATCAGTCAAACTAGCAGCAGCCCTCAAAAAAGCCCCCTGGCCCATGCTCATTTTTATGGCCACCACCCTGGCAATCGGTACCGCCCTCTCAGAATCAGGGGCAGCAACCTGGCTCGCAGAATCAATCTTCGCCCCAGTTGCCGGGCTAGGACGCAGCGGAGCAGCAGCCTTCGTCCTTCTCGTTATTGCCCTCTCCACGGTGGCCCACCTGGTCATCCAGTCCCGCTCTGCCCGCTCAGCTGTGCTAGTGCCCCTCATCATCACTGCCGCCATCCCCCTGGGCGTCAACCCGGTCGCAGCAGCCTTCATCTCAACCGCAGCCGCAGGCTTCTGCCACACCCTGACCTCCAGCGCCAAACCAGTTGCCCTTTTCGCCTCCATCGACGGGCACCCCACCTATACCCCAGCAGACCTCCTCAAACTTTCGGCCTGGCTGGCGCCGCTTCATGCAGCACTCATTGCCGGATTTGCCTTCTATATCTGGCCAGCCCTTGGCCTACCCCTCTACCTCTAAACAACACCACATAAGGAGAAAGACCATGACTACCTCTATCCCTCAGCGCATCCTCATTGCCCCCTCTGGGTTCAAGGGTTCCCTTGAAGCAGACGTTGTAGCCGATGCTATCGCCTCCGGTATCCGCCGCGTCATCCCCGGCGTCAACACCGTCACCATGCCCATTCCCGACGGCGGAGAAGGCACCGCCAAAATGCTGGCAAAATCAACCGGCGGCACACTGATCCACACCAAAGTCACCGGCCCAGTGAATCAAGAAGTTCGCTCCCACTACGCCTTACTCGGCGGGGCACAGGAAGGCGTTGCTGTCGTCGAAATGGCAGCAGCAGCCGGCCTGTCCCTGGTACCCAAGGATTTACGCAACCCCGCTGAAACCACCACCTACGGGGTAGGCCAACTCATCGCAGCAGCACTGGATCAGGAGGACGTACACACCGTACTAGTAGGTTGCGGGGACTCAGGCACCTCCGATGGTGGTGCAGGTGCCCTCTCAGCCTTAGGCGCTCGCATCCTCAACGAGGCCGGGGAAGAGATACCCCTAGGCGGGGCCCACCTGGCTGAAGCAGCATCCATCGACTACTCCGGCCTGCACCCCCGCCTTTCTCAGGTGAGGATTGTTCTTGCACTGAACCAACACAATATTCTTACCGGCCCTCAGGGAGTTGCCCGCGTCTTTGGCCCGCAGAAGGGGGCCACCCCAGAGCAGGTCGAACAGCTCGATCAGGCCCTCACCCACTGGGCAGATCTGCTGGAAGAAACCTACCAGAACATGACCGACGGCAAACTCTATGTGGACTTCCGCACCGGGGCAGGTACCGGCGCCTCCGGCGGCCTGGGCGCTGGTTTAGCTTTCATCGGTGCAGAGCTCACCCCGCGCTTTGAGGCCCTGATCGATTCTGGTTTAGCAGGTATCAACCTGGACGAAGAAATCCGCCGGGCAGATCTGGTGGTCACCGCAGAAGGCGCCATCGACTTTCAAACCCCCAAGGGCAAGGTACCAGCAGAAATCGCCTCCCGCGCCCAGGTATCAGGCGCCCCGGTACTCGCCTTAGCTGGTTCCATTGGCAAAAAGGCCTACCGTGTGCACGATGCCGGTATCGACGCTTTTGCCTCGATTATTCCCCTGCCCATGGACCTTGAAGATGCCCTCGTCAATGGTGAAGAGCTCCTAACAGACTCAGCAGAGCGTACCTTCCGCATGATTCTGCTCGGTGCCTCGCTCTCAGCCTCCATGCAATCCCGCCGGGCACAACTAGCCCCGTAGGCTCACCAAAACTAGTAGAGGCTCTTACCTAGGACTCCTGGGTGAGAGCCTCAGCCAACACCCGCTTAAGAATCTTGCCGGTCGGGCCCAAGGGTAGCTCTTCCTTAAAAATGTAGCGGCGCGGGTACTTATAGGCTGCAAGTTCCTGGCGAGCTAGCTGATCTAAGGAGGCGATCAGCTCAGCCTGCTGCGCAGCATCCAGGGGTTGGCGAGGCACCACCACCGCCACGATTTCTTCACCCACCACATCTGAGGGCTGACCCACTACAGCCACCAGCTGGAGGGCAGGGTTAGTGTAGAGAACGTCCTCAATTTCCCGCGGGTAGACGCTGTTACCGTTACGCAAAATCATGTCTTTAAGCCGGTCAACAATAAAGATGTTCCCCTCCTCATCGAGTCGAGCAATATCACCGGTGGCAAACCAGCGACCCTTGAGCACCGCAGCGCTAGCCTCAGGGCGGCCCCAATAACCGGCCATAACATTAGGCCCAGCCACCCACAGTTCACCGGCCTCACCCGTAGCTAAGGGCTGCCCCTCTTCATCGACGACCTTGACCTCCACACCGGGCAGGGCCCTGCCCACAGAACCAATGACCAGGCCGTACTCAGCCCGGTTGAAAGAGACAACCGGCGCTGTTTCGCTCAGCCCATACCCCTCATAGATAGGGCAGGCTACCAGGCGCTCAATATCGGCGTGTACAGAGGCCGGTAAGGCTGCACCACCTGAGATACCGAAGCGGACACGCCCCTTCAGACGGTGCGCCAAGGCCGGGTCGGTGCCCAGGTAGCTGGCCAGGGCACCATACATGGTAGGAACCGCAGCAAAAATTGTGACCCCGGCTGTGGCGCACAGTTGGGCGGCCCCACCCGGTGTGAAACGAGGCAGCAGGGCGATAGCGGCGCCTGCTGCCAGTACCGCATTCATCGATACAGTCTGCCCGAAGGCGTGAAAGAGCGGAAGGCCCCCAAAGATTACGTCATCTGCGGTGAAACCGAAAACATCTGCGCAGGTCAGGGCGTTAGAGAGCATATTAGCGTGGGTAAGGGTAGCCCCCTTAGGGGCACCAGTAGTTCCCGATGTGTAAAGAATAACCGCAGGGGTCTGGGCCCGCACAGGGGAGGGCTCCCAGGCCTGCTGTGCCGGGGCGTCCCTATCGAACATGGCATCGGCAGAAAGCACCTGAACGGCCAGCTGCGGCCCCACCTCTTCACGAATCTGCTCGCTTTCCTGGCCCACGCGCGTACCGGCGGCTGCCACCAGAAGCCGGGCGCCAGCGTCCTGCACCTGGTAGGCAGCTTCACGCGCCGATAGCAGCGGGTGCATGGGCACCACTACCGCCCCCAAAGACAGGGCACCATAGTAGAGGCTCACCATGGCCGGCACATTCGGCAGGGCCAAAGCTACCCTATCGCCAGGGGTGAGGCCTCGCTCCCCCAGCCAGGTGCGGGCAGCACCTACCGCCGTGACCAGCTGCTGGTAGCTCAAGGAGCCACCGGCCCAGGTCAGGGCAGTGCGGTCCGAATCAGCGCGGGCAGCAAGGAGGGTCGCTAGATTGTGCTGGGGTGAAGAGTCTGCAGTGTGCTGGGAGTGCTGGGAGTGCTGGGTATTCACAGGGTGCCTTTCCTGACGGGCCTAGCTGACCCTGCCTATTCTTTCATACCTGACCGCTTAACACCTCTCGGTGAAAGCTCCCAGGGTAGGGATAAGCACCCTATAGGTCTAGACAGGGTTGCTAAAAAGACCCGACTTCTGAGAAAGTGAAGATATGACAGATGCGAACCACACTCTGACCGAACAAGACATTGACTTTCTTAACTCGGTCTTCGACCTGGCACGGGACAACAAACCGATAGCCCTCAAGTCCCTTTTCGACCAGGGCGTACCCGTTGACCTCACCAACGCCAAGGGCGACACCCTGCTCATCTTGGCCGCCTACCACGAACACTCAGAGCTGGTACAGCTACTCATCAACGAAGGCGCCGACCTGGACCGTCTCAACGAACGAGGCCAAACCGCCCTGGTCTGCGCCACCTTCCGCAACAACCTGCCCATCGCCCGCATGCTCCTGGATGCAGGTGCTGACGAAACGCTAGGAAGCCAGACCCCAGCTGACGTAGCAGAATTTTTCAACCTTGAAGAGATGAAGCAGCTCTTCGCATAAATCCCGGCTTCGCACACACCAAGGGCGGGCTACCGTACAGAGGTAGCCCGCCCTCATATTCACTTCTCTAACCTATGCCGCCCATTCTAGGAAGAGGGCAGCTACCTTTTCGCCTCCCTGCGGATCACGGGCAATGACCATGACAGTATCGTCACCGGCAATCGTTCCCAGCAGGGGTTCTAAACCAGCCTGGTCAATAGCCGAGGCCAAGAACTGGGCCGCACCCGGCGGGGTCCGCAAAATCACCAGGTTAGCTGAGGCCTCTGCGGTCACCAACAACTCCTTGAAGAGAGAAACCAGGCGGGCATCGGGGCCTTCTTGAGTACTACGACGCACCGGGTGGTTAGGCACCGCATAGATCAGCCCTGACTTTTCATCGCGCACACGCTCAGCCCCAATTTCCACCAGGTCACGCGAAAGGGTCGCCTGAGTCACCTTGAGCCCGTCATCGGTGAGCAGCTTAGCCAGTTCAGCCTGCGAGCGCACACGGTGGGTTTGAAGAACCTCGATGATGCGGGCCTGACGCGCGGTTTTGGTGGAGGGGATCGCCATTGTTTCTTCTCTTTTTCTGGTGCCTGGTGTCTTAGAGAGCTGTGCGGACGTCGGTGGCGAGGTTGGACTCGGCGAGCAGGAAGGCCATGAGGGCTTTTTGGGCGTGAAGACGGTTTTCGGCTTCGTCAAAGACGACGGAGGCGGGCCCGTCGATGACGTCGGCGGTGACTTCGTAGCCGCGGTAGGCAGGTAGGCAGTGGAGGAAGATGGCGCCTTCTGCTGCCTTGTTCATGGCTTCGGTGTTGACGGTGTAGGGTTTGAAAACCTGGGCGCGGGCTTCTTTTTCGTCTTCTTGGCCCATAGAGACCCAGGTGTCGGTGATGACGACATCCGCACCGGCAAGGGCCTGGTCGGGGTCGGTGGTCACCAGGACTGATCCGCCGGTTTCCTTTGCGCGTTCTTCTGCTTCTGCGACGACGGAGTCTGCGGGCAGGTAGCCTTCTGGGCCGGTGATGCGCACGTGCATTCCGGCGGTGGCCCCGCCTAGGAGGTAGGAGTTGGCCATGTTGTTAGCTGCATCCCCCAGGTAGACCATGGTCAGGCCAGTGAGGTCGCCTTTGTGCTCGCGGATGGTGAGCAGATCGGCCAGGATCTGGCAGGGGTGGTAGTCGTCGGAGAGGGCGTTGATGACGGGTACGCGGGAGTGCTGGGCCATTTCTTCCAGGCCGGCTTGGGCGTAGGTACGCCAGACGATGGTGGAGACCATGCGGGAGATGACGGAGGCAGTATCTGAGATGGTCTCTTTGTGGCCGAGTTGGGCTTCGCCGGGGTTGACGATGAGGGGGTTGCCGCCGAGCTCTGCAATTCCTGCGTGGAAGGAGAAGCGGGTGCGGGTTGAGGTTTTGTCGAAGATGACGGCGGCGGTCTGGGGCCCTGCTAGAGGCTTGTAGCCGTAGCGGTCAGCTTTCATGGAGGCGGCTAGGTCAAGTACCTGGGCTTGTTCGTCGGGGGTGAGGTCGGTGTCTTTGAGGAAGTGGCGTACCACGGTGTTCTCCTAGGGGTGGGGGTGTTTCTACTGCTGACGGGCTTGAGCCAGGATGGTGGGGAAGGCTTCAGCAAATTTGGCCAGTTCTTCATCGGTGATGGTCAGGGCTGGGGCGATGCGGATGGTGCGAGTATCGGGGGCGTTGACGATGAATCCGGCTTCTCGTGCTGTGCTTACGAAGGCTGGGGCGAGGGGGGCACCGGTTTGGGTGGTTTCTTCGGTTAGGACGATGCCGATGAGTAGGCCCGCTCCCCTGGTTTCTTCTACACCCCCTGTTTTTTCGATGGCTGCCCGGAAGGTAGAGCCGCGGTCGGTTGCTGCCTCTAGTAGCCCTTCTGCTTCGATGGTGGCTAGGGTTGCGGTGGCGGCTGCGGTGGCTAGGGGGTTGCCGCCGAAGGTGGTGCCGTGCATGCCTGTTTGGAGGGTGCGGGTGTTCTCTTCACCGGTGACGATCATGGCGCCGATGGGGAAGCCGCCGCCTAGGCCTTTGGCTAGGGTGATGGCATCGGGCAGGTTGGTGCCGGTGAGTTCGCGGGAGTGCTCGAACCAGCGGCCGGTGCGGCCCATACCGGTTTGTACTTCGTCCACGATGAGTAGGGCACCGTGGGCGCGGGTGAGTTCACGGGCGCGGGTTAGGTAGCCTTCTGGCAGGGGCAGCACGCCAGCCTCACCCTGGATGGGTTCGATGATGAGGGCGGCAACATCGTCGGTGAGGTTCTCTTCGAGGGCTTGGAGGGTGGCCGGGATGTGCTTGATGCCGCCAGGTAGGGGCTCAAAGGGTTCGCGGTAGGCGGGCTTCCAGGTCAAGGAGAGGGCGCCGATGGTGCGGCCGTGGAACCCGTGGTCAAGGGCTAGGATGGTGCCTTTGCCGTGGGTGTTGCCGTGACGGCGGGCCAGCTTGTAGGCTGCTTCGTTGGCTTCGGTGCCGGAGTTGCAGAAGAAGACGCGGCCGTCCTCAGCGCCCAGGTAGCCAAGCAGGCGGTGAGCTAGAGAAATCTGTTGGGGTGTGGTGAAGAAGTTGGAGACGTGAGCTAAGGTGGCTGCTTGCTCACTGATGGCCTGGGCCCAGGCGGGGTGGGCATGGCCAAGGGCGTTGACAGCAATACCACCGAGCAGGTCTAGGTAGACCTTGCCGTCGGCGTCTGTGACGCGGGAGCCCTTGCCTTCTACCAGCACCAGGGAGGGGTCACCGAAGACACCGAGTAGCTCATCTTTGTAGTTGGTCAGTAGTTGTTCTTGAGACATGGTTTTCCCCTTGCTGAGTGAAGTGGTCCTAATAGGTGATGGGCTTGACCTGGAAGTCAGGTGCTGGGTGGTGCCAGGGGGTGTCCTCGACATTATCGGGGGTGAGCTGGGTGCCGATACCGCGGTCAGTGAAAATTTCCAGCAGGGGCGAGTGAGCCAGGCGACCATCGACGATAGAAGCACGAGGAACACCTTGCTCAACGGCTTGCAGGCAGGCACCCATCTTGGGAATCATGCCCGAAACCAGGGTGGGGAGCATGGCTCGCAGTTCGCTCACGGTCAAGGATGAAATCAGCGAATCTTTGTGGGGCCAGTTGGCGTACAGACCTTCAACGTCGGTAAGGACGACCAGCTTTTCAGCTCCCAGGGCTGCAGCGACGGCTGCGGCGGCGGTATCTGCATTAACGTTGAGGATTTCCCCGGTAAGACCCGCTAGGCCGTGGTTATGTTCCGGGTATTTCTCGGGGTCGTGCATTTCAGGGGCGATGGATGAAATGACGGGAATTTTACCGGTTTGAATCATGGACATGATGGCGGTGGTGTTCACACCGACAACTTCACCGACCAGCCCCAGATCTACTTCTTGCCCATCTACTACAGTGCCGATACGGCGAGCGCGCAGCAGCCCGCCGTCCTCACCGCTCATAGCAACAGCAAAAGGCCCGTGAGCATTGATGAGGGAGACCAGTTCGCGGGCTACCTGCCCGGTGAGCACCATACGGACTACGTCCATAGCTTCGGGGGTGGTGTAGCGCAAGCCGCCGCGAAATTCGCTGTGGATACCAAGCTTGCCCAGCATGGCGGTAATCTGCGGGCCGCCACCGTGTACCACTACTGGGCAGATGCCGATGGTGCGGAGAAAGACCATGTCTTCTGCAAAAGCGGCGCGCAACTCCTCTGAAATCATGGCGTTGCCACCGTATTTGAAGACCATGACCTTACCCCGGAACTGTTGAATCCAGGGGAGGGCTTCCATGAGGGTTTTCGCTTTTTGCTGGGCGGTGTCGAAGCGGGCGTGGGCGTTTTTTTGCTCTGCCATAGGGGTCCTTTGGTTAGCTGGAGTAGGCTGAGTTTTCGTGCACGTAGTCGTGGGTGAGGTCGTTGGTCCAGATGGTAGCTTCATGCTGGCCTGCACCTAAATCAATATCGACGGTGACCTTACGGTGTGCGGCAAGATCGACCAGGGAGCGGTCTTGGCCGATACCGCCGCCGGTGCACACCTGCACCCCGTTGATGGTGACGTTGACGTTTTCCGGCTCAAAGGTAGCTGAGGTGGTGCCTACCTCGGAGAGGATTCGGCCCCAGTTGGGGTCATTACCAAAGATGGCGGTTTTGAAGAGGTTAGAGCGGGAGACAGCCCGAGAGACTTCTTCAGCGTCCGCTTCACTAGCTGCGCCCAGGGTCCGCACGTGAATGTCGTGGCTGGCGCCCTCGGCATCCCCAATGAGCTGCAGAGCCAAATCTTGGCAGACCTTGGTGAGAGCTTCTGTGAAGACCCCCAGGTCAGGTTCAATATCTGATGCACCAGAACTCATGAGAATGACGGTGTCGTTGGTAGACATGCACCCATCTGAGTCAGCCCGGTTGAAGCTCAGGCGCACTGCTTCACGCAGGGCAATATCAAGATTTTCAGGTGAGATCAGAGCATCGGTGGTAATAACAACCAGCATGGTGGCCAGACCGGGGGCCAGCATGCCAGCACCCTTCGCCATACCACCAATCAGGTAGTAGCCGCCCTCTTCAATTTCTACACCGATAGCGGCCTGCTTTGAGACAGTATCGGTGGTCATGATAGCTTCAGCGGCGGCCAGGGAGGAGCCGGGGCTTACACCTAGGGAGGCTAGGGCGTCCTTGGTTCCGGCGGTGAGCTTGTCCATGGGTAGGCGCTCGCCGATGAGGCCGGTGGAGCAGACTAGGACGTCACCGGCCGAGATGCCCAGCAGCTCGGCCAGGAGTTCAGCGGATGTGTGGGTGTCTTGGAAGCCGGGGGCACCGGTGCAGGCGTTAGCGCCACCGGAGTTGAGGAGGACGGCGTCCGCCCGGCCATCGCTGATAACTTGCTGGCTCCAGAGGACGGGGGCGGCGGCAAAACGGTTGCTGGTGAAGACGGCGGCGGCGTTTTTGACGGGCCCGTCGTTAACGACCAGGGCGACGTCCTTTTTACCGTCAACGGCGCTGATTCCGGCGCGCACACCGGCTGCCCGGAAGCCACGGGGGAAGGTGACGCCTTGGGTGGTGATGCCTTCAATCTGGTGGATAGAGTCGGTCACGGTGCGAGTCCTTCCTGGAGTAGGCCTGCATTTTCGGGGAGCCCGAGGGCAATATTCATGGACTGGATGGCACCGCCGGCGGTACCTTTAGCCAGGTTATCAATGACGCTGGTAACGATAAGGCGCCCGGTGTGTGCGTCGAAGGCTAGTTGCATTTCGGCGTGGTTGGAGCCCTGCACGCTCTTGGTGGTGGGCCACTGCCCTTCTGGGAGCAGGTGCACGAACTGTTCATCGGCGTAGGCCTGCTGCCAGGCTTCCCGCAGCTGAGCCTCGGTGACACCTGGGCGGACGCGGGCGGTGGCGGTGGCGAGGATGCCGCGGGGCATGGGGGCTAGGGTGGGGGTGAATGAAATCTGCACCTCTTCCCCTGCGATGTGGGAGAGTTTTTCTTCAATTTCGGGGGTGTGCCGGTGGGAACCGCCGACCCCGTAGGGGCTCATGCTGCTCATGGCTTCGGCTGAGAGCAGGTGGGGTTTGAGGCTCTTACCTGCCCCTGAGGTGCCTGAGGCGGCAACAATGACAACATCTCTGGGTTCGAGCAGACCGGCGGCAAAGCCGGGAGCTAGGGCCAAGATGGAGGCTGTGGGGTAGCAGCCGGGCACGGCAACTCGCTTACTACCTGCCAGGTTTTGACGCTGTTTACCGGTACCAACTGGTAGTTCAGGTAGGCCGTAGGGCCAGGTGCCGGAGTGTTCTGAGCCGTAGAACTTTTCCCAGGCCTCTGCGCTGTCGAGGCGGTGGTCTGCCCCTGCGTCAATCACCAGGGTGTTTTCGGGTAGCTGGGCGGCGATCTCTGCACTTGCCCCGTGGGGCAGGGCCATGAA
This sequence comes from Rothia sp. 88186D007BW, assembly GCF_053544215.1. Lineage (NCBI taxonomy): Bacteria > Bacillati > Actinomycetota > Actinomycetes > Micrococcales > Micrococcaceae > Rothia > Rothia sp. 88186D007BW. Next base: position 152,872 of record NZ_JBPPTR010000003.1, on the reverse strand, counting down.
GACAACGTCGTGCCCGCTGAGGGCCTCGGCGGTGGTGTCTGTGACCACCAGGTCGGCGTAGGCGCGAAGATGGGGGGACAGATCGCCGAGTCGGGAACCAGCGGACGAGTGGGCGGCCACGGTTTTTACCTCAACGTGGGGGTGGGTGGCCAAAAGACGCAGAATCTCACCACCGGCGTACCCGGTGGCTCCTGTGACAGCTACGGTAATAGTCATAGCACCATCTTTGCATGTTTTTACATACTAGTAAATATTTATGCAATGTGTGTCGTAGTGTAAAACCACCCCAGCCCAAGTCAGCCCAGGCAAGCCCACAACAGACTAAGCCAGTTCAGCGCCCTTACGCTGACGAATCATCATAAAAGTAGCAGCAACCCCACCACCAAAGACCAGAATGGCACCAGCCAGACGGAACATAGCACTACGCTTCTGAGAGGCCACCGTACTCTCAGTGACCGGCACCAAGCTACCTGCCTCACCAGTACGGGCAACCGTCAAATGGCTCTCATCAGTCTGCACCAGCAGGGCATCAACCTTCTGCGGGAAATCAGCGCTCACAGTGCCCGTCTGAGAACCACGGAACTCAACAGCAGACCCGGGGTTAACCTGCACCGGGTCAGCAATCTCAGAAACGAAGGTCTTATCAGCCATAGCAGCATCATCAGGCAGCGTTCCCTTATAGGTGGCCACATTGCTATCGCCTTGCAGGTCGCTGGTGAGCTTCTCAAAACTGCCGGCCATCACCCAGGAGCGCCCCTCGTAGCCTTCATTGGCGCGGGCCTCGTTGAAAGTGCGCACACCACCGATGAGCAGTAGCATCGCCAGAAGTGAAGCTACCAGCATGATGCCAGCAAGGGCTAGCTTAGGGCCCAGGGGCCCGCGAGGTTCCTCGTAGTATTCTTCTTCTTCCGAGAAGGTGAAGAAGTCGTCGGTGCGGTCATTTTCGTCGAAGGTATCTTTATCTTCGAGGTAGCGCTGATCGCTCACGGTGCATCTCCAGAGGTTGTGGGTGATTGCCTAGACAAGGCGGGAAGTCCATTCTACCGTGTCAGACCCAAAAAAATTGGCCAGCCCTCTCAAGGCCCAGCCTTTTCCAGGCCCTCTCTAAGAAAACGTCCCCTCCCCCACCTCAACCTCAGCCGAATCACCCCCTGCTAAGACATATGAGCCCGGCGGACGCGCATCCGCCGGGCTCATTCCCACTTAGCTATTACCAGGCTTTAATGCCTCTAAGCACGCTGAACCGCGCCGAAACGCTCGGCGGCCAGGGCCACACCAGCCTCACGAACCTCAGAGGCCTCATCGGCGGTGAGGGTGCGGTCAGTTGCACGGAAACGCAAGGCAAAGGCTAGAGACTTCTTGCCCTCTTCAATGCCGATGCCGCGGTAGTCATCAAAGACGCGGACGTCCTCAAGCAGCTGGCCCGCGCCCTCTACCAGGGCGGCAGCAAGATCCGCGGCAGGAACCTTAGCATCAACAACCAGGGCAACGTCCTGGTTAGCAGCCGGGTAGCCAGAAATACCGGTAGCCTGCACAGCCTCACCAGCCTGAGCAATCAGGGCAGTGAAGTTGAGCTCAAAGGCACTGGTGCGCTCAGGCAGATTCAGCTTAGCCAGGAGCTTGGGGTGTAGCTCACCGGCGTAGGCGATAACCTCACCGGCAGCGTCCTTCAACACGGCGGTGCGGCCAGGGTGGAAGGCCTGATGCTCACCATTTTCAACCGTGAGCTTCACGCCAGCAGCATCAGCAACCAACAGAACAGAATCTAGGGCATCGCGCCAGTCAAAGGCGCGAGCGCTCACACCCGGAGTTTCTTCATGCTCAGCACCAGCAAAAAGACCGGCAATGTGGCGGGGCTGCTCAGGGATGCCAGCATTCAGGTCAGCTAGTACCTCATCGGCAGGTTTGACGCCCAGGCCGGGAATGGAGGCTGAACCTAGCTGGGTGCCGGGGATAAAGACGGAGCCGGTCTCGTAGATGGCTAGGTTCTTGAATCCGCGGGAGAGGTTGCGGGAAAGAACGTCGGTCAAGCCCGGCAGTAGGGAGCGGCGCATCCAGCCCTGGGCGGATGAGATGGGGTTAACTAGGCGGATAGAGTCCACCTTCTCACCGGCGATAGGGCTTGCCCAGAGGTTGTTATCTTCATCAGAGACGAAGGGGTAGGCAAAGACCTCGGTCAAACCGGAGGCTGCCAGGGCGTTCAGGGCCCGGCGGCGCAAGGTCTGCTCGACAGTGTAGCCGCGCCCAGGAGGGGCCACAGGCAAGGTGGAGGGAATCAGGTCGTAGCCGACCAATCGGGCGACTTCCTCAGTCAGGTCTTCCTTAGCGCCCAGGTCGGTGCGCCAGGAGGGAACAGTGACCTCGTAGGAGCCCTCAGCTACCTCAACGCTGGCACCAATCTGTTCCAGGGAACCAACGATTTGCTCCTGGGTGTAGTCGATGCCGATACGGCCTGCGGTGTAGTCAGCGGGCAGGGAGATGACGGTGGGGGTAAAGCTGCCACCGGCGTCCGTTACGCCCTCATCGGCGCTGGCACCGGCTAGTTCAACCAGCAGGTCAACGGCGCGCTGGGCCGCAGCGGCCTGAATCTGGGGGTCAACACCACGCTCAAAACGCTTGGAGGCCTCAGATGAGAGCTTGTGGCGGCGGGCGGTGCGGGCGATAGAAACCTCATCGAAGCGGGCTGCTTCAATGACGATGCGGGTAGTTGAGTCAGTGACCTCAGTGGAGGCCCCACCCATCACACCAGCCAGGCCAATAGGGCCGGACTCATCGGTAATGAGCAGGTCTTCGGTGTTGAGCTCGCGTTCCTTCTCATCCAGGGTGGTGAGCTTCTCGCCAGCCTCTGCCCGGCGCACGGTGATGCCACCTGCCAGCTTATCTGCATCATAGAAGTGCAGGGGCTGGCCGGTCTCAAGCATGACGTAGTTAGAGATATCAACCGGCAAGGAGACGGAGCGGACGCCCGCCAGGCGCAGGCGGGAGGACATCCAGGTGGGCACAGGGGCGGTTGCGTCCACGCCACTGACCGAGCGGGCCACAAAGCGGGTGGCCCCGTCCTTACCGTGGATGGGGGCTGAGTCGGTGAGGGTGACGGGCACACCAGAGTCGTTGGCAGCAGGTGCCTTAGCGGCCAGATCAAGAACAAAGTCCTCGAAATCGTTGCCGGTGGCGTGGCAGTACTCGCGGGCGATACCACGAATGGAGAAGCCGTAACCACGATCAGGGGTCACGTTGACCTCAGCTGCCTCATCATAGAGGCCGAGTAGCTCCATGGCATCGGTGCCAACCTCAGGGTCAAGCCCCAGGGTGGAGAGCACCAGAATACCGCCCTGGTCTTCACCGATACCTAGCTCCTTGACGGAGGCAATCATACCGGCTGACTTATGACCGTAGGTCTTGCGGGCGGTGATAGCGAAACCGCCAGGCAGCACAGCACCGGGCAGGGTCACTACAACCTTGTCCCCAGGCTTGAAGTTGTGGGCGCCGCAGATAATGCCCTGCACACCGGACTCTTCAATGCCCTTACCGGTCAGGGTCTGCTGCTGGCCCTCAGGCACAACGCGCACCTGGCACCAGTTAACGGTTTTACCGTTGGAATGGGTTTCAGGCTCCATGGAGAGCACCTGGCCCACCACGATGGGGCCGGTTAGCTCGTCGGTGGGGCGGTGAACGTCTTCTTCTTCAAGGCCAACCTTTACCAGGGTTGCCATGACATCTTCGGCGCTTGCGTCGGCCGGGACGGGTGCGTATTCACGCAGCCAGGAAAGGGGTACGCGCATGGGTTAGATCTCCATCTTGAACTGCTGTGAGAAACGGACGTCGCCTTCAATCATGTCGCGCATATCTTGGACGCCGTTGCGGAACATGAGGGTACGTTCGATGCCCATACCAAAAGCGAAACCTGAGTAAACTTCGGGGTCAACACCGGCTGCTCGTAGCACGTTGGGGTTGACCATACCGCAGCCACCCCACTCGATCCAGCGGGGGCCGCCCTTAGCGTCCGGGTGCCAGACATCTAGCTCGGCAGAAGGCTCAGTGAAGGGGAAGTAGTTGGGGCGCAGGCGAATCTTGGCTTCTTCGCCGAACATGGCACGGGCCATGTGCTCTAGGGTGCCTTTAAGGTCAGCCATGGTCAGGCCCTTATCAACCGCCAGGCCCTCAATCTGGTGGAAGACCGGGGTATGGGTGGCATCGAGCTCATCGGTGCGGTAGACCTGGCCGGGGCAGACCACGTAGAGGGGCACATCGCGGGAAAGCAAGGAACGCATCTGCACCGGTGAGGTGTGGGTGCGGAGCATCAGGTGGGCGCTGGTGGGCTCCACAAAGAAAGTGTCTTGCAGTTCACGCGCCGGATGGTCAGGCTTGAAGTTCAGTGAGTCGAAGTTGTACCACTCTGATTCGAGTTCGGGGCCGTCTGCAATCTCCCAGCCCATACCCACGAAGATATCGCACATCTGTTCCTGTAGGACGCTGATGGGGTGGCGCCCGCCGATGCGGCGGCGAGGAGTGTGGGCGGTGACGTCCACTGCTTCTTCAACTAGGATGCGGGCATCGCGCTCTTCTTCCAGCTGGGCGTTGCGTGCTTCAAGGGCCTTGGTCAGGCGTCCGCGCGCCTGGCCCATGAGCTTACCGACCTCAGCCTTGTGCTCCTTGCGCAAATCGCGCATCTGCTTATTGGCTAGGGTGAAGCTGGCCTTATCGCCGGTGAAGTCCAGGCGCACGCGCTTGAGCTCTTCAAAGTCAGCGGTTTTCTCAGCGATTTCCTTCTGGGCGCGCTCAAATTCGGCGGTGAAGGCCTCGCGGACGGTTTCAAGACCGTTCTCGGGGTCTTTTTCTAGAATGGCGCGAATGTTAGCCAGCACCTGGAAGGGTGTGGGGTTCTCAGGCACCTCGGGCAAAGAATCAGTCATGTGCACTTCTCTTCACATTGTGGGCGTAACGGGCGCTGATGCGCGCCCATGGCATCAAGACACTAGTTTAGTGCAAATGCGCGGTAGGTGCTGGCCTTGTCTACCTTGTGAGCTCCGCGGACTCGCTACCCAGGCTCCACAATCTTTTTACAAGAATGGGCCCTCTGGCTTTTGCCGGAGGGCCCATTGGGGTTGTAGTCGCTAGCGATTAGCGCAGGATGGAAGATACTGACTTGTTAGAGACGACGACAATCCAGACAATGGCCAGCACAATCCACAGCAGGTAAGCCACTACCAGGATGGGGGCGAAGACCAAAGAACCAATGAGGAGCCAGATAGCGCCGATAATACCGATAGCGGCAAAGATGTAGCCAAGGATACGGCCGGCCTTCTTGTACTTAGCCATCAGGCCGTAGACCAGGGCAAAGAGACCCAGACCAATGAGCGTACTTACTACGCTCAGCAGGGGGTTCTTTTCAACAACAACCTGCTCACCATAAACATCAATGACCTCGGGGGTGAAGAAGTAGTTCAGCAACTGGGTCAGGAGATAGACGACAGCAGTAGCTAAAAGAACTGCCTGTGAGCGGCTGTGCTTCTGTTCAGCGTCAGGAGCTACAGGCTGCTGGCCGTACCCGGTGTTGTCGAAACCAGGCTGGACGTTAGGGCTTACGGGTGCACCTTGAGCGTTGACAGGTGCCTGGTATTCATTGGGGTTAGGTGACTGAGTCATCTTCTATGCCTTTCAAAAATAAAAAGTGTGCATACTAATTCTACCGCTTAGACGTAGCCTGACCTACCCCTTTTCAGCAGAGAGAGAATATTTACCCCAAAATTACGCGCGGACGCCCGCCAAGATCTCCTCCACAATAGGAAAATCAGCAGGAATCCAGGGCAGCTCCAACGCTGTGGCATCAAGCGGAACCCAGCGCAACTCAGAATGATCTTGCAAGGCGGTGGCACGTCCGTCCGCAATTTCTGCAAACCAAACCCGCATAGCCGCCTTCTCGTTCAGCACCCAGCCCTGGGGGTGAGGGCCGGTGATTTCAACACCGAGCCTAGCAATAATGCCGAGTTCTTCACGAAGCTCGCGCAGCAAGGCATCCTCACAAGCTTCACCGGGCTCAACCTTGCCACCAGGAAACTCCCAGAGGCCCGCCAGCGCAGGCGGAGCAGAACGCTGGCCCACCAACAGGCGGGTAGGGGCAGCCAAGGAATCAACAATAGCTGCCCCAACCACCTGCACCGGGTACACAGCAGCGGCGCCCTCCCCCACTAGTCGCCCTTACGGTTCTGAGCCAAAGAGGAAGCGAAGAGACACACACCAGCAGCCATACCAACATTCAACGACTCAGCAGCCCCACGCAAAGGAACAGCCACACGCAAAGAAGCAGCAGCCTTCTCTTCATCATTTAGACCCGCAGCCTCATTCCCAAAGAGCCACATGGTGGGCTTAGCCAGGTCATACTTAACCTTCTTGCGAGGCTCAACACCGTTACGCAAGGCAAAAGCGGCATCCTGCAAGTCATCAAGAGAAACACGGCCATAGCCATCCGCCGCAAGCACACCAATGCCCTGGGCCTTGGCGTCCTCAGCAAAATCTTCAAGATCAATACCCTGGATCACGGGCACATGGAAGAGAGAACCGGCGGTAGATCGCACAGCCTTAGGGTTATAAAGATCCACAGACCCCTTGGTGGTAACAATCAAGTCAGCACCGGCAGCGTCCGCCGCACGCAGAATAGTGCCAGCATTACCCGGATCCTGCACACGGGTAAGCACAGCAATAAGCTTAGGGTTAATAGCGCCCTCACCCCAAATATCAGAGGGGGCAATATCATTCTGGAAAGCAACAGCAACAATACCCTGAGGGCTAACAGACTCAGCCATCGCCGCAAGCACCGGCTCGGTGACCATACGCATGAAGACCTTACGCCCAGCCTCCGGGGTGGGGCTGCCATAGACCTCTTCAAGCAGGTCAGCAATATCAGGGTGCCGCTCAAAAGCACGCTCAGTAATGTAAACAGCATCAAGCAAGGGCTTAACCTGGTGAGCCTTAAGAGCTTCGCGGACGGCCTGCGGCCCCTCCACCAGGAAATGCCCAGTCTTAGTGCGGGCTGCCCGAGTGGCAAGCTTGGCAATATCTTTAACACGGTCTGCCTGAGGGTTTTCCATGATGACGGGGGTGCTGAGGCGTTCTTTGAAATCCATAGGCTCTATTGTCTCACGGCTAGGTTTATCTCATACCACCGAACCACCCCGCGCCTGCCCTAAGCAGTGAACGAATCAACCATATGCCTACCCAGGCAAGGAATAAAACCGATACCCTGTTTATTGAGCAACAAGCCATACCCCCAACAATTCAAGGAACATCCCATGCAGAACCAAAACATTAAGCAGCTCGTCCTTGACGCAGCCCACCGCCGCCGCGCCATCAAGTTCTTCGACCCCGAGAAGAAAATCAGCAAGGACGACATCAACTACATTCTCGAAGTCGCCCGCCTCTCCCCCAGCTCCGTCGGCGCACAAGGCTGGCGCTTCGTCGTCCTGCAAAACCCCGAAATTCGTGAAGCCCTCAAGCCCTTCAGCTGGGGTGCAGCCCGCCAACTAGACGGGGCAAGCCACTTCATCCTGCTCCTTGCCAAGCGCAACATGCAGCACGATGGCCCCCACATGCAAGGCTCCCTAGCCTCCCGAAATCTCACCCCGGAGGCCCACGCCAAGGCCCTCGAAACCTACAAAACCTTCCAACTAGACGACATGGGCCTCACCACCGACCGCGCCCTCTTCGACTGGTCCGCCAAACAAACCTACATCGCCCTGGGCAACATGATGAGCGCAGCCGCCCTCATCGGCCTCGACTCCTGCCCCATCGAAGGGTTCAACCCAGAGAAAGCCAACGCACTCCTAGCCGAGCACGGCATCATTGACCCCGCCACCGAAGGCATCGTTACCATGCTGGCCCTGGGCTACCGCGCCGAAGAACTACCCTGGCCCCAGACCCGCAAACCCGCCGAAGAGGTCATCACCTGGGTGGAGTAACCAGTTCCCTTGGAACTTCAAGGAGCGACGATAAGCCCACCCGGTCGCCGTCCGCCCACCGAACTCTCACTGTGCCCACTATAGGCGCAGACACCGCGAGAGTCTGGTGGACGTTCACTGTGCGCCCAGCCCCGCTCCTCCCGTCCGACGCCCCAACCCGACGCTCCAGCCCAGTAAGACCACAACAAAAAGGACGCAGCCTCCCGCTCCCCTGCCCAGCGGCAGGAAAGTGGGAGGCGGCGTCCGCACCCCAACAGTTAGTTAGGGAAAGACAGACCTAAAAGAGCTTAGGCAGCCTTGGGAGCTGAAGTGTCCTCAGGCAGGTTGTTCTTAGCGATTTCAACCAGAGCTGAGAAAGCAGCAGGCTCGTTAACAGCCAGCTCAGCCAGCATACGACGGTCAACCTCAACCTCAGCAGCCTTCAGGCCCTGGATGAAGCGGTTGTAAGTCAGGCCCTCAGCGCGTGCAGCTGCGTTGATGCGCTGAATCCACAGGCGACGGAAGTCACCCTTCTTCTTACGACGGTGGTCGTAGCTGTAAACCAGTGAGTGAATGACCTGTTCTTTAGCCTTACGGTAAAGGCGTGAACGCTGGCCACGGTAGCCTGATGCACGATCAAGGATTACTCGGCGCTTCTTGTGCGCGTTAACCGCGCGCTTCACACGTGCCACGTGTGTCTCCTAACGTCTATGTCCTACCCAGCTTCACAAAATTCTAAGCGCTGGTGCAGGAGAGAAAATATCTACTTTTGGTGCGCCCTCATCACAAGGGCGAAGCTTCAAGAGAAAGTGAGCTTACTTGCCCAGCATCTTCTTGATGACCTTAGCCTGGCCGCCGGTTACAATCTGGTCAGAAGCCAGACGACGGGTCAGACGGGAGGACTTGTGCTCCAGGTAGTGGCGGCGGTTGGCCTGCTGGCGCTTAACCTTGCCAGTACCGGTGAGCTTGAAGCGCTTCTTAGCACCAGAGTGGGTCTTCTGCTTCGGCATGAGCCGATTCTCCTTACGTTCTACCCTCACCCCGGTTGCGGGGAAAGGAACTGAAAAACTCAACAACCCCACAGATGCGGGGAAGTTTTAAGGGTGTTCTGCCCGCCCACCGACGTCCTTACTTTTCAGTAAGAACAGCGGCAGAGCGAACGACGACCAAGCACGAAACCCTACACGAGCCCGCGCCTGGTGTCTAAACAGCTCCTATTCGGCTGACGCCTGTGCCTTAAGTTCCGCAGGCATTGCATCTGCCAGGGAATTAGTCACAGGGGTTGCCTCAGTGGTGTTGACGCGTTCGCGACCCTTGCGGCCACCTGACTTCTGGCTTTCACGGCGGGCCTCCTGCTTACCGCGCAGCGGAGCAAGAACCATCACCATGTTACGGCCATCAACACGGGGGTTGGACTCTACAGTACCAACCTCGGTGAGGTCGTTTGCCATGCGTTCAAGCAGGCGCACACCCATCTCGGGGCGCTGCTGTTCACGACCACGGAACTGAATCATAGCCTTGACCTTGTCACCGCCGGAAAGGAAACGACGTGCGTGCCCTACCTTGGTTTCGTAGTCATGGGTGTCAATTTTGAGGCGGAAACGGATTTCCTTCAAAGAAGCATTAACCTGCTTCTTTCGAGATTCACGTGCCTTGACTGCGGCTTCATACTTGTACTTACCGAAGTCCATAAGCTTACACACAGGCGGCTTAGCGTTAGGAGCAACCTCAACCAGGTCGAGGTCAGATTCCTGAGCAAGACGCAGTGCATCTTCTACGCGGACAATACCGACCTGTTCACCGCCGGGGCCGACGAGTCGAACTTCCGGGACGCGAATGCGGTCGTTGATGCGTGGATCGCTAATGACAAAGCTCCTGTTGCTTGTGGCGGGGGTGTCCCCCGTGAATTTCTGTGGGGGTTGAAAAAAGCCCCCGGTTGCGGCTTGGCAAGCGGAGGCTTCAGTTACCTACCCAGAACAAGGGGGCAGGCACGCCAACATACGGCGTAGCTTTCCCTCTCGTCTCCCTTACGGAAGCCTGGGTGCTGACCCGGTCGCCAAAACTAGCAACATCGGGTGGGAATATAAGTTCCACTTGCAAACAGCATTTAACATTACTGGATAAGGCGCGCAAATACAAGGGTTTCACCCCTCTTTCTCAGAGGCGGACGCCAGGAGCCAGGGTAACTGTGACGAGTAATTCACACTGGGTAGGGTTGATGTGAGATTCTAGTAAACATGAGCAAGGAAACCAGCTACCGTTTTGAAGAACCCTCCCACCAGAGCAAGCAGCTACCCGATGGTGTAACTGCTGAAGAGGTTGAAGAAATCAACGCCCAGATGCGAGATATTGCCGAGGTCCCTGCGGTTGAGGTAATCACCACCGCCGCTGTTCACCTTATGAGCGCCGCCGCCGTCAAATGCGGGCTAGCAGCCGAAGAGAACGCCGACGAACTCAAAGATCTCGATGAAGCCCGCAAACTCATCACCGCCCTGGCAGGTTTCGTCATCGCCTCCGCCCCAGAAATCGGCTCACAACACGCAGCTCCCCTACGCGATGGGCTACGCTCCTTACAGTTAGCCTTCCGCGAGGCCTCCCCCTACCCGGATGCCCCCGGCAAGGGCCCCGGCGAAAAATTCACCGGCCCAGTATTCTAAGCCGACGCTAAAGCAATCTGCACAGAATCAACCTGCTCAGCAACCACCCGGTTAAGGGCAAGCCCCTCCTGAAAAGTACGCACAGTCTGGTTAACCTGCTCCTGCGTGAGGCCAGGGCGAAGAGTGAGCATAATTTTCAGCTCCGGCCCGTGACCGCCCCCTGCCAGCAGGCGTCCGCCCGCAGTCTGCGAATAGACGCCGCTGCCAGGGGCTGCCTCAACCGCCACCACCGCAGATATAGGCGCAGCAATGTTCCTCAATTCCTGAGCAACCTGAGAGTTACGGTAAGAAGGCACCCAGGGCTCACCCTTAGCAATCGCCCAAAAGGCCGGGCGGCGCAGTACAAAGGTTAGATCGGCCCCAGGGTCCACCACAATAAGCTGGTTCTCATCTTCCACAGCAGACAGGGCAGTTTTACGCATATCTGCGGCAACCGGGCGGGCCATATCATGCCACCTAGTGAGCGCATCTACATGAGTGAAAACAGGCAGGGCACGGCGCCCGTCCGGTGCCTGAATACTCACCAAAGCCATCTCTGACTCTTTATCTGAGACCAAACCCTGCTCAGTAATCTCAGCCTGAGACAACTGGGCAACCACAGGGGCAAAAATACGCACAGAGCGCAGAGCATCAACCACAGCTACTTCATCAACCTCACCCGCTGCAAAAGCCTCAAAGGCTCTCAGCAAGGCAGGGTCAGTAGTACCATCATCGCCAGGGAACTGGTGGGTATGGCTAGTGCCCTCCCCCAGGTTGCGCCCCTCCCAAGGCTGACCGCCCGTATCATTTTTTTGGCCAGCGGACGCCAACTGGGCAGCAATATGGGCAGGCAACTGGCGGCGTGGTGCACTGGGGTTACCAGGGTGACCGTGCCCATGAGTATGAGCCCGGTGCACCCGGTCAGAAAAATCTGCCACTAGGGACGGCCTGCAACATCTAGGGCCTGAGCCAAGGTGAACTGGCCAGCGTAAAGAGCCTTACCGGTAATAGCACCCTCAACACCATAAGGCACCATGGTCCGCAAAGCCGCAATATCATCTAGGGTAGCGATGCCGCCAGAGGCAACCACCGGCTTATCGGTGCGCTCAGCAACCTTGCGCAGCAGTTCCAGGTTGGGGCCCTGCAAGGTGCCGTCCTTGGTTACGTCAGTGACAACGTAGCGGGCGCAGCCGTCCTCATTCAGGCGGTCAAGCACCTCCCAGAGGTTGCCGCCTTCCTTAGTCCAGCCGCGGGCAGCCAGTACGTCACCGCGCACATCCAGGCCAACAGCAATAATGTCGCCGTGCTCGGCAATGACTTTACGGGTCCACTCGGGGTTTTCTAGGGCGGCAGTTCCTAGGTTAATGCGAGCAGGGTTAAGGGAGAGAGCCCGCTCTAGTGACTCGTCGTCGCGAATACCGCCAGACATTTCAATCTTGATGGTGAGCTCCTGGGCCACCTCAGTGAGAATGTCGATGTTATCGCCTCGGCCAAAGGCAGCATCCAGATCAACCAGGTGCAACCATTCAGCACCGGCATTCTGCCACTCTAGGGCTGCTTCAACGGGGGAACCGTAGTTGGTTTCTGAGCCAGCTTCGCCCTGGACCAGGCGCACGGCCTGGCCGTTAGCTACATCAACTGCCGGTAGCAGTTCGAGGCGGTCAGTCATTGTTATCTCCTTGGAAGTTGTGGAAGTAAAAATCTAGATTGAAAGTAATGGGTAGCAGGCCAGAAGTTTCAGCCCATACACCCTACTGGGCCTGGCCCAAACGCCCGGTAATCGGCAGGGAAGTAATCCAGTTCTTAAGCAGGCGGATACCGGCTTCGCCAGACTTTTCAGGGTGGAACTGGGTTGCACTCAAGGGCCCATTTTCAACTGCGGCGATGAAGTCACCACCATGGTTAGCCCAGGTGACCTGGGGCGGGAGCATAGCCTCGTTATTCTGGTCAAAAGCCCACTCTTGCACCCCATAGGAGTGCACAAAGTAGAAGCGCTCATTCTCGATACCGGCAAAGAGCTGTGACCCTTCAGGGGCGCGCACAGTATTCCAGCCCATGTGCGGTACGACCTCAGCTTTGAGCTTTTCAACGGTACCGGGCCACTCGCCCAGGCCATCAGTCTCAACACCGTGCTCTACACCTTTTTCGAACATGACTTGTAAGCCCACGCAAATACCAAGCACGGGGCGTCCACCAGCAACACGTCTGCCGATCATGCGGATAGCGTCTGCTTCTTTTAGCCCGTCCATGACAGCCTTAAAAGCACCCACACCGGGTACGACCAGACCGTCAGCTCCCAGCACATCTGATTCCTTGCGGGAGAGCACTACCTGCGCCCCTGCTTCTTCAAGGGCGCGGACGGCTGAGCGCACATTCCCTGCCCCATAGTCCAGAACCGTGACAGTAGGCTTCTGCCCTGTAGCCTCGCTCATTAGAGGGCTCCCTTGGTTGAGGGAATACCGGTGTGGCGGGGGTCTGGCTCAACGGCCTGGCGGAGGGCACGGGCCAGGGCCTTGAACTGGGCCTCAGCGATATGGTGGGGGTCGCGCCCGCCCTCTAGGGTGATGTGCAGGCAAATTCCGGAGTGGTAGGCGAAGGCCTCAAAGACGTGACGCACCATTGAGCCGGTGAAGTGGCCACCAATCAGGTGGTATTCGAAGCCTTCAGGCTCCCCGGTGTGCACCAGGTAGGGGCGGCCAGAAATATCGACCACAGCAGAGGCCAGCGCCTCATCCAGGGGCACGGTGGCAGTGCCAAAGCGGCGGATACCCGCCTTATCACCTAGTGCCTGGCGGAGCACCTCACCTAGCACGATGCCGGTGTCTTCAACAGTGTGGTGCACATCGATATGTGTATCGCCGGTGCACTTGATGGTCATATCAATCAGGGAGTGCTTTGAGAGGGCGGTGAGCATGTGATCGTAGAAGGGGACACCGGTATCGATCTCTGATACGCCGGTACCATCGAGGTTGATTTCGACGCTCACGGATGACTCACTGGTCACCCGTTCCATCTTTGCAATACGGGGGCCAAGGCCGGTGGATGATTCAGTAGATACTGCCATGTCTGTCTCTTTTTCTGAGGAGTTTTGCCGGGGTTCTATAGGGATGTCTCTGGCGTTTAACGCTCGTAGGTCTGTATATAGTCGGTGAGGTGTTCTAAGAAAGCGCTGGTTTCTGTGTCGGTTCCAGCGGTCACACGCAGGTAACCGGCGATACCGTTATCTCGAATAAGGACGCCACGCTCTAGCAGGTAGTTCCAGGCCGCTTTTTCGTCTTTGAGCCCACCAAAGAAGACGAAGTTGGAATCTGACACGGCCGGTTCTAAGCTCAGGCCGGTGAGGTGCTCTACGATACGGTCACGCTGGGCGCGGATATCGTCTACGTTAGCTAGTAGCTGGGTGCGGTGGCGCAGAGCGGCAACCGCTGTTGCCTGGGTGACGGCAGAGAGGTGGTAGGGCAGGCGAACCAGGCGAACGGCGTCCGCAACGGCAGGATTAGCAGCAAAATAGCCCAGGCGGGCACCTGCCAGGGCGAAGGCCTTGCTCATGGTGCGGGTAACAACCAGGTTGGGGCGGCCAGGTAGCAGGGTCAGGGCGTTCTGGGTGCGGTCTTGGGCGAATTCGGCGTAGGCTTCATCGACCACAACAATACCGTTGTAGGCTGCTACTGCATCGTAGACAGCTTCAATCACATCCAAGCCCAGGCCTGTGCCGGTGGGGTTATTGGGTGAGCAGAGAATGACGATGGAGGGCGTATGTTCAGTGACCTGTTGAACTGCTGATTCCGCGCTCAGTGAGTAATCGGCGGCACGAGTACCGGCGATAAAAGCGGTATTGGTACCATCTGCCAGCAGGGGATACATGGAATAGGTAGGCACAAAACTCATCACCGAACGGCCAGGGCCACCGAAGACCTGCATCAGCTGCTGAAGGATCTCGTTAGACCCGTTCGCAGCCCAGATGTTTTCAGGGGTCAGGCCATGCCCTAGATAGTCGGCCAGTTCTGCCCTGAGGGTATCGAATTCGCGATCGGGGTAGCGGTTCAGGGTTGCAGCGGCCTGGGCTACATCGCGGGTGATGGCGTCGATAACTTCTTGCGGCATAGGGTGGGTGTTCTCGTTAACATTTAGGGTTACCGGAACATCAATCATGGGCGCGCCATAGGGCGAACGGCCCCGCAAATCATCGCGCAGAGGCAGGGCTTGGAGTGCTGTGGTATTTTCTGTCACTCCCCTAGTGTACCGACCTAGGCCTTGCCCTGCATTCTTTTGCGCCACCTGGCACATAGGCTCGCCCCCCTTATCACCTTTATCGCCCCTGGTGATAGAGAGGAACCTCAAGGGTCTGGCCAGGTACCAGCTGGGCGCTGGTGAGATCGTTAATCTTCATGATGCGGGTGATGACGTCGCGGTTATCTTCTTCTGGTGCCACATCTGCGGCAATCGTCCAGAGAGTATCCCCGTGCACCACAGTGACTGTACGGCTCACCGGCGTCACCGAATCGGCGGTAGCGCTCTTAGCCTCCCCCGGCGCAAGCAGGGTTAGGGCACCCAGAATAACCAGGGCCAGCATTGTAAGAAGTGGTAGGCCTCTAAACACTAGACGGCCGCGGCGGGTGAGGCGAATCTTCTGAGGTTTTACGCCCTTTGTGTGACCTGGCCCTGCAAGGCCCCGGGGCGCCGTGGCCACCGCAGGCTTCTGAGCCAGGGAAGAAGAGGTAGATAAAGAAGATTGGTCTCGTGAAGCAGTCTCAGGTGCAGGGCGGGTAGGTGCGGGGCGTGCAGGTACGCGGTGCGCAGGGGTGGGCGATGCAAAACGAATACGGTATTGAGGTTGTCGCAGAGCTCCGGCTGAGGCTACGGGCTGAGCCCCCTGGCTAATGGTAAAAGTAGCAGCCTGATCAAGGGGCTTCTTCAAAGAAGTACGAGCCATAAACTCGGGCAAGGCGATGGTGCTCATAAGTCTTTCTCCTGATTCACGCTCAAACATTCAACCGAAAGTCGAATGTTTGTTCTAAGATTTCTTCATATCTATGTTCTATCAGAAAAATCGAACATAGTCGAGAAAAATTAGAACAAATGTTTGAATAAGCTGTTGGCTTGGCATAGTCTTAGAAGACCACTTGATAGTGAACACCGGGTGGCTGACATTTTAAGAACCAACAGAGACGAGATACCGTGAGCGAACGAACTGCGCAGACTCCGGCAAGCCCGCCCCACAAGGGCTCTCGCCCCCTCACTGCCCGCCAGAAAAAAATTTTGGACGCCATCTCCAACGCCATCGAGGTGCACGGCTACCCGCCATCCATGCGTGAAATTGGTGACATCGTTGGTTTAGCTTCACTCTCATCAGTCACACACCAGCTCTCCCGCCTAGAAGAGATGGGCTATATCAGACGCGACTCCAAGCGCCCCCGCGCTATCGAAATTCTCAGCGGCGAACCTTCACCTGAAGAAGCCAAGCCAGAGACCAACGTCATCACCCTACCGATTGTGCCCACCTTCGCACAGACTGATGACAACCTTGCAACAGTCCCCTTGGTGGGTCGAATCGCAGCAGGTTCCCCCATCGCCGCTGAGCAGGCTATCGAAGATGTGATGACCCTCCCCCGCCAGCTAGTAGGTCAAGGCGACCTCTTCATGCTGCGGGTCAAGGGTGATTCTATGGTCGATGCTGCAATCTGCGACGGTGACTGGGTAGTAGTACGTGCCCAGAACACCGCACACAACGGTGATATTGTCGCTGCCTTACTCGATGACGAAGCCACCGTCAAAACCTTCCGTCAGCGAGACGGGCACACCTGGCTGCTGCCCCAGAACACTCAGTACGAGCCCATTTTGGGTGATAAGTCCACCATCATGGGCAAAGTCGTCTCTGTTCTGCGCAGTCTATAAACAGCCCTGTTTATCACCAGGGTTGCCTATCAACGGCCCAAACTATAAACGGCGTGGTAGCTCGGCAGGGCAACCCCCTCTACTACTGGCTAATAGACTGCTTCAGGCGTTCTAGAGCCCCGAGCACGACGTCCTTACGCGTGGTCGTCCAAAAAGGCGGCAGAGACTTCACCAGGTAAGAACCATACCGCTGGGTGGCAATCCGTGAATCGAGCACCGCCACAACTCCCCTATCACCCACTGACCGCACCAGGCGCCCCGCACCCTGAGCCATCCGCACCGCAGCATGGTAGGCAGAAACAGCCATAAACCCATTACCACCAGCGGACGCCACAGCACGGGCCCGTGCCTGCGATAAAGGATCATCGGGGCGAGGGAAAGGAATACGGTCCATCATCACCAGTCGGCAGGAATCACCGGGAACATCCACGCCCTGCCAGAGGCTCATGGTGCCAAAAAGGCAAGAGTCAGTATCGTCCGTGAACTCCTTGACCAGGGCACGCAAAGAAGACTCACCCTGCAAAAGAATATTCATATCAGTACGTTCCCGCACATACTCAGCAGCCAGCTCAGCACCGCGCTTAGAAGAGAAAAGCCCCAGGGCACCACCACCGGAGGCAGTGACAAGTTCAACGATGCGATCAAGCTGCTCTACCGACACGCCCCGCCCAGGCTTAGGCAGATCAGAGGCCAGGTAGAGCACACCCTGCTTGGGGTAGTTAAAGGGTGAGCCAACGTCAATGCCGTCCCAGCGGGGGGCCTCCTTACCCATCAGCCCCAGAGCACCAGCAGCAGCGTCAAAGCTCTCCCCTACCGTCAGTGTGGCAGAGGTCAGCACAACGGTGCGGTTCTCAAAAAGCCCCTCACGCAGGTGACCAGCTACAGAAATAGGGGCAATGTTCAAGGTTGCGGGGTCATCATCAGCAGCGGCCACATACCCCTTACCAGGCTCCCAAGAACCCGTACGAGACACCCAAATCACCTGGTAGAGGGGGTCAGCTGTCAGCATTTTCTCGGATGTTTCGTGCACCTCAGTCAAGGCGGCACGAGCCATCTGGCGGCCGGCGTCCCCGTCCTTATCCCCGCTCTTAGTATCAGTGAGAGCCTGACGGGCAGCATCACGCACCCGCTCCATGGCGGCAGCCACCCGGTCAGGCAGGCCCTTAGGCATCATCTCAGCGGGAACCCCGTTAAGTGAATCATCTAGCGCCAGCGCCGCCTGCTCCAGGGCCTTATGGTCCGCATCGGTGTGCCGTCTAAGGCTGCGGGCAACCTTGGTAATAGCAGCCGGTGAGAGAGCCCCAGTGACCGCACCAGTCACCCGGTCTGCTAGTTCGTGGGCCTCATCAATAATGGCGATATCGTGGTCAGGCAGCACCGCAGCACCCTCAAAGGCGTTAATAGCCAGAAGGGCATGGTTAGTGATAACGATGTCGGACTCTGCTGCCCGGGCCCGAGCCATTTCGCTGAAACATTCTTCAACCAGAGGGCACTTTTTACCCAAACACTCTGAGGCGGTCACTGCCACCTGCCGCCAGGCGCGGTCACTTACACCGGGTAAAAGTTCATCACGGTCACCGGTATCAGTGGTTTGAGCCCAGGCGCGCAGGCGGACGACCTCCTCCCCCAGTTTTCCGGCAGGACCGGTGGCACCTGTGCTTGGGTCCATGTCGAAGAGGGCGTCGCCGTCCTCCTCAGGGTAGCCGCCTTCGAGTTTGTGCAGGCAGACATAGTTGTTGCGGCCTTTGAGAATAGCCACATCGGTTTCGTGTTCAGGCTCATCGCCCAAGGATTCAAGCAGACGCGGAATATCGCGGTTAACAATCTGAGATTGGAGGGCCAGAGTCGCAGTTGCCACCACGATAGGTTTCTCTGCTGTTTGGGCAGCATGAATGGCAGGTACCAGGTAGCCCAGGGATTTACCGGTTCCGGTGCCTGCTTGAACCAGCAGGTGCTTGCCGGTATCTAGGGAGCGGGCCACATGAGCTGCCATGGTGCGCTGGCCGTCGCGTCTTTGACCCCCGGAGCGTTCTACTACGGTATCGAGCAGGTATAGGACGGGCTGGGCACCGGGCAGGGTTTCTAGCTCCTGCCCGGTGGGTGCGGTGACGTGGTCGTTCATGCGCGCTGGGTTTCGACCGCCCCTGCGGCGATAGCGTCATCAATTTCAGGTTGTAGCACTTCCAGCAGGTCACCTTCAATAACGTACTCAGATAGGTCAGAGGCCACTTCTTCACGGACTAGGGCCTGCACATAGGTGCCATCTTGCACAAAAGCGGTCCGCAGAATTTCAGCGTCCCATTCGTGCAGGCGGGAGACAACGCCCCCGGCGGAGAAGGGCACCAGCAGGTGAAGTTCGATGGAGGGGCGAGGAATGGTGTCAGCAATTTTTTGCTTCAGTTCCTCAATGCCCTCACCGGTTCGAGCTGATACCACCACATGGTTGGGCTCCTTCTGGCGCAGACGCTCAATGACGAAGGGGTCAGCGGCATCGGCCTTGTTGAGCACAATGATTTCGGGGATATTCTGGGCATCAACCTCGGTGATGACCTGGCGTACCGAGTGGATCTGCCCCTCCGGGTCAGGGTGGGAGACATCGACCACGTGCACAATCACATCTGCATCGGCGACTTCTTCCAGGGTGGAGCGGAAGGCCTCAACGAGCTGGGTGGGCAGGGCGCGCACAAAACCAACGGTGTCTGAGAGGGTGTAGCCCACGCCGTCCGGAGTTTGGGCCTTACGCACGGTGGGGTCAAGGGTAGCGAAGAGGGCGTTCTCAACGAGCACACCGGCGTCCGTCAGGCGGTTGAGCAGGGAGGACTTACCGGCGTTAGTGTAACCGGCAATAGCTACCGAGGGCACCCGGTTACGCTTGCGGTTAAGACGCTTAGTTTCACGGGCAGGGGCCATAGCAGCGATCTCTCGCTTGAGCTTAGCCATACGGGAGCGAAGGCGGCGGCGATCCATTTCGATCTTGGTTTCACCAGGGCCACGAGAACCAATACCCTCACCACCTGCGGCACGGCCACCAGCCTGACGGGACAGAGAGGCACCCCAACCGCGCAGACGCGGCAGCATGTATTCAAGCTGGGCCAGCTCAACCTGGGCCTTACCTTCACGCGATTTAGCGTGCTGGGCGAAGATATCGAGAATCAGGGCGGTACGGTCAATAACCTTGACCTTGACAATATCTTCAATGGCGCGGCGCTGGGAGGGAGCCAGCTCGGCATCCACAATCACGGTATCAGCCCCGGTAGCCTCAACAATGTCTTTAAGTTCCAGCACCTTACCGGAACCTAAGTAGGTGCCAGGGTCGGGCTTGAGACGACGCTGCACCAGGCCATCAAGCACCTCAGAACCGGCGGTCTCAGCCAGTGCAGCCAGTTCACGCAGGGAGTTCTCGGCTTCTTCCAGGGTGCCTTCTGACCAGACACCGGCCAGGACTACGCGTTCTAGGCGGAGCTGGCGGTATTCAACTTCGGTGACGTCATCGAGTTCGGTTGATAGGCCCGCTACACGGCGTAGGGCCCGGCGTTCTTCAAGGTCAACCTGGTCGCCGTCGTATTCAGAATGTTCACGTTGGTTATTAGAGAGTTCGCGGGCCCGCTCATCGAGCACGCTACCGTTGCTCTGTGCCCGCCCCAGCACGCGGTCTACCGTCAGCCTGAGCTGTTCATCTGAGGGAAGTTTAGGGTCATTGCTGGGGGTTGAAGTCTCGGTCATAGTACCTTTCGAGGTGGTTTAAAGCGTCCTTCTATTCTAGCTTTTCTAGGGCGGTATGGGCAGGGGCTTAGCGTAGAATGAACGTCTATGAGTAGTGCGCACTATTTTTCTGAAAACCCTACCGGCGATTTTTCTCCTCAGCCGGTGACCGTTGAGCTAGGCGGACGCCGGGTGCAGGTGCTCACCGCCCCCGGTATTTTTAGCCCGGGTGGGGTCGATAAAGGAACCCGCATTCTTCTTGATGAGGCCCCTGCCCCGCAGGGGGCGCGCATGCTCGATATCGGGTGTGGCTGGGGCCCAATTACCCTGACCTTGGCCATGGCAGCGCCCCAGGCTCAAATCTACGGGGTTGAGGTCAATTCCCGGTCAGCCCAGCTCACCAGAATGAACGCTGAGCGCCTGGGCCTAACCAACGTGACGGTCACTGCACCTGATGCGTTAGATGAGTCCCTCACCTTTGACACTATCTGGTCCAACCCGCCCATTCGTGTGGGTAAGGACGTACTCCACAGCATTATGCGCACCTGGCTCCCCCGCCTGGCCCCCGGCGGCAGCGCCTACCTGGTGGCACAAAAGAATCTGGGCTCAGATTCCTTACAGAAGTGGCTAGCTGAAACCTTCCCTGCCCTTGAGGTAGCCCGTTACGCTACCTCAAAGGGCTTCCGCATCCTCCAGGTGCACCGGCCAGATCTAGCCGTCTAACCTAGCAGTACTTTGCCGGTCATAGCGGCAGGCCCAGCCAGCACCACATGTTCCAGGTCATCAGGGCCTAGCACGAAAGTAACGGCCAAGGTGCCGCCAGGTACGCGCACCAGCCATTCATCGGGGGCCTCGTCTCCACCCCAGAAGCGGGTAGCAGCAGCCGCCGCACAGGCGCCGGTACCGCAAGAGAGAGTCTCCCCCACACCGCGCTCGTGTACGCGCATGCGGATCAAACCAATATTTTCGGTGGCAGGGTCCCCATCTTCTGCTGAAATTTCTTCTGGCACAACGAACTCCACGTTGGTGCCCTCAGGCGGGTTAGGTGAAACCTTAGGGGCCTCGTGCAGGTTCAGCCCATCGAGCTTACCGTCTGTACCCAGCATGACCACCATGTGAGGGTTGCCCATGGTGATAGACAGGGCCCCGCGGGGGGTGCGCAGGCCCTTGGCGGTGACCTGGGCGTCCGTACCGTTATCGCGCGCCATATCCCCATTGATGAAACCCCAGGGGCCCATGTCGATAGCGTAGCCGTCCTCAGTGCGGCCAACAGCCTTAATGCCAGCACGGGTGGCAATCAGCAGGCGCCCGCCTTCTTCAAGTTCTATCAGTTTCTCGGTGAGAAGGTAGTCAACGAAGGCGCGCACCCCGTTGCCGCACATCTCGGCAATAGAACCGTCACCGTTACGGTAGTCCATGAACCAGACGGCCTCGGGGGCTTCTTCTAGCAGGTGAGAGGCAAAGTCCAGGTGCTCGGTCTTGACCGCCCGGATAAAGCCATCAGCGCCAATACCGAAGTGGCGGTCGGTGACCTTAGCAATAAGCTCTGCCGGTAGGTCAAGACTACCTTGAGGGTCAGTGACGAAGATGAAGTCATTGCCGGTCGCCTGCCCCTTGGTCAGGGTCTTGCCGGTCAAATCGCCCCAGACGGGGGTTTCTACGGTGTGGGTTGCCACGGGTTTTGCCTTTCCGTTGTAGGCGCTTTTCTTCTTTAGTTTAATGCCTGATAGTCCGCAACGATGGCCAAAGCCTCATCACGCAGGGTAGGGCTGGACCAATCCAGCCAGTGCACCCGCTCATCTGCCCTGAACCAGGTGAGCTGGCGGCGGGCAAACTGGCGGGTAGCAGTAACAGTATCTTCAACCGCCTGAGCCACAGAATAATCCTCCCCAGCCGGCAGCGCGCCGCGGGCAGCGTCCAAAACCTTAAGGAACTCCCGGTAGCCAATAGCGGCCGGGGCAGTCTTACCCTGACGCAGCCCCTGAGCCTCCAAGGCTTGAACCTCAGCCAGCAGCCCGGCCTCTTCCATAGCAAGAACCCGCTCATGCAACCGCTGATGCAACTGGGCACGATCCCCATTCAAACCAATCTGCAGGGCCGGCTGACAATAGGTGCGGGTAGGCATAAAGGATGAGAAAGGGCGGCCTGTCACCTCAAAAACCTCTAAGGCACGCACCAGACGGCGGTCATCCTTAACCCGGTCAGCTGATACGGGATCAACCTGGCCTAGCCGCTCCAGCAGGGGGCCGGGACCAGAGCCCGCCAGCTCAGCCTCCAGGCGGGCCCGCACCGCCGGATCAGTCTCAGGAAAATCCAAAACATCCAGGGCAGCCCGCACATAAAGACCAGAACCACCCACCAGAATCGGGTAGTGCCCGCGAGCGCGAATCTCATCAAAAACCTGCCGGGCCTGAGCCTGGAAGGTTGCCACCGAAGCCTCTTCGGTCACATCGAGAATATCGAGCAGGTGGTGGGGCACTCCCTGCATCTCTTGACGGGTGACCTTGGCGGTGCCGATATCCATGCCCCGGTAGAACTGCATGGAATCAGCGTTGACGCATTCCCCGCCCAGGGCCTGGGCCAGTTCGATAGCGAGGGCGCTTTTGCCTGAGCCGGTGGGGCCCACTACGGCGATAATGGGTAGGGAGTTGTTGCCGGCGTCCTTTCCTGTCATGGGTTAGCGGGCGGGCTTGAAGGTGGGGAAGCCTAGAGAAACGGGGCTGCCGGGCACCTGGGTGGTGCCGGTTCCGCAGGAGTCGGCCTGGGCGCGGTCCCAGGCGTCACCTGCGCGGGAGCGGCGCACCGAATACTGGTCGGCTGTGGGGTCAGAAATCAGGTGAAAGGAACCTGCCTCGGTGATGGGCAGGGTCACTAGGTCGCCGGGGCGGGGTGTCTGGCAGCCTTCCGGTACGGTGAAGTGCACCAGACGCTGGTCACGGGTCCGCCCAGAAAGACGGCCAGTTTCTTCTGCCTTACGGCCGGACTCAGCGGTGACCATCAGCTCAACAGTCTTGCCCAACTGTTTGCGGTTCTCTTCCCCGGCGATGCGGTCTTGCAAGGCGGTCAGACGCTCATAGCGTTCTTGTACCACAGCCTTGGGCACCTGGTTGGGCATGGTGGCAGCCGGGGTTCCGGGGCGAATGGAGTACTGGAAGGTAAAGGCAGAGGAGAATCGGGCTTCTTCTACCACGCGCAGAGTCTCTTGGAAGTCCTCTTCGGTCTCGCCGGGGAAACCCACAATAATATCGGTGGTGATCATAGCCTCAGGGATGCGCTCACGCACCTTCTCCAAGATGCCCAAGAATTTCTTGGAACGGTAGGAGCGCTTCATGTCTTTGAGCACCTTATCGGAGCCAGATTGCAAGGGCATGTGCAGCACAGGCATGACGTTGGGGGTCTCGGCCATAGCGTCGATTACGTCGTCGGTAAACATGGCCGGGTGGGGGGAGGTGAAACGCACGCGCTCCAGCCCCTCAATTTCACCGCAGGCCCGCAGGAGTTTAGAGAAAGCCTGACGGTCGCCAAAGCCCACACCGTAGGAGTTGACGTTCTGGCCCAGTAGAGTCACCTCGATAGCGCCATCGTCAACCAGGGCCTGAACCTCAGCCAGGATCTCACCGGGGCGACGGTCTTCTTCCTTACCGCGCAGGGAGGGCACAATGCAGAAGGTGCAGGTGTTATTGCAGCCCACCGAGATAGAAACCCAGCCCGAGTACACGTGGTCGCGCTTGGTTGGCAAGGTGGAGGGGAAAACCTCAAGGGCTTCAAGCAGCTCTGCCTGGGCCTCGTTATTGTGACGGGCACGCTCCAGCAGGGCCGGCAGGGAACCAATATTGTGGGTACCGAAGACCACATCAACCCAGGGGGCCTTCTTTATAATGGCGTCCTGATCTTTCTGCGCCAGGCAGCCACCCACAGCAATCTGCATGCCCTCGTTTTCGCGCTTGAGAGGGGCGAGCTGGCCCAGGTTGCCGTAGAGCTTGTTATCGGCGTTCTCACGCACAGCGCAGGTGTTAAAAACAATGAGGTCGGGGGTGGTTCCTTCTTCTGCGGGCGCATAGCCTGAGGATTCAAGCAGACCGCTCATACGCTCAGAATCGTGGACGTTCATCTGGCAGCCGAAGGTACGCACCTCATAGGTGCGGGTCTTAGGTACAGCCACGGGCTTGTCGGTGTTCAGGTCAATACTCACCCGTACAGTCTACTAGGTTGATATTCTGGGCTCTATGCCGGTTCGCCCTTCTTCCTCATTCTTTGCATCACGTGCAGCCCAGGCTGCAAGTGCCTACTGCCCTAGCCCGGTGGAGCAGCCCGTAGATTCTCCCGCTTTTGTGCGTCTTCTGGCCGGGCTTTTGGGGCGGACGCCACACCCCGGCAGGCCCTGGAGACTTGGGTAGATACGCCCCAGCTCGCTTTCAGGGGCCTGCGCTTACTCGCAGAGAGGGAGGGGCACCGGCAGATAGCCCCGAACCCCTGCAGAAGTATGCAGGACGATACTCACTTAGCTGTAGCGATGGTAGCGGTGCAGGCAATAAGGGTAGAACAAAGCAATTGGAATGTGATTTCTCTTCCCAATCCCCCTTTTTAAGGGTGCATTGCACATCTGAGAACAATCTCAAACATCTACGACGTTCTGTTCGCCAGGTCAAAGGAGGCCAGCTAACAGAGCATGGACTAATCGATGAATAAGCTATGGTCCGATGAAGCATGGGCATAGTCGAAGGCACCGCCTCATCTACGAAGTAACCGAATATAAGAGGCGCAGTGTTCTCATCATCTACGCCTGCACAATTCATGACGGCGACCACTAGCCCTTAGATTCATCCGGTTCACGCCCAGTTAGTCGTAGTAGCTGTACCCTCCTTCATCGCTCATACCCATTTCCTGAGCGTAGCTCTCGACCTCTTCACGCACCACACTAAAAGCTAGACCTGCCGGGTAGCCCTTGCGGCCTAGCATAGCTACTAGGCGGCGCATAACCTTATCTTTCTCCGCACGGTCGCCTAGATTCATAGAGGGCCGTAGTTTTTTACGCACCAGCTCGTGGGCGTCCGCGCGCTCATCTTCTTCAGTTCTCTGCTCTAGGGCAAGCTCAGCCAGCTCACCCTCAACGCCCTTGGTCTTCAACTCCCGCCGGATAGCTGAACGCGATAGCTTCTTCACATTCATACAGGTGCGCACATACAGGTCAGCGAACTCGGCGTCATTAATAAGGTTGACCGCTTCAAAACGGGTCAGGATATCCTCAATCACCTCTGCCGAGATGTCTTTCTCAACCAGCTTTTTCTCTAGCATGGCCCGCGATTTAGGTGAAGCAGCCAATTGGTTGAGCACAATATTTTTAGCCCGCGTAAATTCGCTCTCAGGCTCTCTACTACCCCGGCCTCGTCTCTCAGGCATGGGGGTAACGCCTTGTACCAGCATCTCCTCATCGGTCACCGGCTCGTTCAAGGCTGAGCCTTCACGAAAGAGGGGCTGGGAAGGTTTACGCCGGGAGGCTTGGGCCGCCGGTGCGGACGCCGCCCCGATAGCAGGTGCGAAGGGCGAGCGGGCAGCGTATTTGGCAGGTGGCTTGCGGAACCCTTTTTTGAGGTTGGGGTTGCGGCGGCGGGTGTACTTGCTTGGGCGCTCGCCCTCACTTCTCTCACTTATGTGCCCCGCACTATGACTGCTACCGACTGCAGATGATGCTTTACCGGTGTAGGGGGTGGCTGGTCGTTCACTGGTATAGGTGCCAGACTCCCCCGGCACATCTTCGCTAAGGCCTTGGGCGGCTGGGTGCCAGGCTGGGTATTCTTCGGGGGTCAGAAAATCGGTCAGTGGGTTTTCGCTAGTCATGCTGCCCTCCTCTTTGCCTGCATCGTTTTATGGCGAAAGCCGCCACTACCTGGCATAGGCCTGGTAGTGGCGGCTATGAGCTCACTGTGGTGAGTTTAGAAGTTCTCAGAGATATCATCGAGCGGGTCAGCGGAGGTGCTGGGCTCAACCTCACCCTGCTCTTCCTCTTCACCCTCGATGATGCCAAGCTTAACCATGGTCTTGTACTTAATCTCTTCGGTCAGCTCAGGGTTGTCCTTGAGGAAGCGGCGCACATTTTCCTTACCCTGGCCCAGTTGGTCACCCTCGTAGGTGAACCAGGCACCGGACTTCTTGACCACATTGTGCTCAACAGCAAGATCAAGAATGCCACCCTCAACGGAGATTCCTTCACCGTAGAGAATATCGAACTCGGCCTGCTTGAAGGGCGGAGCCATCTTATTCTTCACGATCTTAGCGCGGGTACGGTTACCAATGGGGTTAGCACCGTCTTTGAGGGTTTCGATACGACGGATATCGATACGCACTGAGGCGTAGAACTTCAGGGCCTTACCGCCGGTAGTGGTTTCAGGGGAGCCGAAGAAGACACCGATCTTTTCACGCAGCTGGTTGATGAAGATAGCGGTGGTGTTGGTGGCAGACAGGCGACCGGTGATCTTACGCAGAGCCTGAGACATCAGACGAGCCTGTAGACCCACGTGGGAGTCACCCATTTCGCCCTCAATTTCAGCGCGGGGCACCAGGGCTGCAACCGAGTCAACTACGATAATGTCGATGGAGCCAGAGCCCACCAGCATATCCATGATTTCTAGGGCCTGCTCACCAGTATCGGGCTGGGAGACGAGCAGGGCATCAGTGTCTACACCCAGCTTGGCTGCGTAGACCGGGTCAAGGGCATGCTCAGCGTCAATGAAGGCTGCGATGCCGCCTGCCTTCTGTACGCTAGCAACAGCGTGCAAGGCCACAGTGGTCTTACCGGAGGACTCAGGGCCGTAGATTTCTACCACGCGACCGCGGGGCAAACCGCCGATACCGAGTGCGGCATCTAGCGCCAGAGCACCGGTTGAGATGGTCTCTACCTTGGCGGTTTCACGGTCGCCCAGGCGCATTACAGAGCCCTTGCCATAGTTCTTATCAATCTGAGCAAGGACGGTTTCGAGGGCCTTTTCGCGGCCTTCGGCGGGCACCTGGCCTACTGACTGCATGCGAGCTTTCGCTGCCATGTATGTTCCTCATTTCTTATCGCGGTGCGAGATTTCTTCTCTGGCTACCACGCTAATACCTAGGGCTGACACTTTAAGGGTTCAGCGCGAAGATTTTGAAAATCTGTGGATAACCCGATTATGTGTCGCGGGCTGCCAGTCGTTTGTTCACAACCCTACAGGAATTCGAACACATTTTCTATCAAGTACGAATAGTTTTCTAACTTAGGGCCGAGCCTCAACATCAGGCCCCAACTGCCTCTCCGGTGGCACATCCTGCACACGGCAGATAGCCAACCAGACCTCGCGCACGCTGGCACCGGCATCCAGAGCCTGCTGGGCCGTTAAATCACCAAAATCCCCAGGTACCAGGTCACGGGCTAGATGGCGGGCATAAACCGGCCCGAATTCATGGTCCATAGCGGCCCAAAATTCACTGAGCTTCATGATTTTCCATCCTCTAAGGTACAGGGCGCAAAGAGAGCCGAGCCCTTCTGCGGGCTCGGCTCTATCTTTTAGCCTAAAGAAGCCGATAGTTTATCGAGCTGCCATGGGGTGCTCGACGGCAGGAATATCGCGGCTTGAGGTTGCGGCGATACCGTATTCACGCTTGAACTGTTCTGAGAATTCAGCAGGTACAGTATCGGGCACCGAGAAGCCTTCTTCCACAGCCATGCGAGCTGAAACCTCAGCCAGCATAGCTGAAAGGGAGATGTCCAACGCCTGGCAGATGGATGCCAGCAGTTCTGATGAGGCTTCCTTCTGGCCGCGTTCAACTTCACTGAGGTAGCCCAGTGATACTCGGGCTGAGTGGGAAACTTCGCGGAGGGTGCGACCCTGGCGCTGGCGAACATCGCGGAGAACTTCGCCGATAGCGTGGCGGAGCAGGATTACCTTACCGGTGTCGTTGGCGGGGGCAGCGTTCTCAGTCTGACCCACATCCTTCCAACGGACCACACCGTTCACGGATACGGGCTGCTTAGTCATTTTTATACCAATCTCCTGGTTGCTCTGCTTCTGGTAGATCAGAAGCTCCTTGTGTTCAGCCTAGCGCATAAGCGCGCTTTCGTCAGCTGATCTGAAAAATATTTCGTTTACTTACGATTTTTTCATCGTTACATCTATATAACCCCACGCAACTGTGGTTTCATTCCCGGTTAGCTGAAAAATTCATCTGAAAACTTCCTGGGAGCTCACCTGCTGGTCTCTAAAATAAATTCTCTCAACAGAGTCAGAGCATCACAAGTAGCCTGGGCGCGAATCTCCCCGCGACTACCAGCGTAGTTCTTCTCCAGCACACGCACGCCCCCACTAACCGGGTGAGCCACAGCCAGATAGACGCGCCCCACCGGTTTCCCATCACAAGGTTCTGGCCCAGCAACCCCAGTAGTAGACACCCCAAAATCAGCTCCACAGACTCGGGTAGTTCCCTGCGCCATGGCAACTGCCACATCAGGGTCTACAGCCCCGCGCTCAGCCAACAAATCTGCGGGCACCCCCAAGATAGAGGCCTTAACCTCAGTGGCATAGGAGATAACACCGCCCCGATAAACAGCAGAAGCACCAGCAACAGTGCATATCATCTGCCCCACCATACCCCCAGTCAAAGACTCGGCGGTAGCCAGCTGGGTGCCAGCGTCCGCACCCAGGGCATGCTCTCCCCGGCTCAACGCCGCAGCTGTAGCCACCAAGCAGGCTGCAGCGTCCTCAAGTGCCTGAAGGCTCACCTTAGCCATAAGAACTTACTTCCCCTGGGCTGCGAAAAAATCACGGCGTAGCTGCATAGCCTTCATAACATAGTCGATACCGGTCACCACAGTCACCACCAGCGCAGCAGCCATCACCCCATAGCCAGGCCACAAGGCCCAGGAGCCAAGCTGGCCTAAGGGAAGAATCATCAGCACCAGAGCCACAGTCTGCAGCACGGTCTTCACCTTACCTCCCCGTGAAGCCGCCATCACCCCGTACTTAATCACAAACAGGCGCATGATAGTAATACCCCACTCACGTACCAAAATGACGATGGTTACCCACCACCACAGCTCCCCCAAGAGAGAAAGAACCACAAAAGCAGCACCCGTCAGCAACTTATCAGCAATAGGGTCAGCAATCTTACCGAAACTGGTAATCAAGTTGTTCTTGCGGGCCAGGTAGCCATCGAGCCAGTCAGTGACCATAGCCAGCACAAAGACGGCAACAGCCCACCAGCGCAGGCTCAGATCAGCCTCACCATGAGGGCCACCAGCCCACAGCGCCCACACAAAAAGTGGCACCATCACAATGCGTAGGGCAGTGAGCGCATTAGGCACATTCCAGTTCGAGGCGGTTGTGGTTTGCTCAGACATGGGAGTCTCCTTAGGGTCTGGCGGGTGAGTAAATTAGCGGCCGGTGAGGTTCCAGGCGTCCTCACTATCAGGGTCATCAGCCTGGTCATAGTAGTCAACAGCCTGCGGCACCCCATCATTCATGTGAGCCACAGGGTCATCACCGTAAGGGTCACTCTCAGCCGCAGCCGGGGGCTCCTCACCGCGAAGCTTAGCAAGTACCACCGGCAAATCATCGGGCTGAACCAGCACGTCACGGGCCTTAGACCCCTCAGAGGGGCCAACAACTTCGCGAGATTCGAGCAGATCCATCAGACGGCCAGCCTTAGCAAAACCCACGCGCAACTTACGCTGCAACATGGAGGTCGAACCGAACTGGGTATTGACCACCAGCTCCGCTGCCCGCAGCAGATCATCCAGGTCATCGCCAATATCATCGTCAATCTTCTTCGACGGCGCAGCAGCAATCACATCATCACGGTACACCGCAGGAGCCTGCTTCTTCACATGCTCCACGACCTCATGAATCTCAGACTCGCCCACCCAGGCACCCTGCACACGCATAGGCTTAGAAGCACCCATAGGCAAGAAGAGGGCATCACCTTGACCAATTAGCTTCTCAGCACCAGGCTGATCGAGCACCACACGAGAGTCAGTGACAGACGAGGTAGCAAAAGCCATACGAGAAGGCACATTAGCCTTAATCAGACCAGTAACCACATCAACAGAAGGACGCTGGGTAGCCAGCACCAGGTGAATACCGGCGGCACGAGCCAACTGGGTAATACGGACGATGGACTCTTCCACATCACGCGGGGCAACCATCATCAGGTCAGCCAACTCATCGACAATCACCAGCAGGTAAGGGTAGGCCTTAATCTGGCGCTTAGAACCAGGTTCTGGCTGGATCTTGCCAGCTTTGACGGCCTTATTGAAGTCATCTACATGCTTATAGCCGTAGTGGGCCAGGTCGTCGTAGCGGGCGTCCATCTCTCGCACCACCCATTGCAGGGCTTCAGCAGCCTTCTTGGGGTTAGTGATGATGGGGGTAATTAGGTGAGGAATACCCTCGTAGGCGGTGAGTTCCACGCGCTTGGGGTCCACCATAATCAGACGCACCTGGTCAGGGGTTGAACGCATCAAGATTGAGGTAATCATGGAGTTCACAAAGGATGACTTACCGGCACCGGTTGCACCTGCCACCAGCAGGTGAGGCATCTTGGCCAGGTTAGCGATAACGAAGCCGCCCTCAACGTCCTTGCCGACGCCCATGACCATGGGGTGGTCGGTTCCGTGGGCTTTAGAGGAGCGCAGCACATCGCCCAGTACCACGATTTCGCGGTCGGTATTGGGAATCTCAATACCAATAGCGCTCTTACCGGGGATAGGCGAGAGAATACGTACATCGGCAGATGCCACAGCGTAGGCAATGTTCTTTGATAGGGCGGTAACACGCTCCACCTTGGTGCCGGGGCCCAGCTCAATTTCATAGCGGGTAACAGTAGGGCCGCGTGAGAAACCGGTTACTTCAGCATCCACGTTGAACTGTTCAA
Source organism: Rothia sp. 88186D007BW (assembly GCF_053544215.1). Taxonomy (NCBI): domain Bacteria; kingdom Bacillati; phylum Actinomycetota; class Actinomycetes; order Micrococcales; family Micrococcaceae; genus Rothia; species Rothia sp. 88186D007BW. The sequence goes on along the minus strand of NZ_JBPPTR010000003.1, from coordinate 121,809 downwards.
GCACGTTGGTCAGGGCATCAACAACCTGTTCATTGGCTTCGGAGCTTTCCTTGGCAGGTGGGCCAGCTTCAAGCATGGACTCAGTAGGCAGGGCATAAGCACCAGTTGATGATTCAACGACTAGCTCACCGCGGGGCTGCTCAGTAGTTTCAGCAACAGTGTTATTTTGCAGGCGGGCAGGCGGACGCGCGGGGGCGGGCACCTGACCAGGGTTTGCAGCAACAGAACCAGCTGCCGAACCGGCTGCTGAGCCGGCTGTTGAAGCAGCTACTGAGCCGGCGGCAGAACTAGCGGCCCCGGTGGCTGCACCAGCAGCAGCACCGGCGAGGGTGGCCCCCAGTGAGGCGGCAGAAGCAGTAGCCTTACCGGGGCGGGGCACGGTAGGAGTGGCAGTAGCCCGGGCTGAGGCGGGGGCAGAGGTGGCAGGGGCAGGGCGCGCCGCATCGGCTTCGGGCTCAGCCCTGTAGCTACCTGCCTCTACAGGTTCGGGGCTATAGCCGTGGTCGGCGGCAGCCTGGCGGGCCTGGTCAAGACGCTGAGCGGGGGCATCGGAGAGGCTCTCGCTCTTGCCTTCTGCTGCAGTCTCTTCCTGGTTTTTCCACAGGTTTTGGTCAAAGAGCTCGGGCTGTTTCTTAGCGGCTTTCTTCTGCCGGCGGGTCTGCCGGGCAGGGGCCTCCATGTCAAAGACCTCTGTGGCAGGAGCGGTCTTCTGGGCAGGACGGCCGGGTGCAGCTACGCGTCTGACCGGGGCCGTATCAGGTTCAGGGGCATACCCTTCATCTACCACAGCGCTCTGGTAGGCTTCGTCAGCTTCATAGCGGTCAAGCCTGGTGTCCTGCTCCTTGCGGGTGCCAAAACCTAACCATCTGAGTAAGCCGCCACGTTGGCGCGGGGCAGGTGCGGGGGCGTCCTCATAGAGGTAAGAACGGTCATGCTCACCCTCAAGCACACGGGTTTTTGTCTCGTCTTGGGTGCGTGAAGTACGGGAGGGGCGCCCAGCATCGGCCACAGAACTGTGGGGTTTCTCGCCCAGCATGAGGCTATAAATGTACACAATTTTGGGCCAGATTTGGCGTAGAGGGGTGTCGGTTGCTATCAACAGGCCGGTGAGGAAAATTAGGGCAATGACTGACCATTCAAGCAGGTTGACCCCACCCACGATACGGCTTGCGGGGGTGCCAATCAGCACGCCCACGGTGCCGCCGCCGCCCCAGAATTCGTCGAAACTTGATGAGAAGGAGGGGTAGCCCGCTACCTTGGCTCCCATCATTGAGGCCGAGACCGTCATGACGGTAAAACCGATGGCGATGCGGTTATTTGCCCGCACTTCTAGCGGGTGGCGGAAGATGCGGATAGCAAAAATGAGGCACAGGATAGGAATCAGCAAAGAGCCTTGACCAAAGAGGCCGCCTACTGCAACATGCCACAGGTGCAGGGGCCACTCGTACCAGGATAGGTTTGTGGGGTCAGAGCGCCAGCCCCACCATTCCACGGCAGCAGTTAGCAGGCCGATGACCAGCACCAGTAGGGCACCGCCGTCTCGGCGTTCGTGCAGTTCAATGTCGGTGCGGAGTTCGCCCATACGGCGCACCGCACCTCCTACGGTAAAAGCTAGAGCTTGCCAGGCCCCTACTAGGGCGCGCACCAAAGCGTTACTCTCTTGAGGGGGTGCGGGGGCGATCTTACGGCTTCGACCTTGAGCGGAGGTTGAGCGACGTGAGGACGTCTTGGAGCGGCTCCCCGTGGAACGGGGGGCTGATTTACTCGATGCAGACTTTCGCTGAGCCATTCTTCCCAATACTGGTTGATGATCGGTTGCGTTTAAATAGCTTACCCGGCAGCAGGTCAAACTGCCGCCGGGTATGCTCAGAGATTGTTAGTTGCCTTCAGCTTCGGGGCTGTGAGTCTCGATAACTACGGGCACAATCATGGGCTTGCGACGCAGGCGGCGGGCTACCCAGGCGCCCATGGTGCGGCGGACAATCTGCTGCAACTGGTGGGTGGTGTGCACCTTCTCAGGTGCCCGGTGGAGGGCATCTTCCAAGGCGGAGGTAATCTTGGGGGTGATGTCGTCAAAGACGGAGTCGTTTTCGGCGATACCGCGGGCGTGAATGTCAGGGCCGGTGACCACGCGCTTGGTGGCCCGGTCAATGACGGTCACGATAGATACGAAGCCTTCTTCACCCAGTACGCGGCGGTCCTTGAGGTCATCTTCGGTCACGTGCCCAACGGACTTGCCATCGACGTAGACGTATTCGCAAGGTACCTGGCCGACAATGTCAGCGCGGCCATCGCGCAAATCTACTACAGTACCTGAGTCGCAGATGAGAACGCGGTCGCTCTTGATACCGGTTTCGATAGCCAGCTTGCCAGAGGCCAAGAGGTGTCGGACTTCACCGTGGACGGGCATGACGTTCTTAGGCTGCAGAATGTTGTAGCAGTAGAGCAGCTCACCGGCAGCGGCGTGACCTGAAACGTGAACCTTAGCGTTACCCTTGTGCACCACGTTGGCGCCCAACTTCATCAGGCCGTTGATGACGCGGTAGACAGAGGTTTCGTTACCAGGAATCAGGGAGGAGGCCAGGATGATGGTGTCACCCTTTTCTACCTGAATCTTGTGGTCGCCATTGGCCATGCGAGAAAGAGCAGCCATGGGCTCACCCTGGGAGCCGGTGCACATCATCACGATCTGTTCGGGGCGGTAATCATCAACCTTTTTGAGGTCAACCAGCACGCCCTCGGGCACCTTCAGGTAGCCCAGCTTCTCAGCGATGGTCATGTTACGGACCATGGAGCGGCCTACGAGCACGACCTTGCGGCCACGTTCAGCAGCAGCTTCAAGTACCTGCTGCACGCGGTGCACGTGAGATGAGAAGGAGGCGACGATCACGCGGCGCTTAGCATCGCGCATGACGTTGGAGATAACCGGGCCAATGTTCTTTTCGGTCGGGGTGAACCCGGGAACCTCAGCGTTGGTTGAGTCAGGTAGGAAGAGGTCGATGCCTTCTTCACCCAGGCGAGCAAAATGACGCAGGTCAGTAATACGGCCGTCCAAGGGTAGCTGGTCCATCTTGAAGTCACCGGTGTGCAGGCATTTACCGGCCTTGGTGCGGATAAAGACAGCCAGTGCGTCAGGAATGGAGTGGTTAACAGCTACGAATTCGCATTCGAAGGGGCCAAAGCGTTCCACCTGACCTTCAACAACGTCCATGGTGTAGGGCTTGATACGGTGCTCTTGCAGTTTTGCCTCAACCAGGGCCAGGGTTAGCTGAGAACCAACCAGGGGGATATCCGGGCGCAGACGCAGCAGGTAGGGCACAGCACCGATATGGTCTTCGTGGCCGTGGGTCAGTACGATAGCGACGATATCTTGCAGACGGTTCTTGATGTAGTTGAGGTCAGGCAGGATCAAATCTACGCCGGGCTGGGACTCTTCAGGGAAGAGCACGCCGCAGTCAACAACGAGTAGTTTGCCGTTGATTTCGTAGACGGTCATGTTACGGCCAACTTCACCCAGGCCACCCAGGGGCACAACGCGTAGGGTGTCCTTTTTCAGTTTGGGGGGTAGGTGCGGGCTTTCAACTATTTGCATAGTTTCTCTTTCGTTCGGTTTTCTTTTCTGAAATACGGGCAAAGCGGGCCACCCAAAATCACGGTGATTTTGGGTGGGCCCGCCAGGTGCCCGCAGTACGTTTCTTTATTTGACCAGTGTGGAGGCGATGATGGAGCCTTCAAGATCAGAGCGCATGAGAGCGATTTCTTGGTCGGTGGCACGCACATGCGGCAGGCGCACGGCAGCTGAGTCGAGGATGCCCTGCCAGGTAAGAATCTGCTTGGCAGCAACGCAACCGGGAACCCGGCTCATTGTTGCGCGGACGACCGGTGCTAAGTCTAAGTGCAGCTTCTGGGCAGTTGCCATATCGCCGGCGACGGTTGCGTCAATGAGCTGGCGGAAGTGTTCGGGGGCTACATGGGAGGTAACGCCGACCAGGCCGACTGCGCCCATGGCAAGCCAGGGCAGGGTCAGCCCGTCATCGCCTGAGTAGAATTCTAGGTCGGTGGTTTCCATGACTTCAGTTGCTGCGGCGAAGTCGGCCTTGGCGTCCTTGACTGCCACGATGTTCTCGTGGGTTGCCAGGGCACGGAATACCGCCGGGGTGATGGGGATACCTGCACGGCCGGGAATGTCATAAAGCATGACGGGGGTCTTGACCGCATCAGCGACAGCACGGAAGTGGGCCTCTAGGCCGGTCTGGGTGGGCTTGTTGTAGTAGGGGGTCACTACCAGTAGGCCATCGACGCCGACAGCTTCGGCCCGTGAGGCCAGGTGCAGGGTGTGGGCGGTGTCGTTAGAGCCAACACCGGCAACGATCTTGGTGCGGTCGCCCACAGCCTCCTTGACGGTGCGGAAAACTTTTTCGTTTTCCTCATCGGTCATGGTGGAGTATTCGCCGGTGGTACCGCACACGATCAGGCCGTCGTGGCCACGATCAACCAGTTGGGTTGCGAGCGCGGCGATGGCTTGTTCGTCAGGTTTGCCTTCTGCGGTGAAGGGGGTAACCATGGCGGTGAGCAGGCGCCCGAAGGTGGGTTCTGCTGCGGTGGGGTGCTGTGAGGTCTCAGACATATCTACTACGTTACCTTATCTGACGGGTGGGGTGGGGTGAGTTTGCTTATTTATGGCTGGGGTTTTCGGGGCGGACGCCGGTGGGCGGCTTTCGCTTAGATGGATAGATGGGCTGGGGTTTTGCCTCGGTGCAGGGCGATGGCGGTGCGCATTGCTGTGCGGGCGCGTTTTCGGTCGCCGCAGGCATCGTAAGCCAGGGAGAGGCGGAACCAGTTTTTCCAGTTGGCAGGTTCCGCTTCGGTGGCTGCTGCGATGTGGGTGAATTGTGCATCGGCTGCGGCGCGGTCGATACGGCCTGCTTTGGTGCGGGGCAGGGTGTCTTCAGGCAGAGCGTCTTGGGGCTGAGTGTCTTGGGGCTGAGTGTCTTGGGGCTGAGTGTCTTGGGGCTGAGTGTCTTGGGGCAGGGTGTCTTCGGGCAGTTCTGCTTCTGCGGCTAGTTCTTGGCCTAGGGCCTGGGTGCGGGAGCCAAAGATGATTTCTCGCACCATAGCCCAGGTGCCCAGGATAGGAAGGACAATCAACGCTGCCCCCAGCAGGGCCCCTAGGGCTCCGGCGTTCTGGAGGAAGATGATACCTCGCTGGAAGGTGAGCAGCAGGTAGAGGCTCAGCACTACGGTCACAAGGGCGGCGTAGATACGCCCGTGCCCACCGGCGTCCACTGCGATAAATACCGCGCAGAAAACACCTACGGCCAGGAGGAAGAGGCGGGTTCCTACTGGTAGGGGCAGTATGAGCACAGTAAGGGCGGCCAGGGCTACTGCCCCGGCGGTGAAAGCGCGCAGCGAGGTCATGGGGGTTAGTCCAGGTTGAGGTAGCGGTCAAGGCCTACGGTGAGGCCGGGGTGCTGTTCAACCTGGCGCACGCCCAGGAGCACGCCGGGCATGAAGCTGGTGCGGTCAAAAGAATCGTGGCGGATAACCAGCTGCTGGCCGGCGTCCCCCAGCAGGATTTCCTGGTGGGCAGTGAGCCCGCGCAGGCGGACGGCGTGGACGTTGACGCCATTGACTTTGGCCCCGCGTGAGCCGCCTTCATCGGTTTCGGTGGCATCGGGTGAGACCGGCACCCCAGCTTCGGCACGGGCTGCCGCAATTTTGTTGGCGGTGTGCACGGCAGTACCTGAGGGGGCATCAACCTTATTGGGGTGGTGCATCTCAATTACTTCAACCGATTCAAAGAACTTAGCTGCTTTAGCTGCGAACTCGGTAGCCAGGATGGAGCCGATGGCAAAGTTAGGGGCAATGAGCACACCTACCTGGGGGTGCTCAGCCAGCAGGGCTTTGAGGGAGGCCAGGCGCTCTTCGTTCCAGCCGGTGGTGCCCACCACCGCGTGAATACCGTGTTCAACAGCGAAGCGGACGTTAGCTTCAGTAGCGGAAGGAACGGTCAGGTCAATCATGACCTCAGCGCCGTATTCAACCAGCAATTCTAGGGAGTCCCCGTTGCCTAGAGCCGCGACAAGGTCCATGTCTTCTGCGGTGTTGACTGCTTTAACAGCCTCGGACCCCATACGGCCAGCAGCGCCGATAACAGCGACCTTCCAAATCTTGCTCATGCCTCTATATACCCCTTAGTTAGTTGATAGTATTGGGTGCCAGTTGGCACCTGGTGGCTCTTACTGATAGGTGCAGTACCGGTTGTGCAGGTATCGCATCAAGATGCCACCTCACACTACTCTAGCGAAGAGGGTAGCCTCCTTGCACCCTCCTGGTGTGCCCAGCGTCCTATCAGATGTGCTGGCGGACGGGGGCAGGGCAGGTGTTTCGGTCAGGGGGAAAGATTATGGCCTGCCTGGCGCAAATTTTCCCGGCGGGTGCGACATAAGAAATCCTGGTCAGCTCTTACACTAGAAAGGTGCGCCTGCGCTCCACCCCCCCACCGACTCACCGACTCAAAGGAACTATGAAAGACGATCACGTTTTTTACTCCGCTGTGCACCCCCATGAGGGGCAGCGACGTTTTATCCTGCAAGGTCTTGACGGTGTGCGTGCGCTCGCGGTGGCCTTGGTGCTGGTCTACCATTTTTGGCCTCAGTTCCTGCCCGGAGGCATGATTGGTGTTGATATTTTCTTCGTCATTTCGGGTTATCTGATTACCTCCCTCTTATTGCGGGAGGGCGCCTACACCGGCAAGATGGACATTGTTTCCTTCTGGGTGCGGCGTCTACGCCGCCTGGTGCCGGCCTTTGCCCTACTTACCCTGGTGGTTGGGTCTTTGGCCCTGGTGGTCGGTGGTGATGCCCAGGTCGGTTTGGGCCGTCAGATTGTGGGTGCTTTTACCTACTCTTCGAACTGGTTGCTGATTTGGGCTGGTAACGACTATTTCACGCAGACTTCCCCTGAGCTTATGACTAATTTCTGGTCGTTAGCGGTAGAAGAGCAGTTCTACCTCTTCTGGCCTGTGGTCTTGGTTTTTGTCTTCATGTTTATCGCTAAGTGGTGGCAGCGGGCCCTCGTACCGGCCATTTTGGGCTTATTTTCCCTCCTTTTGGCTGTGGTTTTAGGTTTCTTTGGGGTCTCTACTGCCCGCCTCTACTACGGTACTGATACCCACCTTTACGGGCTGATGCTGGGTGTACTGCTGGCTATGATGATTCCTTGGTCCATGTACCCACCTGCTGACCCCCGTCTCTACCCCCTGGTGGGCTACGGTAACGGCATCTGGGGCTGGGTGCGCCAGCTTACCGGCTGGGTATGTCTTATTGCTCTTCTTCCTTTTGCGCTCGTTCTCTCAGATCAGAGCACCTGGCTAATGCCCTGGGGTCTGCTGGTAGGGTCCGCCTTGGGTATGGGCATTATTCAGGCTCTACTTCCGGACGTCCGTGGCGGCACCTCTGGGCTTTTTAGGGCGCTGCTATCTTTAGCTCCTCTGCGCTGGGTGGGCCAACGCTCCTACGGCATCTACCTGTGGCATTGGCCGCTGATGGTACTGGCCCACTATGCTTTTGGTGCTACCCGCTCCCCCTGGGTGAACGTGGCGGTACTGCTCCTGACCCTTGCTGTGGCAGGCTTGTCGTACATATATGTGGAGCAGCCCGTGCGTAAGTTGGGCTTCCGCGGGGCGCTCTCTATCTGGTTCTCAGCCATGCTGGCACCTGCTGGCCGTGCCCTACCGGTGGGCGCAGCTCTCCTAGCTGGGGTAGCCCTCATTGCCACTGTCTTTGCTGTGCGTACCGCCCCCACTATGACCCAGGCAGAAGCGGTAGTAGCTGCTGGCGCTCAGTATTCGCAGGCGTCCGCACCGGCTCCCCAGCCCAGCACACTTGCCCCCAGCGCATCCGCTGAACCCAGTACATCAGCTGAACCGGCCGAAAGCGGGCACCCCTCCCCCACAGCCACTGCGCCTCTCACACCGGCTGATATTGACGGCTCGCAGGTGACGATTATAGGTGACTCGGTTACGCTAGCGTCCTCCGGTGCCCTAGGCGAGGCCCTACCCCAGGCCCTGGTCAATGCAGAGGTCTCCCGCACTAGCGCAGCTGCCCTACCCGTCGTTGATCAGATGTTAGAGGCAGGGCAGGTACGCCAGGTGCTGGTCTTCTCCGTAACAGCTAACTCCACTTTCAGCTTTGAGCAGCTAGAAGGCCTCAAGGCCGCAGTCTCCCCTAAGGGTGAACGCAAGATTGTGCTGGTGACCGGTGTGGGCCCAGCCAACCTGACCTGGATTGAGCCGTCTAACCAGGTGATTCGTGAGTTCGCCGAGCAAAACCCCGGCACGGTTTTTATTGCCGACTGGCAGGCCGCCGCCAAGGGCCACCCCGAATACCTGGTCTCTGACGGAGTACACCCTCAGAATGAGGGTCTAACCGTCTACGCCCAGACTGTCAAGGACGCGGTAGCCAAGGCCCTGACCGAGTAAAACAGCTATCAGCAAAGAAGCAGGGGCACCCCTCATTGGCGGGTGCCCCTGCTTCTTTTTATTTAACGAGGGTAGTGACCCAGTCTTGGTCTGCCAGATAGCGGGCTAGCTCATTGACCTGCTCTGCAGTGACCGACCGGACTCCCTCAAGAAGTTCGTCAATGGACAGGAACTTACCTGAGTCGAGCTCTGCCCGGCCCAGACGGCTCATACGGGAACCAGCGTCCTCACTGCCTAAGACGGTAGCGCCGCCAAGCTGCCCCACAACCTTCTCAAGCTCTTCCTGCGTGATACCGTCCTGCACAAAATCTTTGAAGGTAGCGCGCATCAGCTCGGCAACCTGCTCCGCCTTAGCCGGCAGGCAACCGGCGTACATACCGAAGTAGCCAGCGTCTGAGTAAGCGCCGGTAAAAGAGAAGGTCGAATAAGCCAGACCGCGTTTCTCACGAATTTCTTGGAAGAGGCGAGAAGACATGCCCCCACCCAAGGCAGAGTTGAGCACACTCATAGCGTAGCGGCGCTCGTCCCCAGCAATGAGACCGGGGCAGCCCATCACAATATTGGTCTGTTCAAAGCCCTTTTCCAGGGTTTTTTCGCGGGCACCAGGTACAACCTCACTCTGCTGGCGGATACGGCGCGGGGCAGGAAGTGCTCCCTCAATCAGATTCCAGCCGCGGTTGGCCAGCGATTCAAGCACCAGGTTGACGATCTCAGCGTGGTTGAGGCTACCGGCTGCTGAGACCACCAGACGGTCAGGGGTGTAGAACTTCTTGTAGTGCTCCCACACCTTATTGCGGGCAACATCGGTAATTTCTTGCGGGGTACCACCAATGGGGCGGCCCAGTGGATTACTGCCCATGAGCTGCTCAATAAAGGACTCAAAGGCAACATCGGTGGGGTCATCCTGATCCATGGCGATTTCTTCGAGGATAACGCCGCGTTCTTGTTCAAGTAGGGCAGAGTCAAGCTTGGCACCGGTCACCATATCTGCAATCACGTCGATGGCCATGGCTGTATCTTCATCAAGCACACGGGCGTAGTAGCAGGTGTGCTCTTTGGCGGTGAGGGCGTTGGATTCGCCGCCTACCCGGTCAAAGGCATGAGCAATATCGAGGGCGCTACGGCTCTCGGTGCCCTTGAAGAGTAGGTGTTCAAGGAAGTGAGTAGAGCCTAGCATGCCAGGCTCTTCGTCGCGGGAGCCTACGCCCACCCAGAAACCGATGGAGACACTGCGTTGGGAGGGCATGCGCTCGGTGATAACGCGGACGCCGCCCGGCAGCACAGACCGGCGAACTTCGTTACCGCCTCCACCAGCGTAGATGAGGCGGCCGTTGCGGTAATTGAGCTCGTCGGTGAGGTCTGCGGTTTCAAGGGGTAGAAGGACGGGCATATCAGTCATGTCTTTCTTCTAGAGAAAATAAGGGTTTAGAGACGTCAGAGGGGGCAGACACCTGGTGCCTGCCCCCTCTATCTGCTTCCTACTGTAGAAGCTATGGAGAGCTTATTTACTCTTCGTCGCCACTCTCATCTTCAGCAACCACAGGTACCAGTGACAGCTTGCCGCGGTCGTCAATCTTGGAGATCTCGACCTGGACCTTCTGGCCAACCCCGACGACGTCCTCAACATCATCGACGCGCTTGCCGTCGTTGAGCTTACGCAGCTCGGAGATGTGCAGCAGGCCATCCTTACCGGGGGTCAGTGAGACGAAAGCGCCGAAGGTAGTAGTCTTCACAACGGTGCCCAGGTAGCGTTCACCGATTTCGGGGACCTGCGGGTTAGCAATCGCGTTGATTGCTGAGCGGGCTGCTTCGGCTGAGGGGCCGTCGGTAGCGCCAATGTAGACGGTGCCGTCATCCTCGATAGAGATGTCGGTGCCGGTATCTTCCTGAATCTGGTTAATCATCTTGCCCTTAGGCCCGATAACTTCACCGATCTTGGCAACCGGTACCTGCACGGAGATAACGCGCGGTGCGTAGTCGCTCATCTCATCGGGGGCATCAATTGCTGCATTGATGACCTCAAGGATGTGCAGGCGGGCTTCGCGGGCCTGAGTCAGGGCGCTTGCCAGAACAGAGGCAGGAATACCATCAAGCTTGGTGTCCAGCTGGATAGCGGTGACGAACTCGGAGGTACCTGCGACCTTGAAGTCCATATCGCCCAGGGCGTCCTCAGCACCGAGAATGTCGGTCAGAGCTGCGTAGCGGGTTTCGCCGTCAACCTCATCAGAGACAAGGCCCATGGCGATACCGGCAACAGGTGCGCGCAGGGGCACACCGGCGTTCAGCAAGGAGAGGGTGGAGGCACAGACTGAACCCATGGAGGTTGAGCCGTTGGACCCCAGGGCCTCTGAGACCTGGCGGATAGCGTAGGGGAATTCCTCACGGGAAGGCAGAACCGGGGTGAGGGCGCGCTCAGCAAGGGCACCGTGGCCGATTTCGCGGCGCTTAGGTGAGCCAACGCGACCGGTCTCACCGGTTGAGTAGGGCGGGAAGTTGTAGTGGTGGATGTAGCGCTTGGACTTGACCGGGTAGAGGGAGTCTAGCTGCTGCTCCATCTTGAGCATGTTCAAGGTGGTGACACCCATAATCTGGGTTTCGCCGCGCTCGAAGATAGCGGAACCGTGAACGCGAGGCAGTACCTCAACCTCAGCGGTGAGCTGGCGGATATCGGTCAGGCCACGGCCGTCAATACGAACCTGCTCGGTCAGGATGCGCTGACGCACAACGTGCTTGGTCAGGGCGTTGAAAGCTGCGTTGACTTCGTCCTCGCGGCCCTCAAATTCCTTGCCTTCAGCGGCGAGCGCTTCAACGATTTCCTGCTGCAGGTCAGCGGAGGCGGTTTCGCGGTCCTGCTTACCGGCGATGGAGTAGACCTCAACGATCTTGGGCTCAAAAGCCTTGACTGCTTCATCTACATCTGCGGCACGTTCACCGAAGATGGGCAGTTCCAGGGCGGGCTTGCCGGCGCGTTCTGCCAGGTCGGCCTGGGCCTTGCAGAGGGCGGCGATGAAGGGCTTAGCAGCCTCTAGGCCTTCGGCTACGACATCTTCGGTCGGTGCGGAGGCGCCGTCTTCCTTGATGAGCTTCCAGGAGTTGTCGGTAGCTTCTGCCTCGACCATCATGATGGCTACGTCTTCGGTGCCGTCTGCCTTGGTCACAACGCGACCGGCTACTGCCATATCGAAGACAGCCTTCTCGAGCTGGGAGTGCTTGGGGAAGGCAACCCACTGGCCGTCAATCAGGGCTACGCGCACGCCGCCGACGGGGCCTGCGAAGGGGGCACCTGAGAGGGTGGTGGAGCAGGAGGCTGCGTTGATGGCGACGGTGTTGTAGATTTCATCGGGCTCAACGGTGAGTACGGTGACAACGACCTGAACCTCGTTGCGGATGCCCTTTTTGAAGGCAGGACGCAGGGGGCGGTCGATGAGACGTGCAGCTAGGATTGCTTCGGTTGAGGGGCGGCCTTCGCGGCGGAAGAAGGAGCCGGGGATTTTGCCGGCTGCGTACATGCGTTCTTCAACGTCTACGGTCAGGGGGAAGAAGTCGAAGCCGTCACGGGGGCTCTTGCCGATGGCGGTGGCTGAGAGCAAGGTGGTGTCGTCGTCGATGGTGACCAGGGCAGAGCCTGCGGCCTGCTTGGCTAGGCGGCCAGTTTCGAAGCGTACTACGCGCTTACCGAACTTGCCGTTGTCAATGATTGCTTCTGCAAACTGAATTTCGGGACCTTCCAAGGTTCCTCCATTTCTCTTGTCTGCGCCGCGTCTTCGGTCATCGATTGAGGCTCACAGACCCCGCCTGTGGGGTTTTCTGTAAACCGCTACCGAGGACCGTCAAAGCACGCGGCGACTTATTCTGTTATTTGGGGGGGGTGGTAGGTGTGGGTGAGGGCGTCACCTTTGACCAGCGGCATCAGGCTTATGCTAAGCCGGGTGCGCGGGTGCAGGTGCCGCCCTCACGCTCACAAACCTTGTGTTATCGGCGGATACCGAGACGCTCAATGAGGGCGCGGTAACGCTCGATGTCGACGCTCTTGAGGTAGCCGAGCAGGTTGCGGCGGCGACCAACGAGAATCATCAGACCACGACGTGAGTGGTGGTCGTGCTTGTGGAACTTGAGGTGTTCGGTCAGGTCGGTGATACGACGAGTCAGAACTGCAACCTGAACCTCGGGTGAACCGGTGTCACCTTCGTGGGTTGCGTATTCCTTCATGATGTCCTGCTTGATCTTGGGATCAAGAGCCATGGTGTAACTCCTAGAGTTAGTGCCGTGTGCGGCCCGGTCAACATTTTTGCTGCCGGGTTGAGGGCCAGGACGCCGGTAGGTGACTTAGCCTCTGCAGGGAACTGCCACGGACTGCAGTTACATGCATCAACAACTCTACCGCACAAGCCTGCTAGCGGGAAGAGAGCCCGGCGGTAGCTTGGCTCACCTGCCCTTCTTCCCTACCCCGCAGTTACAGGTCTACCCTCGCTACTGAATCAGCCTATGTTGAGTAGATTACTGAGCAGGTAGCTATTGAGCTTCGAGCCTGGGAGAATGGAAACCATGCAAAAGCCTGAAAATTTTGAGAAGCAAAAGACAAACGTTGAATCCTTCGACCTCGACCACACCGCTGTGGCCGCCCCATACGTGCGCGTAGCAGCCCGTAAGACCCTGCCGGGGGGCGACGTCCTCGTTAAGTACGATGTGCGTTTCGCCCAGCCCAACAAGGAGCACCTGGGCATGAAAGCTATTCACTCTATTGAGCACATGACCGCCCACCACATGCGTAACCACACCGACGCCCTGGTCGATTTTTCTCCCATGGGCTGCCAGACCGGTTTCTACGCCCTCACTCTAGGCCTTGAACCTGCCGAGTTCATGCAGGTGCTTGAAGCCACCATGAAGGACCTGCTTGAAGCTGATGAAGTCCCGGCAGCTAACGCGGTGCAGTGCGGTTGGGGCGCCAACCACTCCCTGGAAGAAGCCCAGGCTGCGGTGCGTACCTTCTTAAAGAAAAAGGACGAGTGGGAGCAGGTGATGGCCTAATGTCAGCTTTCGCACTTCCCGCTGGCTTTGAGAACGCTGCCATCGTTCAAGTAGCGATGGATGTAGAAGCAGCCCCCTTCCTGGAGAAGACAGAACCTGCCGGTGAAGCCTACGCCCTGGGCGAAGCCCTCTTCTACCCCCGAGTATTAGCTACCGGCACTGATGAGCTAAAAATCCTGCTGGTGCGCTCACAGATTGGCCTGGTCAATGCGGCCACCGCCCTCTCTGTTGCCCTGGCCCTAGTACCGATCCCGCGCGTGATCGTATCAGCCGGTACCGCCGGTGGCCTACGCGCCGACGTCAATGTGGGAGATCTAGCTATCGGCACTCACTACACCTACACCGACGCGGACGCCACCGCCTTCGGCTACGAGTTCGGGCAGGTCCCTGGCATGCCCGCAAGCTACAGCACCGACCCGGCCCTAGGTGATAAAGCCCGCACCGCAGCAGCAGCCTACACCGGCGAAGGCAGTGCCCTCTTCGGGCAGATGCTAGCCGGTGGGTCCTTCGTCACCGCCCATAACGTCAAAGACACCCGGCAGCTCTTCCCCCAGGCTATCTCCACCGACATGGAAACCACCGCCCTGGCCCAGATTAGCTCCAGCCGCTCCCTGCCCTTCATCGCAGTACGCGGCATCTCTGACCTATGCGGCCCAGCCGCCGATCAGGACTTCCACATGGACGCCCCCATCGTCGCCCAACGAAGCGCAACCCTCGTGCTAGATCTGCTCACCCGCTAACCGGCGTCCGCACCGCACCACCTGAGAGGAAAACCAATGCAAACCCACACCCTACGCGACGGCAACACCATCCCACTCCTAGGTCTAGGCACCTACCCGCTCAATAATGTAGAGGCCGAAGCCGCGGTATCTGAGGCCATCATCCGCGGCTACCGCCTCATTGATACCGCCGTGAACTACGAGAACGAGCCAGGTGTTGCCCGCGGCGTGCTACGCTCAGGCACCCCACGCGACGAAGTCTTTGTGCAGTCCAAGGTACCCGGCCGCGACCACGGCTACGAGGCCACCCTACGCTCCCTTGAAGGCACCTTGAACCGTATGGGCTTTAGCTACCTGGACGCCTACCTGATTCACTGGCCCAACCCCTCCCAGGGGCTCTACGTCGATACCTGGCGGGCCCTCATCAAAGCCCAAGAAGAAGGGCTAGTCAAATCTATTGGCGTCTCTAACTTCCTGCCCGAACACATTGACCGCCTGATTGAAGAAACCGGCGTCACCCCCGCCATCAACCAGATTGAGCTGCACCCCTACTCCCAGAAGCAGGACTGGGCAGCCTACAACCTCGACCACGCCATTCTCACCCAGTGCTGGTCACCCCTGGGCCGCAAAACCGACCTGCTCAAGGACGCCGCCCTAGAGGCTATCGCAACCGAAACCGGCAAGAGCGTAGCCCAGGTAATCCTGCGCTGGGAGGTTCAGAAGAACCTGGTGCCCCTGCCCAAGAGCTCTCACGCCCTGCGCATGGAAGAAAACCTGGCCGTCTTCGACTGGGAACTCACCGACGAGCAGGTTGAGCGTATCGACGCCCTAGAATCTGGGGTGGGCCGCGACTTCGACCCCAACACCCACGAAGAGATGTAGGAGAAGGTAAAGAAGTTCCCGGAATAAGAGTTCTTATTCCGGGAACTTCTTTATATGTTCATTAGTTACCGCTAAGGATCGTCTTAACCTTTTCTACATCGTCGTGCATCTGCTCAATGAGTGCTTCTACACCGGTATAGGCCACCATACCGCGCAGGTACTCTACAAACTCCAAGGTGACATGCTGCCCGTAAAGGTTGAAGTCCTCAACCTTCTCCTGGGGGCGGTCAATAACATGAGCCTCCACCTGGCGGGTAGTGATGCCTTCAAAGGTAGGGTTAGTGCCAACAGAGATAGCCACAGGGTGGCGGGTGCCGCCCTGATCAGTCAACCAGCCAGCGTAGACCCCGTCCGCAGGAACAAGCCCTTCTGAATCAACGTGTAGGTTGGCGGTGGGAAAGCCTAGCTCGCGGCCGCGGGCAGCACCATGTACCACCTCACCGCTCATATAGTGGTTTCTCCCCAAGATAGAGGCGGCGTGCCCCACCTGCCCTTGAGCAAGTAGCTGCCGGATAGACGTTGATGAGCAACGGCGGTCATCAAGGGCCAGCAGGTCCTCAACAACAAGCACCTCAAAACCATATTTTTCGCCCAGCTCTCTCATGGTGTTGAGATCACCAGAATTATGAGCCCCAAAACGGACATCATCACCGATGACCACGAACCTAGCATTCAGGGCATCAACAAAAGTGCGCTTAACGAACTCTTGAGGAGTTTGGGCGGCAAAGGTGAGGTCATAGTGCAGAAGCAGGTAGTAGTCGACGCCGAGATCTGCAAGAATTTTTTGCCGGCCATCTTGCCCCATGATTTCAATATGGCCACCAGCAGGCCCGTGAACCTTAGCAGGATGAGGGTCAAAGGAGACCGCCACAGAGTCAAGCTGGTGAGCCCGGGCCGTATCGACCAGGGTAGAGAGCACTTTTTGGTGACCGATGTGCACACCATCAAAGTTGCCGATGGTAACCACGGTGGGGCCAAAGTCGGCAGGGACTTGAGCGAGATCGGTAAAGCGCTTCACTGTGCTCCTCGGTTGGGTTGCTTCGTGTCTATACTACGCGGAATTAGCACGGTCTGCTCAGGTGCAGACGGACGTCTTCGCTCAGCGAGTACGAACAGGCCTGGTTTTGGCAAGCCACCAGAGCCCTACCATAGGCAAAATCAGGGGAATATAACCGTAGCCAGAGCCAAAATGCGACCAGACCGAAGCCACCTCAAAATGCTGGGGTTGCAGGTAGGAGAAGATACCAATGAGCAACACCCCCACCATTTCAAAACTGACGGCAACCAGGGAAACTACCCACGCCCTCTCCCCCTTCTTGGCCAGAGCGATAGTGGCAACCAGGTAGATGAGAGCTGAAAGAGCTGACAAGCTAATGGATAGCGGGGCTTCATCAAATTTTCGGATGACCTGGTAAAGAGCCCGCGCCCCGGCTGAAAGCGTGAAAATACCGTAAACCAGCACAAGTAGACGCCCAAAGCCGCTGTTCTTCTGCGTTTGGTTCATAGTCTTGTCCTTATCTCCCATGCAATCTGTTGATGCTGCTCTTATGGGTATTTCTGGCCTTTAGTGCAGGGGGTGCGCTTACTTTCTGCCGCACCAACCTAATAGTAGTACCAGAGCATATTCATGCGGTGCACCATAATCACCAGCACCGGTCCAGTTAGCCCCAGCACCAGGGTTGACCAGCGGGTCCGCTCTGCAAGGGACCAGATGAAGGTGCCAACAGGAATAATCATGGCAGTGATCAGGTAGCCGTAGTATTCAAGCCAGTCGCCGCTAGGGCCGTCAGTGCTGACCTGCATGATAATAGACCCGACCAGGTACATAAGCAGAAAGACCTCAAGGACAATAACGGAGCCTTGAGCCCAATCATCCGGGGCTGCCCCGCGCAGGAACTTAGTAAGACAGATCAGGAAGGAGACGGTGCCCAGGGCCGCACACACCCAGAACCAGAGATCGAGTCCAGCAATCATCATGGCGGGCTAGTCTTCCGTGAAACTAGTTCCGGCCTCAAAGACGAGCACAGGGGCGGCAACATCTTGACGGCGGAAACGGGTATTTTCGATGATGGCAACCAGAACCCCGTTAGGGGCAAAGGCTGCGGTAAGGCCCGTAGTGGTAGGTTTATCGTGCCCACCGGTGGAACCAGTTTTAGTAGTAGCTTGAGTGGCCAGACTGCCCTCAGTGGGGGTGATACGGCGCCCGTTAGCTAAATCAGTGGCTTCAGCCGCAGTGAGATGACGGACGGCAAAAAGGCGGCGAGCTGCCTCTTCTAGAGGTAGCAGGGGGGCAGCTTCTTCAGCTTCACGCCTAGCAATAAGATCATCAAGACTATAGGCATCTTCTGCACGAATCTCGCCAATGGCGGTGCGGCGCAAGGCAGTAAGATGGGCGCCGGTTCCCAGGGCCGCACCCAGGTCGCGGGCTAGGGCACGAATATAGGTACCGGCAGAGCAGACAACGGTCACATCAAGGTCAAGGACGCTGGTGCTCACCTCGTCTTCACCTAGCTGGTAGGTGCCCTGGGCAGGGCGAACCTGGTGCAGGTCAAAGGAATGTACGGTGATAGGCCGTGCATCCAGTTCTACCTCTTCGCCCGAGCGTACCCGCGCATAGGAGCGCACCCCCTGGACTTTGATAGCCGAAACGGCAGAGGGCACCTGCATAATATCCCCGGTGAGAAGAGCAAGCTGCTGCCTGATGGCGTCCTCACTAATCTGGTCCAGGGCACCGGCAGCAGCGATTGCCCTTGCCTCGCCCTCTGCATCATCGGTGAGGGTAGAGACACCCAGGCGGATAGTGGCGGTATAGGTTTTAGTCTCCCCTACCACCCAGGTCAGAAGGCGGGTTGCCTTATTGACACCAAGAATGAGCACCCCCGTGGCCATAGGGTCAAGAGTTCCGGCGTGCCCTACTTTGCGGGTACCAGCAATCCAGCGCATTTTAGAAACGACGTCGTGGCTGGTTAATCCGGCAGGTTTGTCGACAACAATGAGGCCAGAGGGCCCGGTGGGTGCTTTCTTGGCCACGGTTTAGGCTTCGTCTTCCTCAGTCTCGGTGCTCTTGTAGGCATCCTCGCCACCGGCGTATTCGGCCCCTTCACGAGCAGCAAGAAGCTCAGCGTCACGTTCCTTAGTTTTGCGGAGCAAATCCTCAATGTGGGCCGCGTTAACGGGCACCTCATCGGGAACAAAGGTCAAGGTGGGGGTCAGACGGGCAGTGATGTTCTTACCCACCTCAGAGCGCAAAATACCCTTAGCTGATTCGAGGGCAGCCTTGGTGGAGGCCTGCTCTTCTTCAGAACCAAACACGGTGTAGTAGACGGTGGCGTGCTGCAAGTCGTTGGTGACGCGGGCGTCAGTGACGGTGATGAAGCCGAGGCGGGGGTCCTTGATACGACGTTCAAGGGCCTGGGCAACGATGACCTTGATACGGTCGGCTAGGCGGGCGGCGCGTGCGGGATCTGCCATGATGTTCTCCTTCGTAAGAGATATTTCTATCTTTAAGTGTAAAGGCACCCTAGGGTTTGCTGCGAGCGCGAACCCTAGGGTGCCTAAGCGTGATTGCTAGGTTGTGTACCTGGTATGCCGGCGGGGCGGGGTGCCCCGCCTGCCGGCGTCCTTAGTATCAGCCAGGTAGAAGCCTAGACGCGGGGTTTTTCCTGCATCTCCCAGGTTTCAATAACATCGCCTTCCTTGATGTCGTTGAAGGAACCCAGGCCGATACCACACTCGTAGCCCTCGCGGACCTCGGTGGCGTCGTCCTTGAAACGGCGCAGGGATTCGATGTTGAGGTTATCTGCAACCACAGCACCGTCGCGTACCAGGCGTGCCTTGGAGTTGCGCTTGATGATGCCGGACTTGACGATTGAACCGGCGATATTGCCCCACTTGGAGGAGCGGAAGACTTCGCGGATCTCGGCTGAGCCCAGTTCAACCTCTTCGTATTCAGGCTTGAGCATACCCTTGACGGCTGCTTCAACTTCTTCGATAGCGCGGTAGATGACGGAGTAGAACTTCATTTCTACGCCTTCACGGTCGGCCAGTTCTGCCACACGCTCGGCGGGGCGGACGTTGAAGCCGATGATGATTGCGTTATCGACAGTTGCCAGGTTGACGTCGTTCTGGGTGATTGCGCCAACGCCGCGGTGGATAACACGTAGCTGAACTTCGTCGCCACCGGCCTCGATCTTCATCAGGGACTCTTCCAGTGCTTCAACAGCACCGGAGACGTCACCCTTGATGATGAGGTTGAGGGTGTCCATCTTGCCTTCTGCCACGGCGGCATCGAAGGATTCGAGGGTCACACGCTTACGGCGCTTAGCAAGCTGGGCGTTACGGTCAGCTGCTTCACGCTTTTCAGCGATCTGGCGGGCGGTGCGCTCTTCTTCGGTGGAGAGGAAGGTGTCACCTGCGCGGGGCACGGTGTTCAGACCCAGTACCTGTACGGGGCGTGAGGGGCCTGCTTCTTCCACATTGGTGCCGTTCTCATCGAACATGGCACGGACGCGGCCGTAGGCGGAGCCTGCAACGATAGCGTCACCTACGCGTAGGGTACCGGACTGGACCAGTACGGTGGTGACAGCACCACGGCCCTTATCGAGGTTAGCTTCGATGGCCACACCGCGGGCTTCCTTGTTGGGGTTAGCCTTCAGTTCCAGGGCACCGTCTGCGGTTAGGGTGACAGCGGCGAGCAGTTCGTCGATGTTCTTACCCTGGCGGGCTGAGACCTCAACAAACATGGTGTCGCCACCGTATTCTTCGGGTACCAGGCCGTATTCGGTGAGCTGACCACGAATCTTCTCGGGGTTAGCGCCTTCTTTATCAATCTTGTTGACTGCAACAACGATCGGCACGTTAGCTGCCTGGGCGTGGTTGAGTGCTTCAACGGTCTGGGGCATGACGCCGTCGTCCGCTGCAACAACCAGGATTGCGATGTCGGTGACCTTGGCACCACGGGCACGCATGGCGGTGAAGGCCTCGTGACCGGGGGTGTCAATGAAGGTCAGGTAGCGCTCTTCGCCTTCAACTTCGGTGCGAATCTGGTAGGCACCGATGTGCTGGGTGATGCCGCCAGCTTCACCGTCAATGACGTTGGTGTTACGGATAGCATCGAGCAGGCGGGTCTTACCGTGGTCAACGTGACCCATGACGGTTACAACCGGCGGGCGTACTTCAAGTACCTCTTCGTCCTCAGCCTCAGCTTCGGCAGCCAGGTTGATGTCGAAGGATTCGAGCAGTTCACGTTCTTCGTCCTCGGGGGAAACGATCTTTACGACGTAGCCCAGTTCGGCACCGAGCAGTTCGAAGGTTTCCTCATCGAGGGACTGGGTCTGGGTTGCCATTTCACCAAGGTGAATCAGGACGGTCACCAAGGCTGCGGCGTTTGCGCCAATTTTCTCGGCGAAGTCCATCAGTGAGGCGCCGCGACGCATACGGATCTCGGTGGTGCCGTCACCGTGAGGTACGGCTACGCCACCGATAGTAGGCTGACGCAGCTGCTCTTCACGACGCAGAGCTGACTTAGTCTTGCCCTTCTTCTTTTTGCCGCCACCGCGACCGAAAGCGCCCTGGGCGTTGCCGCGACCAGCACCGGGGCCACCGCGACCGGGGCCACGGTTGAAGCCGCCACCGTTACCGCCACCGGGGCCACCTGAGCCACGGCGGGGGCCACCACCAGCAGATGCACCGGCGCCGCCACGGGCACCGACGTTACCGCTCATCTTGGTGGGCATCATGTTAGGTGAGGGGCGGTTGCCGCCGCCACCTGCGGGGCGGGGTGCGCCACCGGCAGGGCGAGGCCCACCGGCACCTGCGCCAGCAGGGCGAGGAGCGTTGTTGCGGCCACCTGCGGGGCGGGGGCCACCGTTACCGCCACCGGCAGGACGAGGCCCACCGGGGTTGTTACCGCGGCCGTTACGACCACCTGCGGGGCGGGGGCCACCTGAGCGGCCGCCTTCGCCACGCTCGTTACGGTCATTGCGCTTACCCATGCCCTGTGAAGGGGCAAAGGGGTTGTTGCCGGGGCGGGGCCCAGGCTTAGCGCCAGCAGGACGAGGGGCAGCAGGCTTAGGAGCAGCCGGCTTGGGCGCTGACATGCCCTGGGTGGTGGAGAAGGGGTTGTTGCCGGGGCGGGGGCCAGCAGGCTTGGTGGCGGCGTCCTTCTTCTCAGCAGCAGGTGCAGCCTCGGTAGCAGGCTTAGCTGCGGGGGTAGCCTTCGGTGCAGCGGCCCCAGGCTTGGGGGCGCTTGAACCGGGCTTAGGTGCGCTAGCAGGCTTAGGAGTGCCAGCAGCCTTGGGCGCAGCAGCAGGCTTCGCTGACGTTGCCCCAGGCTTGGGAGCTGACGTGGAGGCAGCAGCCTTCTTCTGTTCTGCCGGGGCCTCAGTTGAGGCAGTAGCGTTGGGGAAGGCAGCACGCAATTTTTTAACTACGGGCGGTTCGAGGGTTGATGATGCACCCTTGACGAACTCGCCAAGTTCTTGAAGCTTAGCGACAGCTTCTTTGGATTGAATTCCGAGTTCTTTAGCGATCTCGTGAACGCGGGGCTTAGCCACTTTTCTCCTGTTCTGGTTCGCACCGAACAGGGGCGAACCTTCAGTTTGTATGAGGTTTCAGCTGGTTTTCAGCTGGGTTTTTGCCGGTGGGTGAGCACAGGAAAGTACTCATTGCGCGGCACTCATCGGGTTTCCATCAGTTTTCTGACTCGCTTTCGTACACAGTAAGTCGTCAAACTCGTTGACATTATTGGTTCGCCACCCCTGGCGGGGTTGGACCGGCTACCCGCTGGGCGGGAATGACCAGTTCCTTGGCATCGACCCGGGTTCTAAAGGCCCTGGCCAGCGCATTCTTTTTGAGTGCGAGGGCAAGGCATTCGGGTGTGTGGTGGAGCCAGGCTCCACGCCCCGGGAGGTTTTTGGCCCGGTCAAAGACTGCACACGGTGGTTCAGTCTGTGTGAGGGCAATACGGGTGAGGTCAGGGGCAGGTGCTGTGGTTCGGCAGCCAATACAGGTGCGGACGGGGGTGTGCAGCTCAGGCGCTCCCTTCGTGTTGTTAACCTATCTTCTGCTAGCTCTTTTGGCGGAGCTTGCAGACATGGCTGGGCGCTTGCCAGTCATGAGCACCCTCTGGTGGTGTGACCTCAATAGACCAGTTTAGCCCCCTTGCGGGGGCTAACGGCAAATATGTTAGTCAGCTCTCTTATTCTGCGCTAGTATCGAGGGCTTCTTCATCATCTTCGGTACCCGCAGCTCGAGCTGCTGCCATGGCAGCCTCGTACTTAGATGCTGAGATGATATCAATACGCCAGCCGGTGAGCTTAGCAGCTAGACGGGCGTTCTGCCCTTCCTTACCGATAGCCAAAGAAAGCTGGTCATCAGGTACGATAGCGCGGGCTGAGAAAGTCTTACGCTCGGTTACAGTAACGTCACTGACCTTAGCCGGTGAGAGAGCAGCAGCAATAAACTCTTCAGGGCTCTCAGAGTAATCGACGATATCAATTTTTTCGTCGTTGAGTTCGCCCATCACAGCACGCACACGCGCACCCATCTCACCAATGCAAGAGCCCTTGGGGTTTACACCAGCTTTAGTGGCACGCACCGCAAGCTTAGTGCGGTGCCCAGCCTCACGGGCAATAGCCATGATCTCTACCGACCCATCAGCAATTTCAGGGACCTCGTGCTCAAAAAGACGACGCACCAGGTTGGGGTGAGAACGAGAAAGCACGATTGAGGGGCCCTTGGGGCCACGCTTCGCTTCAAGCACATAAGCGCGCAGACGGGTGTTGTGAGTATAACGCTCCCCCGGCACCTGTTCGTTAGTGGGCAGTACAGCTTCTAGGGTGCCCAAATCAACGTGAATCATGCGGGGGTTAGGGCCCTGCTGAATCACACCTGAAATCAACTGACCTTCACGATCCTTGAACTCACCGAGAACAGCTGAATCCTGGGCATCACGCAGACGCTGCTGAATGACCTGGCGGGCAGTTGAGGCGGCAATACGACCAAAGTTATTGGGGGTATCGTCAAACTCACCAATCTGCTCATCGTTCTCATCAAGTTCAGGAGCCCAAATGGCGACTTTACCGGTGGTACGGTCAAGCTCAGCGCGTGAGCCGCGGATAGCACCGGGCTGCTTCTGGTAGGCCAGCAGGATGGCGCTCTCAATCATCGGGATCAGGGTGTCGATTGAGATGTCGCGCTCTTTTTCGAGCAGGCGGAGATTGCTCAAATCAATGTCCATGGTTGGCCCTTCCGTGTAACACGGTGCCGGGGCAAAGAAGCTCCGGCACCGCTTGCGGTGTATGTTCGCGCGTATGCGGCGCGCTGCCTCAAAAAGTATTGAGGTGCAGTCTTGTCTTTATATTCTAGCGATTACTTGCTAGCGGTTGAATTCAATTTCAACCTTTGCCCCAGAAATTGTGCCCCAGGGCAGGGTAACAGGGTCACGGTAGCTCTCAGGCTGACCCTTCTTGGTCTCCTTCTTCCGGCGCAGTACTGGCCCCTCATCGGTCACAACATCGAGCCGGGCCAGGTACTTCTCTCCCCCAGCTTCAGTAATCTCAATCAGACGGCCAATAGAACGCTTCCAGTGACGAGTCTCAAGCAAGGGGCTAGTCACACCGCGCGATGAGACTTCAAGAGAGTAAGGCACCTCACCATCATCAACGGCGTCAAGAGCCGTAGAGAGGGCCTGAGAAACCTCAGCAATAGTATCGAGAGACAGGGCATCAGTGCGGTCTTCAGGGTAGTCCACCACAATTTCCAAGGTTCGGTTAGCACCACTGCCCTTAGCAGTGAGCTTCTCCAAAACCAGCTTGAACTCCTGCTCTACCACCTGGGTAACAGCTTCACGCACACCCTCAACACTCACAAAGCTACCGGCAGGGGCTTTTTGGGTGATGCCCTGCTCGGCACGGGCAGCAGCCCGGCGCTCACGGGCGTTGGGGGCGTCCTTTTTACTGGCTTTAGGTGATGCCATCGCGCGTAACTCCTGGTATTGGGGCTCAAATATATTCACTCCAGCCTACCACCGGTGCCCTAGCAGCCTGCTAGGAATTCGCTGAGGGCGGGCGAGTCAGAGCACTTTTTGGCAGAATGGGGAGGGTGGGCCCTTGCCTGCACTGTTTCTTGTGAGAGGTAGCTACCTATGAATCGCTCTATTCGTCTAACCCCCGTGCTCCTGGCAGCCCTCTTGGCTGGCCTGCTGGTAGTGCTCCTTGCGATGGGCTGGTTCTCCCAGCGTCAGACAGAACAGATACGGGCTAACTTACAAGACCAAAGCACCATGGCTACCCAGCTCACGGCCCTGCAGCAGTCAGCCAAGGATGCAGGGAAAGATGATTTGGCCCAGGCCACCCAGGGCGCCCTTGAATCCCTAGCCCCTGCGGCCCAAGAAGTAACCGTAGGAGACTATGAACCGGTTGACCAGCAGCTTCAAAGCACGATCTCGGTGCTCCTTGAGCTAGGGTTTACCACCGAGGACGCCGGCGATCGGGCCCGCGCGCTCACAGCCCTTGCCGACCTGTGGCAGGCTGCCCGCCAGGACGGCCTGGTTTCTGCTGCCTACCCCGATGCCCTGGCTGATGATGTAGAAAAAATCAGCAACTACACCTGCAGCGATGAAGGGCTTGCCGCCGGTGCTCCTGATAATTCAGGTAGTGAAGAGGCTGCACAACCTGTCTCGCTGGCGCTTCTTCAGCAGAGCATCTACCAGCTCAACTACGTGAGCGAAGTCTATGCCGCCCGAGCCCAGCAGGGCTATGGGGCGGTAGCCTCCCAGGCTGGCCAGCTAGCGCAGGCCAGCACCGGCATGAGCCGCTTAGCTGCCCCCGTACTCACCTGCTACGGGGTCTTTGAGGCACCGGCGGCGTCCTACCCCCTAGTGGGAGCAGCGGACGCACCCCAGCACCTCACCGACGTCACCACAGCTATAGAGTCCAACGCGCGGGCCGCTCTTGCCGATCAGAACCTGGCAAGGTCAGCAGATGACCTTGAGGCCCTGGCGCTTATGCTTACCCTCGATGCCCAGGAGTTAGCGAAACTTCAGCCAGCACCTCGGTAACGGCGTCCTCAAGGGTGACCTCGCGGGCCTCACCACTACGGCGGTCCTTAATTTCGACCTTACCCTCAGCGAAGCCACGGCCAACTACCACAATGGTAGGAACACCCAGAAGTTCAGCATCACCAAACTTCACACCGGGTGATACCTTGGGGCGGTCATCAAACATGACATCCAGCCCAGTAGCTTCAAGGTCAGCAACCAGCTTCTCAGCGCCCTCTGCAACCTCAGCGCCCTTGCCGGTCATGACCACATGCACATCGGCCGGGGCCAGGTTACGGGGCCAGACCAGGCCTTTATCATCGTGGTTGCCCTCAGCAATAGCTGCCAGGGCGCGGGTAACACCCACACCATAGGAGCCCATGGTCACGGTCTGTAGCTTGCCGTTCTGATCCAGAACCTTCAGGCCCAGGGCCTCAGCGTACTTACGGCCCAGGGCGAAGATGTGGCCCATCTCGATACCACGAGCAGCAATCAGGGGGCCAGAACCATCAGGAGCCGGGTCGCCCTCGCGCACCTCGCAGGCCTCAATCACACCATCAGCCTCAAAGTCACGGCCCAGTACCAGGTCGTAGACGTGCTTCTGATCCTCGTTAGCACCAGTAATCCAGGCAGAGCCCTCAACGACGCGGGGGTCAACAAAATAAGGAATACCGGTAGCTGATTCAGCGCCCAGGAACTTCTCACTCAGCGCCAGGCCGGGGCCAATGTAGCCCTTGACTAGCTGCGGGAACTTCTTAAAGTCTTCCTCGCTCGCAGCTTCAACCTCAACTTCACCGCCAACACCCAGCAGGGCGCCCACGTTCACCTCAACACGGCCCAGATCAACGGCACGGTCACCGGGCACACCAATAGCAACCAGCTGGCGGCTACCATCAGGCAGAATAACGGCCAGCACCACGTTCTTCAGGGTGTCAGCAGCGCTCCAGGGCTCACCCTCGCGCGGGTACAAGGCGTTGGATTGTTCAACGAGAGTGTCGATAGTCGCTGAGTCAGGGGTCATCTCCACGTGGGCAGCTGGGGTGGAAGAGGCGTCCACAGGCTCAGGCACCACGGTAGTAACAGCCTCAACGTTAGCCGCGTACCCGCCCTCAGAGCGCACAAAAGTATCTTCACCAATGGGGGTGGGGTGCAAGAACTCCTCAGAGCGGGAACCACCCATCGCACCAGACTGGGCCTGCACAATAGCGATTTCAAGGCCCAGGCGCTCAAAAATTTTGATGTAGGCGGCACGGTGAGCCTGGTAAGCCTCTTCCAGGCCCTCATCATCGACGTTGAAGGAGTAGGAATCCTTCATGATGAATTCACGGCCACGCAGCAGACCGGCGCGGGGGCGGGCCTCGTCGCGGTACTTGGTCTGAATCTGGTAGAGATAAACCGGCAGGTCCTTATAGGAGGTGTAGAGGTCCTTGACCAGCAGGGTGAACATTTCCTCATGCGTAGGGGCCAGCAGCATATCTGCGCCCTTACGGTCTTGCAGACGGAAGAGGTTATCGCCGTATTCTTCCCAACGGTTGGTTGCCTCGTAGGGCTCGCGGGGCAGCAGGGCCGGGAAGTGTACCTCTTGGGCACCGATAGCGTTCATTTCTTCACGCACGATGTTCTCAATCTTGCCCAGTACCTTCAGGCCCAGCGGTAGCCAGGTGTAGACGCCGGGGGCAGCACGGCGGATATAGCCGGCACGGACCAGTAGTTTATGGCTGGCAACTTCGGCATCGACGGGGTCTTCACGCAGGGTGCGCAGGAACAGGTGTGACAGGCGCTGGACCAAGTGGTTTCTCGCTTCTCTCGTACGGGGCCCACCCACCGGCACAAAAGGCGGGGGCGGGCATACTTACCTACCAGTTTACCGCCTACCTGCACGGGCTGTACCCGGTTTTAAAGAAAGGACGCCGGCACCCCGCTCCCCTGCCTTAGGGCAGGTAGGTAGGTGCCGGTGTCCGCGCAGAAGAACCTGCGAATTCTAGGGGCTTAGAGGCCCAGGTCGTTGTACCAGGCTAGCTTGGCCTTGCCCAGGTCGTTGAGTTCAGCCTTCATGAAGATAGAACCCTTAGCCCAGATCAGGGTGCCGCCTTCAAACTGCTGGGTCACGGTGGTGGTGCCATTGGCGGTTACTTCAGTTGCATCAGCAATGGGAGCGCCCAGCATGGTCATCTCGTTCCAGATGTTCCAGTCGCCACCGGTAGCCCAGTCGTTGTAGGAGGAGAAACGGCCACGATCAGCGAGGTTGAGGGCCTCAGTCAGAGCTGAAGACTCAACAGGCTGGGCACCGGCCAGGGGCTTGCCGTTCGCGTCAGCCTTGATGTAGACAACCTTGTTAGCGTCAAGGCGCAGTTCAAGAACCTGCTGCAGGGGAATGAACTTAGCTGCTGACCAGTCGTAGGTGGCGTCAATCTCAGTACCGGTTGCGGTGCGGTCCATCAAACCAGCGCCCCAGGTAACGGGAGAGGCAACGGTCTGGTTATCCCAGTTGATGCAGGTGCCGTAATCGTTGTACTGGATAAAGTAGTGGGAGATGACTGCGGTGCCAGAAGAGAAGAGGGCATAACCGTGATCGTCCCAGGTGACAGGGGTGGAGCACTGCTCAGCGGTGGTGTTGTAGAAGAGAGCACGCAGTTCTAAGGCCCCGGTCTTCCAGTGCTTGGTGTACTCGTTCTGGTAGAGGTAGGTGCCGTACTCACCAGGGTTAGCCAGGTAGATTGCTAGCGCGTCAGTGTTGATCATCAGCGCGCGGTCCTGGGAGATTGAGTAGATAGCTGAGATGTTGCCACCGAAGTTTAAGGTGACCAGGTCAGAGGTGACCTTAGTGAGTTCACCGCCGTTTTCAGCAACGACTACACCCTCAGCAAGAGCAAGGGCGCGGGCCTCAGCAATCTTGTTGGCAGCATCGCCAAAGTTAGTATCAGCCGGAGCTTCAGGGGCTACCGGAGTTTCAGGTTCTGCGGGAACTTCAGGAGCAACCGGAGCCTCAGGTTCTGCGGGAACTTCAGGAGCAACCGGAGCCTCAGGTTCTGCCGCTACTACGGGAGGAGTGACACCTTCAGCGACAGGCTCTACAGGAGGGGCGATACCTTCAGCGACAGGCTCGACAGGAGGAGTGATACCCTCGGCAACGGGTTCTACAGGGGTAACGCCTTCTGCAAGGGGGGCAGGACCCTCAGCTACTACCGGCTCAGGCTGAGCACCGTAGACAACAGGGGCGGCAGGGGCAACCGCGTTATTGGTAAAGCAGGAACGGGTCTTAGAACGCTCTGCCTGCCAGGCCTTTGCCTCAGCAGAGTTCAGGTTAAGGTAGGAGCCTGCCTGAGTCTTCTCATCCAGCACAACAAGCCAGCGAGTCTTACCATCGTGGGTAGTAACCGAAAGGCCACAGTGGCTGTGCTTCCAAGGGGATGATTCAGCGTTGCCGAACTTCTCAGCACCGCCTGCCTTAAGGAAGGCTACGCCAGCTGCACCAGTGACAGCCTGAACACCGCCGTACTTACCCTGGGTTACAACGCCGTTTTCAAAGGTTTGCTGGGTGGCGCCGTTAGCAAAAACCTGCTGTTCGCCGGTTGCTGCACCTAGGACGTCCTGATGCTGCTCCCAGTAGGCGCCAATAGGGGTGGTGGTATCAACAGCGGCGTCAACGGCAAAGGCGCCGGGAGTCAAGGTCAGTGAAAGACCGATCAAGGTGGTGAGGCCAAGAGATGTGCGGAGGCTCTTCAATGCTTTCCCTCAAAGTTTCGTAAATAATGGGGTGCTCTGCGTCCGAAATTGGGGTGATTGGGGTTTCCAGACCTGCGATGCAGAGGTAAAAGTGTGCACCATTAAAACTACCAGTTACAGCAGGGCCAGAACACCACCCCTTTAGGGGACATGTGTAGTCTCACTGGGGGATATTCCTCTTTAGAAGAGAACTGTTGCAAAGGTTGAGCGCTGCTTCCAGCCCGTTGCAGCATAGAGAGCGCTGGCCGGTGCATTGTAGTCATTAACATAGAGCGACAGGTGCGGAAAACGCTGGCGAATCAGCTGACAAGCCTGCGCCAAAAGAACAGGCGCTAACCGCTGACCACGGTAGGACGGGTGCAACCAAACCCCCTGAAGCTGGCAGCTTGACCCATGCGCCAAACCCACATCAGTTTTAAAGACCACCACATTTTCACTATTTACCGCCACTAAGGTTCGGCCAGTGCGGGTGAACTCATCAACGCGACGGGCGTAACCGGCCGGGTCACGCGTCATGGGGTCATAGCCCACTTCTTCGGTAAACATAGACACCGAGGCCTGTATGAGGCTGGGCCTATCATCAGTCCTAGCCCAGCGCACCTGCTCCACCACAGCAGGGGCACCCAAGGAGGGACGAGCTAAAGTCGCACCGGCTATGTGGCTTAAATCAGTGGTCACAGGCAACTCAAGAAGAGGCTGATTTTTGCGCACGTCAAAAGGGGCTGGCATGCGATGAGCAAGGTAACTCCATATACCCATGACAGGTTCCTGGTGACCAAAAATGGAGCCTATCTTGCGATTATGCCTCCAGATGTAGGCCGCCACCTGCCGGTGGTAGGTTTGCGGCACAGTCAGAGGGACACAGTTCGCACCTAACCAGAAAGCCCCCACCAGGGCATAACGAGGTTGGCCCTGAGACGGCGCAGGAGCAAAAGTCTCAGCTAGACCCGGCATAGGGGCTGCGGTGCGAGGGTTCGGCTCGGCGAAGTGCGCTCCAGCAGAGCGCCCAACCAGAGCCCCAGTTTTAGACCATAAGCCATTGAGGGCAGTCTTGACTTTAGCGGGCAGCCTCTCCCCTACAGGCAGGGTCAGGCCAGCAGAAGGCTGGGTGCTCCCAGCCCCCTGGAACCCTACCTCCGGGTGTATTTCACGGGGCACAAAAACTCCCATAAAACCTTGAGAGACCTTCAAAGAGGTCAGGGCGCTGGGGGCCGGTAAACCGAAGTGATGCAGGTGCTCAGCGGCAAAAAGGAAACCCACCGGGTCCGTCTCAATCATGGTTTCAAGTTCCGCCCGGTCATCCTTAGTCAGGGGGCGTATCAGGGCGTCATCTGCCCCGCGGGGGAAACATGAAAAGACGGTCACGGTGGATTTTCTTAAAGGTACTTAGGAGACGGAGACGGTAGGTTCACCAGAGAGGTCAATTTCGCCGCGCTCTTCCATTTCGCGGGCAATACGGTTGGCCTCTTCAATCAGGGTCTGCACAATATCCTCTTCAGGCACAGTCTTAATGACCTCACCCTTAACAAAAATCTGGCCCTTGCCGTTGCCGGAGGCAACACCCAGGTCAGCTTCACGAGCCTCACCGGGGCCATTGACAACACAGCCCATAACAGCCACACGCAGGGGAACCTTCATACCTTCAAGGCCCTTGGTGACGTTCTCAGCCAGTTCCCAGACGTTCACCTGGGCACGGCCGCAGGAGGGGCAGGAGACAATATCGAGCTTGCGGGGGCGCAGGTTCAAGGACTCAAGAATCTGAGCACCGACCTTAACCTCTTCAACCGGAGGAGCAGAGAGGGAAACACGGATAGTATCGCCAATACCCTCTGAGAGTAGAGCGCCGAAAGCAGTAGCCGACTTGATAGTGCCCTGGAAGGCAGGGCCGGCCTCGGTCACACCCAGGTGAAGGGGCCAGTCACCGGCAGCAGCAAGCTGACGGTAGGCCTCAACCATGATGACAGGGTCATTATGCTTAACCGAAATCTTGAAGTCGTGGAAGCCGTGCTCTTCAAAGAGAGAAGCCTCCCACACTGCTGATTCAACCAGGGCCTCAGGTGTTGCCTTACCGTACTTTTCCAGTAGGCGCTTATCGAGCGAACCGGCGTTCACACCGATACGAATGGAGGTGCCGTGGTCCTTAGCGGCTGCCGCGATTTCCTTAACCTGGTCATCAAACTTACGGATGTTACCGGGGTTCACGCGCACCGCCCCGCAACCGGCTTCAATAGCAGCAAAGACGTACTTGGGCTGGAAGTGAATATCGGCAATCACAGGAATCTGGGACTGCTTGGCAATGATGGGTAGGGCCTCTGCGTCCTTATCGGTAGGGCAGGCGACACGCACAATATCGCAACCAGAGGCAGTGAGCTCAGCGATCTGCTGCAAGGTGGCGCCAATATCGTGGGTTTTGGTGGTGGTCATAGACTGTACCGAGATAGGAGATTCTGAGCCAACCCCTACACTACCGACCTTAAACTGGCGGGTTTTACGGCGCGGAGCCAAAACGGGCGGCGGAGCAGCGGGCATTCCAAGGGCGACCGAGGTCAAATCTTCCTCCAAAGGTTCTTTGGCGGTGCGAGCAAGGCGCACCTGTTCAACTATCTATTGTGCCACGCTTCAGGCTAAAGAGCGGTTGAGGTAAAGCACACAGGGTAGGCAGGGTGCCCTGACAGCCGGCTAACTCTAAAAAATACTCACTGGCTTGAAGATATCGGCAGCCACCAGAATCACCGTCAGCAGCAGGAAGGCCCCAGCAACGAGGTAGATCAGGGGCAGCAGCTTAACCGGGTCGAAGGGGCCAGGGTCGCGGCGTCCTAAGAGCTTTGCGCTCTTGCGGCGGAACCCCTCCCAGAGGGCACCTAGCACATGCCCGCCATCAAGCGGCAGCAAAGGAATAAGGTTGAAGAAAAAGAGCATGAGGTTCATCTGAGCAACCAAAGAGACCAAAGAGGCGGCCTTATCGCGCAGAATAATCTGGTCGTGTGAAGCAATTTCACCGGCAATACGGCCTACACCCACCATAGATACCGGGCTGTTGGCATCGCGCTGGCCGTTGGTGATAAGGGTGGTAGCTACCCCGTAGACGCGGGCTGGTAGCTTGATGAGGGCAGCCCCAATGCGGTGGAGCGACTCCCCTACAGTGGGTAGCACCTGGTCGATGGTTCCAGGGGTTAGCTCCGTGCTAGGGCCAATACCAATGAAACCGACCTCATGGGTCTGGTAGCTTCCATCAGGGTTGGTGAGGTAGGTGCCGGTGAGTTCATCGTAGATGGGGCGCACGGTCAGCATAGGGGTAATGCTGAGTTCTATGCTCTGCCCGTTCCGTTCAATGGTAAGAGGCACCTGGGTATTTGCGTTGGTGCGGATGAGCTCGGTGAGTTGGTCCCAGCTGGTAATACTCTGACCTGCAAAGGTCCTAATAGTATCGCCCGGTTGTAGCCCGGCGGCGTTAGCTGGGGATTGGGGGTCCTGGGCCCCACATTCGGTAGGGCTAGGAGCACCTACAGTAGTGGGGTCAATAACCTGCACGCACTGGGCAACGCTCTGGACGCTGGTGGTCGGCTGATAAGAGCCAAAACCAGTGATGAGCACGGCGGTAGCCACCACCCCAATGAGCAGGTTCATAGCTGGCCCACCCAACATAATGATGATGCGCCGATAGACCGGCAGCTGGTAGAAGAGCCTGCCCTGGTCAGCTTCGGTGACGCGTTCAGCATCCGCTGCTCGTGCCTGGCGGGCAAGCTGCTGCAAGGGGCTGGTGCCGCCTGCGCGCCCGTCCTTACCGTCGTTGCCGGGTGGGTACATGCCAATCATGGAGATATAGCCACCTAACGGTAGGGCCTTGAAGCCGTACTCGGTTTCGCCGCGCCGCCAGGAAAGAAGGGTCTTGCCGAAGCCAATCATGTATTGGGGTACGCGCACACCAAAGAGTTTGGCTGGTACCAGGTGCCCTAGTTCGTGCAGGGCGATAGATGCGGCGATAGCTAGGGCCATCAGCACTACACCAATGATGAAAAGTAGGACGGTCACGCGAGGGTGCTCCTTAGAGGTGCGGCGCCCACAGGGGTTGGGCAGGTCATCTGTTAGAGTACGCCATAGTATGAGGGGCTGTCGCTTTGTGGGGTCTTTGAATTTACCCATAATGTGGCAAGGCAACTGGCCCTTTGAGGTGGTTTTCACCTTTACTTTTAGGTCAGAAAAGCCTTTACGTCACAAAACGTCAAAGAGAAGATTTCCCTCCCCTTTATTTGGATAGAACATACGGATTATCAGGTAGGCCAACTACTAAAGACCCCCAGTGACCTGCGAAAATATCAGCCACTACCACATCAAAACATTTTTAGGTATGAAATATACCTATTTGTTTTAAGGGCCAAACTCAGCACAATAAGAGGTGAAAACGCGCTACCCAACAAACGAGCGCCACCCCATCACTTCACTAGGAGCACTCACTAATGACTGCACAGGTTGAAGCCCCCTCAACGGGAGTCTTTGTCAACGACCAATCCGCCGCCGCATGGGAAGGGTTCACCCCCGGCCCCTGGCAAGACAGCATTGACGTTCGAGGGTTCATCCTCGAAAACTTCACCCCCTATGAAGGTGATGCCTCCTTCCTGGCAGGGCCCACCGAAAAAACCCTCCGCGTCTGGGACACCCTCGAAAAGGACTACCTCTCCGTAGAACGCAAGCAGCGCGTCTACGACGTAGACACCCACACCCCCGCCGAAATTGACGCCTTCCCCGCCGGCTACATCTCAGAAGACGACAACGTCATCGTCGGCCTACAGACCGATGTGCCCCTCAAGCGCGCAATGATGCCCAACGGCGGCTGGCGCATGGTCGAAACCGCCATCCGCGAAGCCGGCAAAGAACCCGATGAAAACATCAAAAAGATTTTCACCGAATACCGCAAGACCCACAACGACGCCGTCTTTGACATCTACACCCCCCGCATCCGCGCAGCCCGCTCATCCCACATCATCACCGGCCTACCCGATGCCTACGGCCGCGGCCGCATCATCGGTGACTACCGCCGCGTTGCCCTCTACGGTGTCGATAACCTCATCGCCGACAAAGAGCGCGCCAAGCACGCAGTAGGCGACCAGGGCTTCTCCGAGCACTGGGCACGCTTCCGCGAAGAACACTCAGAACAAATCAAGGCCCTCAAACGCCTCAAGAAGATGGCAGCCCTCTACGGCTTCGACATCTCGGGCCCTGCCCGCAACGCCCAAGAAGCAGTCCAGTGGACCTACTTCGCATACCTAGCCTCCGTCAAGTCCCAGGACGGCGCGGCCATGTCCATCGGCCGTCTCTCCGGCTTCCTGGACATCTACTTCGAACGCGACCTAGCCGCTGGCCTCATCACCGAAACCGACGCCCAGGAAATGATCGACGCACTCGTCATCAAGCTCCGCATCGTCCGATTCCTGCGCACCATCGACTACGACCAAATCTTCTCAGGCGACCCCTACTGGGCAACCTGGTCAGACGGCGGTTTCACCGACGACGGCCGCACCCTAGTCACCAAAACCTCCTTCCGCCTGCTGCAAACCCTACGCAACCTAGGCCCCGCCCCCGAACCCAACATCACCATCTTCTGGGACGAAAACCTGCCCAGCGGCTACAAGGAATTCTGCTCCGCCATCTCCATTGAGACCTCCTCAATCCAGTACGAATCTGACCCCCAGATCCGTAACCAGTGGGGCGACGACGCCGCCATCGCCTGCTGCGTCTCCCCCATGAAAATCGGTAAGCAGATGCAGTTCTTCGGCGCCCGCGTCAACGCAGCAAAAGCCCTGCTCTACGCCCTCAACGGCGGCCGCGACGAAATGAGCGGCAAGCTCATCGTCGAAGGCTACGAGCCCATCAAGGGCGATGGCCCCCTTGACTTCGATGAGGTCTGGGTCAAGTACGAAGAAATGCTGGACTGGGTCATCGCCACCTACATCGAAGCCCTGAACATCATCCACTACAGCCACGACAAGTACGCCTACGAAGCCATCGAAATGGCCCTGCACGACTCAGACATCGTCCGCGCCATGGGCTGCGGCATCGCAGGTCTATCCATCGTCGCTGACTCACTAGCAGCCATCAAGTACGCCACCGTCACCCCCGTCCGTGACGAAACCGGCCTAATCGTTGACTACATCACTGAAGGCGACTTCCCCGCCTACGGCAACGACGACGACCGTGCCGACGACATCGCCGCCACCATCGTCCACACCGTCATGGAGAAAATCAAGGCCATCCCCCTCTACCGCGATGCCATCCCCACCCAGTCCGTCCTGACCATCACCTCCAACGTGGTCTACGGTAAGGCAACCGGTAACTTCCCCTCCGGCCACCGAGCAGGTACCCCCTTCTCCCCCGGCGCCAACCCCGAAAACGGTATGGACACCCACGGCATGGTTGCCTCCATGCTTTCGGTCGGTAAGCTGGACTACGAAGACGCCCTCGACGGCATCTCCCTAACCAACACCATCACCCCCACCGCCCTCGGCCGCACCAAGGACGAACAGGTCAAGAACCTGGTCGGCATCTTGGATGCAGGATTCATTCCTGAAGAGGACTAAAACTCAATAGATTCAGCAACACCGGTAGAGGGGTGCCCGCCAGCACCCTTAACGCCAGCCCCGAGCCAGCTGGCTGGCACCCCTCTACCGGGCTCGCAACCTCATTAACTCACCACTAAGGAGAACATCATGGCAGTTAAGTCATATGAAGAGCGCCTGGCTTCAATGAAGCAGAACCGCGCATCAAAGACCGCCCCCAAGGGCCTCTACCACGCAAACATCAACGTCCTCAACCGCGAAACCCTCGAGGACGCCATGGAAAACCCCGACAAGTACCCTAACCTGACCGTGCGCGTCTCAGGCTACGCCGTCAACTTCGTCCGCCTCACCCGCGAACAGCAGATGGACGTACTCTCACGCACCTTCCACCACGGGGCCTAGGGATTACCCATGTCTCAGGACGTCCTCGGTGATGTCACCGTAACCGCCGGCGAGCAAGAATTTGCTCCGCCGGCGGACCGGCATACAGGGGCCGGAACCTGGGGTCTCGGTGAGCTCACCGACCTAGAACGCTCAGCACAGCTCAAACTGATGCGGGAAGGTCAGCTTGGCTCCGTTCACTCCTGGGAGCTGGTTACCGCCGTTGATGGGCCTGGCACCCGCATGACCATCTTCATGAACGGTTGCCCCCTGCGTTGCCTCTACTGCCACAACCCCGACACCTTCAATATGAAAGACGGGCAGCCCGTCCTAGCGGCTGACCTCATCAAGAAGATTAAGCGCATGCGCAAGGTCTTCCGCGCTACCGGCGGCGGAATCACCATCTCAGGTGGCGAAGTGCTCATGCAACGGGCCTTCGCTGAGAACATTTTAATGAGCGCCAAATCCCTAGGAATTCACACCTGCATCGACACCTCAGGTTTTCTCGGTGCACACGCCTCTGATGAGTTCCTCGACAACGTTGACCTGGTGCTACTAGATGTGAAGTCCGGCTCTGAGGAGGTCTACCAGAAACTCACCGGCCGAGCCTTGCAACCTACCATCGACTTTGGCGACAGGCTCTCAGCTCTGGGGAAGAAAATCTGGGTCCGGTTCGTACTGGTTCCTGGCTACACTGACGCTCCTGAAAATATTGAGAAAGTGGCAGATATCGTCTGCCGCTGGCGCAAGGTCGTTGAGCGCGTTGAGGTGCTGCCCTTCCACCAGATGGGCACCGACAAGTGGGAGACACTAGGCTACGACTACCAGCTCAAGGACGTCCACCCACCCAGTAAAGAAGCCACCGAAGCAGCCCGCGACATCTTCCGCGCACGCGGCCTCACCGTCTTCTAAACTCTATCCATCAAACGATGACCCCCTTGTTTCTCTCTTCACCCCATGGATTATCTCCGGGTGAAGAGAGAAACAAGGGGGTCATCTCTATAGACATACCTCTGCTGGAGGAACCCTAGCCCTGCTCCAGAATCTGGTTGGCACGGGTGCGGGCCCAACGTTCAGCCTCCAGCACCGCTTCCAGAGTCAGAGAACCAGACTCGGCCAGGGCCGAAGAGCTAGCGTGCTCATCAAGAACCCGCCCCGTGGTCTCAATCATGTCGGTGAAACGAATCGCACCGGCATGGAAGGCAGCCACAGCCTCCTCATTCGCAGCGTTGAAAACCGCCGGGAAGGTACCGCCTCGCTGGCCTGCCCGCTTAATCATCTCCACCGCGGGGAAGGCCTTATTGTCCAGGGGCTCAAAGGTCCACTCGGTCGCCTGCGACCAGTCACAGGGCTCAGCAATCCCAGGGATACGGTGAGGCCAGGTCAAACCCAAGGCAATCGGTAGCAGCATGGTGGGCGGGGAGGCCTGAGCAATCGTTGAACCGTCCACAAACTGCACCATAGAATGAACCACCGACTGGCGGTGAACCGTCACATCAATACAATCCAAGTCAATACCAAAGAGGTGGTGGGCTTCCAAGACTTCCAAGGCCTTATTGACCATAGAAGCAGAGTTAGTAGTAACCACCAGGCCCATATCCCAAGTGGGGTGAGCCAGAGCCTGAGAAGGGGTGACCTCCCGTAGCTGCTCATAGGTCATACCCCTAAAGGGGCCACCAGAAGCAGTCAGCACCAGCCGGTCAATCTCCCGATCAGTACCCGCCGCCAGAGCCTGAGCCAGGGCTGAATGCTCCGAATCTACCGGAACCATAGGCTGATCCAAGGGTGAAGTATCAACAGCGGCCTTGACCAGCTCACCACCAGCAATCAGGGACTCCTTATTAGCCAGAGCCACCTGGGAACCAGCCTGCAAGGCTGCCAGGGTGGGTTCTAGGCCAATGGAGCCAGTAATACCGTTGAGCACCACATCCGCCCCGGCCTGCGCTGCGGAGGTGGCGGCGTCTTTGCCCCACTCAATCTCAGGGCTGTAGCCAGGTGCTAGCTTAGCCAGCAGCGAGTGCAAGGTGGCGGCGTCCTGCTCGGTGCCGCTGGTGGCAACCAGGTGCGGACGCAGGCGGGCTGCTTGCTCTGCTAGCAGGGGTAGGGAGCGGGCCCCGGCCGAAAGAGCTAGTACCTGCACGGGGGCTGATTCAGTGCCGGTAGGTGCCCCTGCCAGAGAGTTGAGGTGGTCAATGACCTGCACCCCCTGGGTGCCGATGGAGCCGGTGGAGCCAAGCAGGGTGACCGTCCGCCCGCCTTTCAAAAAGTCTGCTAGCTGGTCGGTGAGAGTATCGCGGGAGGCGCCAAAGCGCTGTGTTGAGCCGAATCGCATGCCTCCATTTTCTCACAGGCCTAGCGGTGTGACAGTAGGCGCCTCGCTAGGCACCTCACCATGCCCTGCCCAGGCCCTAAGAAGATGAGCCAGTTACGCTCAGCCTTTGGGGCTTTAAAATACCGGGTGCCCCAGAACCCAACATGGGCAAGAGTCGCGCAGGTAAGTGCAGCAAGAAGAGCTTTCTTCACAGGTATCTCCTAGAGGTTGGTTTGGGGTATCTACCCCACAATATCGAAGCTCTGCAGTTTCTTCTTGCTGGCTTTCCCGCCTGTAGTCTGCAAGCCCAACAGCTCAGCGTAGATACCGCCAGAGGCGGCCAGGGCGGCGGGGCTACCCACCTCATCAATACGCCCCTCTTTGAGGGTAACGATACGGTCCACCGTTGCGATAGTGGAGAGGCGGTGAGCAATGATCAGGGAGGTGCGGCCCTCCATCAGCTCGTCTAAGCCCTTCTGTACTGCCCTCTCAGCCTTAGTGTCTAAGGCGCTGGTGGCCTCATCGAGAATCAGGATGGGGGCGTCCTTGAGCATGGCCCGGGCGATAGCGATACGCTGTTTTTGCCCACCAGAGAGCTTGAGGCCGCGCTCGCCGATAAGGGAATCGTAGCCTTCTGCAAACTTTGAGATGAAGTCGTGGGCGTTGGCCTTGGTTGCTGCCTCGATAATCTGCTCTCGGGTTGCTCCGGGGCGGCCGTAGGCGATGTTTTCGGCGATGGTGCCTGAAAAAAGTGAGGCGTCTTGAAAGACCATGCCGATGAGTGAACGTACCTTAGCTAGGTCGCTACCGGCAATGTCCATTCCATCGACCAGCACTCGCCCCTCACGGGGGTCATAGAGACCTTCAAGTAGGGCCATGAGGGTAGATTTACCGCCACCGGATTCCCCCACGAAAGCAATGCGCTCACCGCGTTTGATGGATAGATCGATCCCGTGTAGTACGTCTTCTTCTCCCTCATAGCCGAAGGTTACTTTCTCAAAGCGGACGAGTTCTGCACCGGGTTCAGCATTCAAGGCGGAGGCAGGTTTCTGGGAAGCCGGACGCGCGCTAGTAGCCCCAGCGGTGATGGCCAGGGCGCGGGCGTCTGATTCTCGTTCCATGACCTCGAAGTAGTCTTTAGAGCCGGTCACTGCGCGCTGGGCTGTATCAACGATCCAGGATAGAGAATTGATGGGGGCAACGGCCATGGCCAGGAGCTGGATGAGGAGGACCATGTTACCGATGGTGAAATCCCCGGCTAGGGTGCGCAAGAAAATGAGGAGGTAGAGGGCGAAGAAAATTAGGTTAAGAAAAGAGAGACGGGCGACATCCATAAAGTGCCAGAATTTAGACTGTGAACGGGTCAGCCCGATAGTCTTTTCAAAATGTCCACCGAAGTCGGTGAGTTCGCGGCGTTCGCGGCCAAATGATTTCACCACGCGAATCTGCCCGATAACCTCAGCGAAACGGCCTGAGGCGATATCGATATTCTCGTTCTTTTCGCCTTCCCAAACCTGCCATTTTTCACTGGTTTTACTGGTCAGCCAGAAATAGACCGGGAAGATAATAATGAGAAGTAGCCCCAGGGGCCAGTAGTAGATGGAGCTGATGACAATCACCGAGACCGTGGTGAGTACCAGGGAGATGAAGGTGTTGCTCATGGTCTTCACGAAGTTGGTGACTTCGGTGATGGATCGGTTGAGCCGGGCAATGATGGTGCCGGTGAGCTCTGTATCGAAATATGACAGGGGTAGGGAGAGTAGCTTTTCGTAGTAGCGTACCGAGAGGATGGTGCGCATACGCTGGCTCATGACATCGCCGATGTAGCCACCAATGTTGGTGGTGAGGACGCTGACCAGTTGGGCTGCCAGGTAGGCCAGGGCCAACCAGGTGATAGTTGCTGCGGTGGTTGGTGCTGAGCCGTTGAGGTGGCCGACGACGGCATCTGCTGCCCCAGCGACGATAAAGGGTGCCAGTAGAGAGGTTGCGCTGGTGAGCACCGCGCAGATGATGATTCCGATGAAGTAGGGCCATAGTTCTCGGGTGGCTCTGACGATTCTGACGATACTTTTCATGCTTCTTTACCTTCTGGGGGCAGGGTGGTAGGTCTACTAGCGGTGGGGTGGGCATGCTAAAGGGCGGGTGCCCTAGAATTTTCTAGGACGCCCGCCCTGTAGTGCAGCTCTGTGCCATATGAGCTTGAGCAAGGCTTCTTAGTGAGCCTGTGCGGGGGCTATATTATGCGCGGCTGTTCTTGGTGACTGCACCGTAGATGCCCAGAACAATCAGTGAACCAATTACAGCGGTGAAGAGGGTACCAATGCTGAAGCCGTCCACACCATCGGAGAGGATGGGTAGGAAGGAGCCCAACCATCCACCGAGTAGTGCGCCAACGATACCGAGAATCATGGTGACGATAATGCCGCCACCCTGACGGCCAGGCATAATCAGCTTTGCCAGTGCGCCTGCGATCAGGCCAAGTACAATCCAACCAATCCAAGTCATGATGTTTCCTTCTTTCTGTGCTTGGTGTTCGGGGCTATATACCCTGAACAATCAGTACCCTTTGAGTATAGCTCAGAATTTTTCAAAATGCTAAGCAAACTGCATGTGTGTCGAATTTATACCTCTTAATTATTTTCAGGTTCTCCCTCATAAAACCCAAAAGTCACCTTAGAACACCGCAACACAGGTTGAGCAATCACAGAATATTACTCAAACCGAGTATCGCCTAGATACTCAATCGCCCTATCCAAAAAAGCATCCACCTGGGTCTCCTCATAACAGAGATCACCGGTAGCCGGGCTAAAAGCCGCCGCCCTAATATCAGCGGGGGTAAGGACGTCCGCCCCCCGAAAATGAGCCAAAAGGCGCTCGCAGAGGGCATCAACCTCTTTACTGAAGTACCCTTTCGTCAAACGCCTAGAAGGTCTGCGGAAGCGCTGACCGGCAGGCCGCCGCAGACGCCCCATCAGAAGCTCTCGCAGCTCCTCTACCGCCTGATTCCAGGTCTGCCGCCCATAACGCTGCACATACAACTGGTGCTCAAGCTCGCAGAAACGGTCCTCAACCTTATCGAGGGCAGCGTCCACATCGTCCGGCGCATAGCCACCCTTCTCAGACTTAAAAACTGCTGCACGTATCGTACAGGAGTTATGCACCCCCGCCCCCAGTTCTCCCCCGGTGAGCAGGAGCTCATAGTCGTCAGCTAGACGCGTGAAAAAAGAATCCACGCTAGCTATCGAGTACCCCTTCTCTTCGGGGCTAACCCGGCGAAACTCTCCGGAAGATTCAGCCTGATGTTTCATTGAGCCTCCAATATCTGACAGCGCCGGGCCCTAAAAGAGGGCTGTAAGCACCGAGAAAATCACGTAACCAATAGCGATAGCGAAAACAATAGAATCTAAACGATCCATCACACCACCGTGACCCGGCAGAACGTGCGACATATCTTTAATACCAATTTCACGTTTAACCATGGACTCCCCCAGGTCACCCGCAGTAGATGCAATCACCAAGAAGACAGCCACAATAAGGCCATACCACCAGGGGTCACCCATAAGAAGGGAACAAATGATACCCACGATAATGGAACCCACCATCGACCCGGCAAAGCCCTCCCAGGTTTTCTTCGGAGAGATTTTAGGGGCCATAGGGGTCTTACCCCATTTAACGCCAGCGATATAGCCCCAGGTGTCATTACCAATAGCCATGAGCAGAATCATGAGCACCTTACCGGGCCCTGAATCCTCCCGGTAGAGCAAGAGGGCCAACGAAATCATGAAAGGCACCCAGGACATCACAAAGATAGAGCCCATGATCGACATAATCATGCCATCACGCTGCCCCACAATACGCCAGCCAATCAGCACCAGAATCGAGGCCACCACAGTAAAAATCAGCCAGGTACCGCCCCCATAGTAGGCGGCAAAAGGCATAATCAGCGCAGTGGCAACAGCGGGAATAACAGGAATTCCCATACCGCGCTTATGGTTGAGCCCGTGGCAGACCTCCCAGGTGCCTACCGAGACAGCGGCCGCCGCCAGCAGCACCAGCACGAAGGGAACAAAAAATAAACCCACCGCCAACAACGCGCCCAGCACAAGGCCGACGGTGATGGCGGCGGGTAGGTTCCTGCCGGCTTTAGAGGCCTGGGGCGGCTGTTCTTGAGAATGAACAGTCATACAGATTTAGACCTCGAGCAGTTCAGCTTCCTTGGACTTCAGCAGCGCATCAACAGTGTCAATGTGCTTCTTGGTCAGAGCATCAAGCTCTTTTTCGCCGCGTGCCCCCTCGTCCTCACCGATTTCGCCGTCTTTGACGAGCTTATCGAGAGCAGTCTTGGCGTGACGGCGAGTGTTGCGCACAGCAACACGGCCTTCTTCGGCTTTCTGGCCGGCCATCTTGATGTATTCCTTACGACGCTCTTCTGTCATCTCAGGCATGACAACACGCACCACGTTACCGTCGTTGGCGGGGTTGGCCCCAAGATCTGAGTCGCGGATAGCCTTCTCAATGGCACCCAGGGCGCTCTTGTCGTAAGGGGTGATGAGCACGGTGCGAGCTTCAGGGGTCTGGAAGGAGGCCAGCTGCTGCAAGGGGGTGGGAGCACCATAGTAGTCTGCGGTGAGGTTTGCAAAGAGTGCGGGGTTGGCGCGGCCGGTGCGGATTGAAGCGAATTCATTCTTCAAGGCTTCGACAGACTTATCCATCTTTTCGCCGGCTTCGAGCAGGGTTTCTTCAACCATCTGTTGTTAGTCCTTATAAGGTTGTGCCCGTCAGTGGGGCGCTTTATCGGTAGTCTTTATCTAGTCTAGTGGTCTTGGTGCCCTTAGGCAGTAACCAGGGTACCAATCTCTTCACCTAAAATGGCCCGGGCCACATTTCCTTCACCCTGCATACCAAAGACGCGCATGGTCACATTGTTGTCCTTGCACAGGGAAAAAGCGGTCTGGTCCATCACGCGGATGTTGCGCTGAAGGGCTTCATCGTAGGTGAGCTTGTAGAGGCGCTCAGCGGTGGGGTCTTTTTTGGGGTCAGCAGTGTAGATACCGTCTACCCCGTTCTTGGCGACAAGAACTTCATCGGCGTGAATTTCCAGGGCACGCTGGGCAGAGACAGTATCAGTGGAGAAGTAGGGCAGGCCCGCACCAGCACCGAAGATGACCACACGGTCTTTTTGCATGTGGCGGATGGCGCGGCGGGGGATGTAGTTCTCTGCAACCTGCTGCATGGAGATAGCTGACTGCACGCGGGTGTCAATACCGGCCTGCTCCAGGAAGTCCTGCAGGGCCAGGGAGTTCATGACGGTACCAAGCATACCGATGTTATCGGCGCGAGAACGGTCCATGCCTGCTTCTGAGAGTTCAGCGCCACGGAAGAAGTTACCGCCGCCTACTACTACAGCAACCTCAACATGGCCGATGGTTGAGGCAATCTGCTCTGCGATGCCGCGCACAACCTCGGTGGAGATACCGACTTCGCCGCCGCCAAAGACCTCGCCGGAGAGCTTGAGTAGCACGCGGCGGCGACCGGTGGCGTCTCGTTGGATGGTTCGGGTTGACTCTGCCATGATGGCCCTCCTGAAAAGGTCAAAAATTTTTTGCGGCATCAGGTGCGCGCTTTGTCTCTAGCATACGGCAAAGGGGAACCCCTGTGCGGGGCTCCCCTGAGCTATGAGCTTTTTTGGTGCTCAATCACACCTGAAGAGTATTAGGCGCCGACGCGGAAACGCTCGAAAGCGGTTGCGGT
Source organism: Rothia sp. 88186D007BW (assembly GCF_053544215.1). Taxonomy (NCBI): domain Bacteria; kingdom Bacillati; phylum Actinomycetota; class Actinomycetes; order Micrococcales; family Micrococcaceae; genus Rothia; species Rothia sp. 88186D007BW. The sequence goes on along the minus strand of NZ_JBPPTR010000003.1, from coordinate 77,936 downwards.
TGCACCGTTCTCCTTCAGAATTGCTGCAACAGACTTGGATGAGTCCTTAGCGAAGTCCTGGTCAAGCAGGGTGTTTTCCTTGTAGAAAGCCTTGAGCTTACCTTCAACGATCTTGGGGATGATCTGCTCAGGCTTACCTTCGCCGCGTGCGGTTTCTTCAGCAACGCGCTTCTCAGCCTCAACGTCCTCAGCGGAGATGGAGTCTGAGTTGAGGTACTTGGGGCTCATTGCAGCGATGTGAACAGCAACATCGTGTGCAACTTCGTCGGTGTTGTCGCCAGCTACTGCAAGCAGAACGCCAACCTGTGCGGGCAGGTCCTTGGAGGTCTTGTGCAGGTAAACTGCAACGTTCTCGCCCTCAACGCGAGCTACGCGACGAACAACGATCTTTTCACCCAGCAGGGCACCTGCTTCGGTGGTGAGTTCTTCAACGGTCTTGCCCTCGTAGGAAGCTGCCTTGAGCTCATCCAGGTTGGAGGCGTTAGCAGCAACTGCTGCTTCCAGTACGTCGTTACCGAACTTGATGAAGGGCTCGGACTTAGCAACGAAGTCGGTTTCTGAGTTAACTTCAACCATGAAGCCAACACCGTTCTCAACGCGTGCAGCGACGAGACCTTCTGCGGTTGCACGGCCTTCGCGCTTGGTGACGCCCTTAAGGCCCTTCACGCGGATGATTTCCATTGCCTTCTGCTGGTCGCCGTTGGCCTCGTCGAGGGCCTTCTTGACGTCGAGCATGCCTGCGCCGGTCTTTTCGCGCAGTGCCTTGATGTCGGCTGCGGTGTAGTTCGCCATGGTGAACTCCTTATATTTTGAACAGATTAGGGAAATCTATCGCCCCACTATGACGGTGGGGTGTGTGAGAACGGCACCCACCGAATGTGGGCGGGTGCCGTAACTCTCTATTAAGCTTTACTTAGCTTCTTCAGCGGGTGCTTCTGCCTTGGCAGCTTCGTGCTGCTCCAGCAGTTCGCGTTCCCATTCAGCCATGGGCTCTTCAGAAGCGTTAGCTGACTTGCCGGTCTTCTTGTTTTCGCGTTCCAGCAGACCCTCAGCAACTGCATCCGCGATGACGCGGGTGAGCAGGTTGACGGAGCGGATTGCGTCGTCGTTACCGGGGATGGGGAAGGAAACTTCGTCGGGGTCGCAGTTGGTGTCGAGGATAGCAACTACGGGGATGCCCAGCTTCTGAGCTTCGTCGACAGCTAGGTGTTCCTTCTTGGTGTCAACAACCCAGATCAGTGAAGGTGCCTTGGTGAGGTTGCGGATACCACCGAGGGTCTTCTCGAGCTTCTCGTGCTCGCGGCGAAGAAGCAGCAGTTCCTTCTTGGTGAACTGTGAGCCTGCAACATCGTCAAAGTCGATCTGCTCGAGTTCCTTCATGCGCTCAATACGCTTGGAAACGGTGGCGAAGTTGGTGAGCATACCACCGAGCCAGCGGTGGTTAACGTAGGGCATGTTCACGCGGGTAGCCTGCTCAGCGATGGCTTCCTGAGCCTGCTTCTTGGTACCAACGAACAGAACGGTGCCGCCGTGAGCAACGGTTGCCTTAACAGCTTCGTAAGCCTGGTCGATGAAGGCCAGTGACTGCTGCAGGTCGATGATGTAGATGCCGTTGCGCTCGGTGAGGATGAAACGCTTCATCTTGGGGTTCCAGCGGCGGGTCTGGTGACCGAAGTGGACACCTGAATCGAGAAGCTGGCGCATAGTTACGACGGGCATGTCGTCTCCTTAGTGTGATGGGTGCCGGGCGGGCCCCTGATTCCAGGCTAGCCGCGCTCCGCGCATAGTAGTTATCGGTTTACATGTGGAGCGTCTTGGGCCAAGGCCCGCTCCCCTGGTAACGCTCAGACTTTTTCGTTGGAGTGACGAAGCAGTCTCAGACCTTCACCGGCTTATGCCGGACCGAAAGTTCCTTATCAACTAGAGGCTAGTTGCTTCACGTTACGCGATGTCAGATCCTAGATGAAGCGCGCGTAAACGGCTCCTCAAGGAGAGGTCTCTATGTAAAGGGATTCCCCTTGCCCCCAGCGCCACCTATTTTTAGGCAGGGTGCAGGGACAAACTGCAATCAACAACTATACCCCATCATTGGCTTTTAATCACCGAGTTTTTAGCTCTTGTGATGGCAGGTTTCCAGTGGTAAAGATAGGAGCAACCAATGGTTGGCGCCACCTAGGGTAAGGGGCGGGCACCGACCAGGAGGTTTCTTGCCATGTCTTTTCTTCCCCTCCCCGCTCAAGCAGTGACGAGAGTTCTAGGGGCTTGTTCTTGTGCCCTGCTACTCATAGGTGCAGCAGCTCCCCTAGCTTCAGCACAGCGGACGCACCCCTGGCAGGCCCCATTAGAAGGGCAGGTTGAGGTGATACGCGGCTTTGAAAAGCCCGCCGCACGCTGGTCAGCTGGGCACCGTGGAGTTGATCTTACACTCCAAGCAGGCGGGAACGTCCTGGCACCCTTTGAAGGGGAAATAGTTTTTGCTGGCACGGTGGTAGACCGCCAGGTACTCACCATCGAGCACCCAGATGGGAGGCTGTCCTCCTTTGAGCCGGTGAACAACCCCCTACCTCTTGGTAGCCAGGTGCAGGCCGGGGACGTCATCGCCCAGCTTGACCCAGAAATTCAGCACTGTGCCCCACGCTTTTGCCTGCACTGGGGTGTAAGAGAACCCGCCCCCGGGTCTAAGACAGCAGACAGGGGGCTCGACTATACGAACCCCCTGCTTCTTCTCGGGCTAGATGGCCCTAGTGTGCTCCTACCAATTGGTGATGACTTCGCCGCCTAGCGTACTCGTTTCACCCCACCAGCCTCAGTCCACCGCAACTCAACACCACTAGAAAACTTCAAAGTCACACTACCATCAGCCTGCGCAGTCTCATCAGTTGTGGGGAACCCCAAGGTGCTTGTATAGCCGTTATTGACCCAATACCAATAAAGCGCACCATTAGCAGCAACCTTACGAGTACCCGTAGCCGGCGACCAAACCAACCTAGTCTCCCACCCATTCTGCGCCCGGAATACCTGCTGCGCTCCCCCAGGAATAGCCTCTTCGTCAGTAAGCGGGAAGCCCAGAGTGGTAGCATGCCCTAAATCTACCCAGCGGCTAAAAATAGCACCCTTTCCGTTCATCGTCCGTGTTCCGGTAGTAGGTGACCAGTAGAAACGAGTCTCCTTCCCGTTGAGGCGGAAAGTCTTACGCGCCCCATAAGCGTAAGCGGTCTCGTCCTCACTGGGAAAACCATAAGTACCAGTACCACCCTCACGGGTAAAACGTCCACCGATACCACCGGCCTCCCACACCACATGGGTACGGTGATGCTCAGGAGTCCAATAGAAAGCAGATCGGCGACCATCAGCCAGCGCAAACTTCTGCATGGCTCCGCCGGCAATAGCAGTCTCAGCCATTACCGGGTACCCATACCTATTCTCATAACCACCAGCCCGGTATCGAGCACCAATACCCCCAGAAAAATACACAGGATAAGCCCCAGTACGCGCGGTCCAATAGATGGTGAAATTACGAGAGAAGTTCTGCCCTACTCCCCCATCACGGAGAAGAAACTCACCGCTGGTAGGAACCCCAAAAGCACCAGCTGCCCCATGAGTATAGTAATAGCCGCCAATAGCACCAATCAGAGGAAACCCTCGAGTATCGGCAACCGTTGAGACAGCTCGAGGCGCATTCACCAGGCGGTAACCGTTCACGCTCGTACCAGTATTTTTGAGAATAGAGCGAATCTGCTCAACGGTGAGATTAGGGTTGCGCTCCTTCATCAAGGCAATAATGCCAGTGACGTGAGGGGCCGCCATGGAGGTACCATTCAGAGGCCCATAGCCTGGCCCCACCTGGGTATAGGCGCCAGTATTGACCGTAGACCAGATATCGGACCCAGCCGCCCCACCAGGGGCCACCACATCAAGCATGGGCCCCCAGTTAGAGTAACCGGTCATCCTATTCCCGCTGGCAGTTGCGCCCACCACGATAGCGCCCAGGCAGTTAGCCGGTGAGGTTCCAGCAGCATTAGCACCAAAGTTACCGGCTGCCGCAACGACCGGAACGTTCCGGGCATGAGCTGCATTGATAGCGTCCTGAAGCACCTGAGGGCAGGTCGGTGAATAGAACCCCTCAGAATAGTTCACTACTGCCGCAGGGGTCGGGTTTGCCGGTGCCCCAGGCACGGGCACACCCGCGCTCCAAGCAACACCAGCAGCCTGATCAGAAGTATAGGCTCGCCCGTTCACACCCATAATGCGAGCATGTTGAATACGGGCGTTAGGCGCAACCCCAGCAACGCCCACACCGTTATCGGTAGAAGCAGCAGCGATACCAGCTACATGGGTGCCATGCCACATAGAACGCGGCACCTGTGGGCCCCAGTCCCCCTCATCATTGGGGTTAGAGTCCCAACCGTTACCGTCCCTACTCTGGTCAGCCGACACAAAATCGTAGCCTGGCAAGGTCTTAGCCGCCAGCTCAGGGTGCCAGGTCTGCCCGGTATCTGCCACACCGATCACCACGCCCTCACCCGTAGCGTACTTCCAGGCCCCAGGGGCATCAATAGCTCTCATATTCCACTGGTAACCAGCGAAATAGGGGTCATTAGGTGGGTTTCGGGGAGTAGCTGCCTGCCCAGCGCTAATGATGAGATCAGGCTCAGCGTATTCAACCTCAGGTTGCTCTTCTAGAAGCTCAACAATCTGCGCCTGCTCACTGGGGGTCATCATCTCTTGAACATCTACCACTTGAGCCTGTTCAACTGTCTCATGGGAGATTTCAGCGACCTCTACAGCAGGGGTGGCCTCTGCAATATCATCAAGAATCTCAGCCTGCTCTTGCTCCACCACCCCCTCCTTGAACTTCACAATCAGACGGTCCGTATCAGGTTCTACCCGCGGCTGGTAGCGGGTGGTCATCTCACCGGCGGTACCAGCGTCCGGCCCTCCTGCTACCTGCCCCTGATAAGCAGCATCACCGAGGGCACCCTGCGGGGGTGCCGCCTGACCGGCAGTAGGTAGGGCAGTGACCAAAAAGCCCGTTGCAAGAACCAAAGAACAGGTGCCTGCAACGGACTGAAAAAACGGTGAACGAGACATGCTTACTCCCTCAAAAAATGTGTGTCCTTACACAGCATACGGTACGAGGGAGCTACAGAAGATCACACCTAGAAACGAGCGTAAGCTACCGGGGTAACCTCACCAGTCTCAGCGGACCACACCAAAAGGGTCTCAACGCCGTTAGCTGCCCGGAAGAGCTGCTGGGCGCCACCGGTGATGGCGTACTCGTTAGCGACAGGCTCACCAAAAACCTGGGCACCACCGTGGGTGTAGAAGTAAGCCCCAATACCGCCAATAAGCTGCGGCTCAACCTTATCAAGGGCCTCTTCAAGGATGACGGGGAAATCATAGTTGTGGTGCTCGATGCCAGGGATCACGGTGAAATCTACGTTCTTGAAACCGGCAGCAGAGTAGATGCTGTGACCGTTTTCTGCTGCGCCGTAAGCTGACCAGGCAACAGGCCAGGTTGCGCCCACGCCGTCCTCAGAACCGATGTACCACTGGAGGGAGAAGTCTTGGGCAGTCTCTGAGGGCAGGGTCTGCAGTCCGTTGCTGTTACCGCCGCCGACCATGACCGAACCGCCACCAGTGCGCCAGGAATCCTGGCTGTCAGCCAGTAACTCAAAACCGGTGATTTCTGCGCCACCAGAGTGGCCGATAGTCCATACGTTGGAAGAATCTAGGCCTGCTTCAGCAATGAAGGAACTAGCGAAAGAACGGAACCAGTCGCCGTTGGCGTCCATGGACTGCCACCAGGTAATACCGTTGCCGGTGGCGTCCTTATCAGGGGAGATGACGGGCACAAAAACCATGTTGCGCTCATTAGCGACCTTAGCCATGCCCAGCAGCTGAGAATTGTCGGGTGAGTGCACCTTTGACTGGTTAGTCTGCCAGTAGTCTCCATCGAGGTAGAAGACAACGCCCACAGGCTGGTTCCAGTCAATGTTCTCAGCATAGACGTGGTAATTGGAGTGCACGCCAGCTTCTGAGGTGTAGCTGGCGAACTGGGCGGGGCTAACTGCCGCCTGGGCACCGGCAGAACCGGCAAAGGCCAGAGAGCCTGCCAGCAGACCTGCTGCCAGGACGCGCGCAGTAATGCGCTTGAGGGAGAAAGACATAGTTTCCTCTGAGTTAGGTGGGGGACAAATGAGAGAAAGTAATAACTTTCCTCAACAAATGTAGCATCTCGCAAGGACAAACACGGGAACTGCATGAGAATACAGGGTGAATGAAGTGTGTCGTTAAAGCCTGGGGCAAGGCTTTCTGTAAGCCCCCACACATACGGGAAGAAAAGTATTCCAAGAAAAAGGCCCCCCACCTGTTTCCCAGGTGAGGGGCTTATTTTGTAGGGCCTGCGGGGCTTGAACCCGCGACCAAGGGATTATGAGTCCCCTGCTCTAACCAGCTGAGCTAAGGCCCCACAGCACCAGGCTCTAACGAGCGTGACACTGCCTCTAAGAATACCGAAAAAGGCAGATGAAACCAAACCACAGGTGGCTCTAGCGCCCCGCCAGAAACCGTTCATAAGGCTCATTTGAGCGGTAGAGAGACTCAAAAGTTTCCCAGGTTTTCTCAGCAGCATGGCGGGCCACCATCTGGCGGGAGCACTCCCCCATGGCCTGACGCTCCGCCTCAGGCAGGCTCAGAATATCAGCCAGACGCCCCGCCAGCTCAGCGGTATCACCGGGCGTAAAAAGGTAACCATTCTTCCCCGAATCAACCAGATGAGGCAAGGCCAGCGCATCCGCCAGAACCACAGGTTTTGATGCGCTCATAGCTTCTAAGGTCACCAGCGACTGCAGCTCGGCAGTGCCAGGCTGACAGAAAACATCAGCGCGCAGGTAGCCTGCGCGAAGCTCCTCATCAGAGACATACCCTAAGAAACGTACCCGATCAGCCACACCACAGTCAGCGGCCTTAGCCTGCAGCTCGGCTAAGATTTCGCCAGTACCGGCCACCTCAAGCACGGTTTTCTGCAAGAGGTCAGCAGGCAGACGTGAGAAGCCCTCGATGAGCACATCAATATTCTTTTCAACCGCTAGTCGCCCGGCAAAGAAAATCGTTAGCTCACCGGCAGGCTTATCGATGCTCTCCCCCGGGGCAAGCTCATAGTCAGAGCTTTGAATACCGTTAGAAACTGGCATGACGGGGCGAGAGAACTTACCGCCGCTTTCCATGGCGTCCGCACCAATCTGGGTGGGGGTAGTCACCACGGCTGCCTGGCCTAGCACCCGGCGCATATCACCCCAGGATATTTTCTCTAGCACAGAGTTGACCCGGTCATTGAAGGGTAAGAAGGGGGTGATGTTCTGGGGCATGACGTGGTTGGTGGCAACTACTCTCACACCGCGTTTAGCGCCGATACGGGCCAGTACGCGCCCAATCAGGTAGTGGCACTGAATATGAATCACATCGGGCTGAATTTCTTGCACCAGGCGGTCTGCCTCAGCATAAATCTCCCAGGGGAAGTTCAAGCGCATATAGGGGTGGGTAATGACCCGGTGCGAGCGCATGCGGTGCTCCACGATGCCGTCGACTGTGTGGCAGCTGGTGATACCTTTTTCTTGTTTGGGTGCCATGACGTGTACGGTGTGGCCGCGTGCGGTCATTGCGTGGGCAAGACGGGATGAGAATTGGGCGGCCCCGTTGATGTCGGGTGGGTAGGTGTCGGCGCCAATGAGGATGGTCAGGGGCGTGTCAGCCATGCGGGGCCTTTCGGGGTCTCTTCGTTCCTTGTCACACTGACCTTACCGGGTTTTTGGTACTGGCGCACAGCCCGGTGGTCGGTTGAGTGCGGGAAAACACCAAGCCCGCCCCGGCGGTAGATGCTGGGGCGGGCTTAGGGCAAGGACGCTTGTGCCGCCTTTTCTGAGGCGAGACAAGGGTTTTACTTGCGGCGGCTAATGAGTTTACCCAGGAAGAGGAAGAAGGCTCCCAGGGAGGTTGCCAGGGTTGCGAAGGACTTCCAGTGGACCTGGAGGGTCTCGGGGTTGGAGGCGTTTACGGCCAGTTTGCGGCTGCTTTTAGCTGCGTTTGCTGGGGCGTTCTTAGCGGAGGCCTTGGCGTTGTTGACCAGGTTCTGGGTGCCAACCTGTACGTTGCGTGAGTAGGTTTCGATGTCATCGCGCAGGGTCTTGAGGTGCTCGCGGCGCTGCTTGGTGCGCTGGATGAGCTGTTCCTTGCTGGGGTTGAGGGTGGCGTGAGTCTGCTGATCGCTACCGCCCTGGGCGTTTTCAGAGGCCTGCTTTTCAGCCTTCTTGGCTTCAGCGCGTTCTTCTTGCTCGCGCTTGACGCGCTTGGCGGTCATGGCGGAGCCTTCCTTGAGCACGCCCAGGTCGTAGAGCAGGCCGAAGATAGCTGATTCAGGCTTGAGAGGCATCTGGGCCTTAATCATCTTGAAGGCTATGAAACCGGCGATAGCGGCGAGGAGGAGGAAGAGCACGACGAGCACGAGGGCAGCGGCCCAGTTGGGCATGAGGGCGGCTAAGCCGACGTAGGCCAGGATGATGAGGGCGATTGTCATGAAGAGTGCAAAGATGAGGGCGATGGCGGCAACAGCGGCGCCTTTGCCCAGGGCGATGCCCTTTTCTTTGACTTCGATTTTGGCAATCTGGATTTCGTCTTTGAGCTGCTTAGGGGTTAGGTTGGTGAGCACCTTACCGGCGTCAACCACGTGTTGTGCGCTAGCTTTGAGGTTGTTATAGCCAGCGCGTAGACCCCGGGCCCGGACGGAGCCGTTTAGATCGTTGGGAGTGGTCATGTGCCACCTCTCTTAGTGTCAATAAGCGTACTTGCATCTTACATTTTCTAAATAGTAAGTTTACCGTCTTTTAGGTGCTTGTGGCGACTAGGCAGCGGAATATAGCGTGTTTATGCAAGGTGTAAGTAGTTAAAGCAAAAGACCTAGCCGAAGCTAGGTCTTTTCTCTGGTGGCTCCCCCGACTGGACTCGAACCAGTAACCCTTCGATTAACAGTCGAATGCTCTGCCAATTGAGCTACGGGGGAATGTTGTTTGCGATGTTTTCATCGCCGCAACGAGTAATAACTTTACACGGGGTTCCCGTACCGCGCAAACCGAGAGCAGGTTAGCTCAGTCACAGTCTAGTCTTGGCCTTGCATCTTACTACGACGGCGCAACTCAAGAGCAAGCAGCTGCTGCTGTATCTCCCGGTAAGCCTCAGCATCATTCTGGGGCGAAAGGCGCTGTAGCTGCATCAGCAAATCTGACTTTTGGCGGGTAATTTCCTGCTCAAAGAGACGATTGAGAATATCCCGCGAATAACGCATCAACTGCTCATCGGTACGAGCCGGGATAGGGGCCACAGTAAGTTCCGCCAGAAGAGTATGCACAGGCTCAGGGGCATAGGCACGCACTGTATTAACCCAGGTAGCCCCAGCCGCAGGAGCCATCATCGAAGCCGCCCCAATAATGCCCTGAGCAACCCCACCATGGGCCCGGTAACGGTAATGCACGGTAGCCAACTCCTGCCACTGCTCCACAGAAAGGTACTGAGGGTACTGCAAGACAACTTCAAGAGCCTCCCGCTCAGTACGGGCTACAGGGTCGCGCATATCAGGGAGCTCATAGGGGTCCTCCACCGGTGCCGGGGCTTCTTCTGCAGCAGCTCGGGCAGCACGCTCAGCTTCTGCGGCTTCAGCTCGCTGACTGGCGGACGCCTGCGGGTAAGCTGCCGCCGCGCTCACCGCTCGTTGAACTTCAGCAGCGTCCAAACCCAACTGCCCAGATACCTGCCGCACATAGGCCGGGCGCAGGGCAGCGTCCTTAATACCAGCAATAATGGGGGCAATAGCGCGCATACCGCGCACCCGCCCCTCCAAGGTACTCAAATCGTAGTTGGCAAGCGTGGCATCAATAGCAAACTCAAAGAGCGGACGCCGGGAGGCAATCAAAGAACGCACCGCAGCGTCCCCGCGGGTAAGGCGCAAATCGCAAGGATCCATACCGTCTTTAGCCACAGCAACAAAGGTCTGAGCAACAAACCGCTGATCCTCTGAAAAAGCAGCCAGGGCAGCCTTTTGCCCCGCAGCATCCCCATCAAAAGTGAAAATCACTTCGCCGCCAGTGCCATCATCAGAAATCAGACGACGCACAATTTTGATGTGATCAGTACCAAATGCGGTGCCGCAGGTAGCCACAGCAGTATCAATACCGGCAAGCTGGGCAGCCATAACATCGGTATAGCCCTCCACCACCACAATCTGCTTCTTCTTAGCAATAGGGCGCTTAGCCAAATCAAGGCCATAGAGCACCTGCGACTTCTTATAGAGAGCAGTCTCAGGGGTATTAAGGTACTTGGGGCCCTGATCATCATCGAAAATACGGCGGGCGCCAAAACCAATAGTCTCACCAGTAATATTGCGGATAGGCCAGATAATACGCCCACGGAAACGGTCATAGAGGCCCCGCTGCCCCTCAGAAAACATACCCGTTTCACGCAACTCGTCGGTGGTGAAGCCCTTATTCATCAAATATTTAAGCAGGTTATCCCACCCCTTAGGGGCAAAACCAACCCCAAATTTTTGGGTCGCTACAGGGTCAAACCCGCGGGCACCCAAAAACTTCTGGGCCTCCACAGCAGCAGGAGTATAAAGGTTCTTCTGGAAGAACTCCGCCGCAACCTTATGGGCATCCAGTAGCCGCTGGCGGCGTCCTACCTCTTCCCGGCTCATACCGCTACCCTGCTCATAGTGCAGCTCATAGCCAATGCGGGCAGCTAACTTCTCCACCGTTTCAGTGAAAGAAGTATGATCCATTTCCATGAGGAAACTAATCACGTCCCCCGACTCACCGCAACCAAAGCAGTGATAGGTGCCCATCTGCGGGCGCACATGGAAACTCGGAGTGCGCTCATCATGAAAAGGGCACAGGCCCTTGAAAGAGCCAATACCTGCAGATTTGAGGGTCACATACCCTTCAATGATTTCGCGAATGTCGGTGCGAGAGCGCACCTCGTCAATGTCTTCTCGTTTGATTAAGCCTGCCACAGGTTCAATTTTAGTCTGCCCCGTCAAACTACGTCATCAAACCGCGTCGTCATCCAGCGGCCCCCGACGGGTGCGCCCTAACCCGAAAGACTCCGGCGAAAGCGCTATAAGCAAGGTGACGATAAAAGAACCCACACCAACCACCCAAAGGCCCGTCACAGCACCCGCCAGCAGCCCAACAAGCACACTAGCTAGAGCAGCCACAAAAATCTCTCTCAAAGATTTCTTATATCTCATACTGATTTTCCTTTTCTATCAACACCTACCAGAGGGGCTTATCGCCCACCGCCCAGTGAGTCCCAGTAATCCGCTTAAACAAAGCAAGCGCAGAACGATCGGTCAAACAGGCAACCTGATCAATGACCAGGCGCAGGCGGGCAGTATCATCATGACGGCCCAGCTCCTGCAAATCAGCGGTAAAGACCGGGTCAAGGTAATCAGGGTTCTCATAGAGAGCATGAACCAAGAACTCCAAAATCTCCTGCTGATTACCATCTGTAGCCTGAGCCGCCGCGTCCCGCGGTGCCATCACAAAAGCAGTAGCAATACCCTTCAGCACAGCAATCTCATGCTCCGTCTCTTCTGGCACAACCAACTGGGCCTGGTAACGGGTCAGCGGCTCATCCCCATACACCTCACGGGTAGCCACCATAGCACGAGCAGCAAAACGCCCAATCAAAGTAGAGGTAAGCGCCTTAAAAGATGCCATAGACGAGCGGGTCCCCGTCATATTAGGCAACCAACGGTCAAGGCCCTCCAAACGGGTCAGAGCCAGGTCAAGGGTGGCGTCCTCAACCCCCGGCAGATACCAGAGCCGGGTCTTCTCAAAAACCTGCTGGCGGGCGTCCGCATTTTTTAGATCATCAAGTTGCAAGTGCCCACCAAAGACAGCGTCCTCAACATCATGCACCGAGTACGAAATATCATCAGCCAAATCCATAACCTGCGCCTCGATACACTTTTGGGTCGGTGCAGCCCCAGCCTCAACAGCCCCAGCACGGAACCAGTCAAAGACAGGCATATCATCGGCATAGACACCGAACTTGCGGTTGGGTTTACCGTCAGCGCGGGCAGGGGCCTTCTCACGGGCCCAAGGGTACTTGCAGGTTGCGTCCAGGGACGCCCGGGTCAGGTTCAACCCAGCCGGGCCCCCATCATGCCTAATCACCTTAGGTTCTAGGCGGGTGAGCAGGCGCAGAGTCTGGGCGTTGCCCTCAAACCCGCCAGCATCAGCCGCCAGCCGGTCGAGGGCAGTTTCACCATTGTGCCCAAAGGGCGGGTGGCCCAGGTCGTGGGACAGGCAGGCTGTATCAACGACGTCCGGGTCACAGCCCAACATGCGCCCCAGCTCACGACCAACCTGGGCGACCTCAAGGGAATGAGTCAGGCGCGTGCGCACAAAATCATCGGTATCAGGGTCAACCACCTGGGTTTTAGCGCCCAACCGGCGCAGGGCGGCCGAGTGCAACACACGAGCGCGATCGCGCTCAAAAGGTGAACGGTAAACAGACTTGTGATGTTCAGGCACCCACCGTTCGGCGTCCGCCTCGGTATAGCCGGGGCTTGGCGCGGGCTCATTGGGTGAGTTTTCAATCAGTTGTTGTGCACTTGGGGTGGTCTTCATGGTTTAAGTCTAGTAGCCCCTATCCAGCTGACAACGGCACATCAAAATCTGCCGACTCCAGCTTTCTAGAACAAGTCGAGCCTAATCACAGCATTCCTAGCCAACAACACCCCCACAATAGCCGCAGCCCAGAGGATGGTTACTTTGGCTTCGTATTCTAAACGCGGCATTATTTTGAAGATTTTTTCAAAGGCACGGTCACCCCACATGCGCGCACAACAACCGATGAGAGCCGCCGGTGCCACCATCACCAGGCAATAGAGAGCCAGCACCACCAGCTGCGCTCCGAAAGATACTTCTAACGATTGAACAATGCCAATAGCAGCCAGGTAGGGCAGCATGGTTGCCGTCTCTAAAACAGCCGACCCAACAGCCAGGCTCATAACCCCTAACAAACCGGTTCCCCTCCGAGCCGTAAGGTTAATCTGGCTGGCGCGAGCCTCCATGATCTCATCTGCTGTTTTCTTCACGGGGTTCGGTGAGAAAACTCCAAAGATAAACAGAGCTACACCCAGTACCAGCGTTATCCAGCTGAACCACACGGTGGTTGCTACCTGACTGAAGGCTTCTATCACCCATCGCATCCCAAAGAAAAGAGCGACATCAATCAGAAGATAAGAGACGGATATTGTGGCCAGGTAGGTGCCGTATGGAAGTACCCGCACCCGCCCCCATTTGAGAAGCAGGACTATAGGAATCACCAGGGTCCCCAGGCTGAGGCTATCAATTAACGCCAGCCCGAAGAGTGGAAAGTAATTGGCCATAACCCGCTCCTTCATACGATCGTATAAGACATTATCATACGAACGCATGAGAAAATAAGGTTAAGGCCTCTTCGTTGATAAAGTGCATATATGTCTGATATATCTGCTCAAGAAACCTCCATAAGTGATGCGGCAATCCGCGTGATTGTCACACAAGGTTTTGATGTAGTGAGTGTGCGAAAAGTAGCCCAAGAAGCAGGCCTTACCCACGGCACCGTCCAGTACTACATGGGCACAAAAAATCAGTTGCTCGAAAAAGCACTCCTGCGCTCTACAGCACGGCAACACGAACGGGTACAGAATCTACAATTGCCCGCTGACCCCTTGGAAAGACTGACGACTGCCCTACTCGAGCTTCTACCGATTGGAGAGGTACAACGAGAGGACGCCACGCTTTGGATTATTATGGGCGCAGCAGCTTCAACTCGCAGCGGGCTAGCCAAGTTGTATCAGCAGGAGCTAGCAACTTTCCAGGATCGTCTAATACAGGGACTGACCGCCTGGCAATCTACCGGAGAGCTGGGAATCGCCACTGAAGATCTTGCTCGCACTGCCCGGCTTCTAACAGCCTTTATCAATGGCCTGACCCTAGATTATCTGAACGCACCAAGCCAACCAGGGCTAGTCGATGAGATTAAAGCTGATGTCAGAAGCGGCTTGAGGAAAATCCTGAGCTAGAGGTACGAACGTCCTATCCCCCCCAAAAAAAAAGAGCGCATATTATTTACTACCTGCTGCCCTTTAAACATATCTCCCCGCAGCGAGATGCTACGGGGAGATGAGTTTTTACCCTTCAGGGGCGGTCGCCAAGTAGTACGGGCTTACCGGTGTGCTACTTTTTAGACTGCCGGGCACCGTCATCACAATGGAAATAATGGCGAGGACCAAGAAGACAAAGTGATATGTACTGGGTTTAGTTCCCACCCCTAAAATTGGAAACCAACAACCCAAAGAAACTTTACCCATGCCCCCAAGATACCCCAAGAACTCAAAACCAGAGCCCTACGCCTACCCTCTGACCGACGAAAAACCACCCAAACGAACCCCTCTACACCTCCTGCAAAGAAATCGCTGAACTACGCAGAGCCAACGAAATCCTGAAAGCCGCTTCAGCTTTTTTCGCAACCGAGCTCGACCGTCCGGCCCGCTGATGATCCGCTTCATAGACACGCACAAGGATCTCTTCGGGGTCGAACCTATTTGCCGGGTACTAGCAACCACTTTCATCGGTGGGTTTATCACCTCCCGTGGTTACCGGGCTGCTAAGGCCCGTGTGCCAGTTGCCAGAACACTAAGCGACCAGTTGCTCATCCCGGAACTGGTCAAAATACACCAGGAGAACTACGGTGTCTACGGGGTGCGCAAACTGTGGCGGGGTGTCCCTCGCCTACCTCCCTGACCTGCGATAAGAAGGCGGGCGCGTCCGTCCGCGTGTGCACTGCGAACCCAGCGTCTACCAGAATCGCGCAGCGTCCACACACGGCGTGGGCACTGCGCGATTCTGGTAAGCACTCAATGTAACCTACGGTTTGCGCCCCCCTACTGGAAGGTACAGTCGTCTTCTATGAGCGAGAAGTACGTACCCAACTATGGCGATTTGGAGCATTTTCGCTATGAAAGGTTAGTCCGAACCAAGTCCGGGGCCTACCAGATAGCCTGCTGGCAGGGCTACCTCGGCACCCACGAATTCTTTCTGGGCAACACCTTCAAAGGCTGGGCTACGCTCCTACTCACTGTGGCAGCCGCTGGCCTACTCATCTACGGGTGGATACTCGGGCTTCTCCTACTGATTCTTGCCATCTGCCTCAATATCGCAGCGGTACGAGCCATCGCCGCATCAGACCCAAGCAGCGATATCTACGGTGAAGAGTGCGGAGCTGTCTTTCATAGCCTCCACATGGTGAGCCCCTTCTCCATCATGTGGGGTATCAACCTGTGGAAAGACAAAACACCCACCGACCCTCCGCCGCCCGACATGGACTAGGCGGGGGCAGGCGTCCGCTCCCCTAGCCGCCGCTAATATCTAGTTCGGCGTCCACTAGACCCAGACGCTCGGCGTCCCCCAGGAGGCGGGAGTTCAGCCAGCCATCGGGCAGGTGAGGCTTCTTGGGGTTACCAGCTCGGCCACGCGGCCCCTCAACAGCAGCACCAGGGTAGCCGATAGAGTGATCCAGCTCAGCCAGGTACTCACGGAAAGCGGTGAGAGTGGGAACAGTAGACATCTTGGCGCGCAATTTACCGCCCACCGGGTAGCCATGGAAATACCAGGCCACATGCTTACGAATCTCCCGCAGGCCACGGGACTCATCACCAAAAGTCTCAACCAGCAGCTCAGCATGGCGGTAAATCATGTCAGCCACCTCAGAAACAGAGGGGCGGTGGCGCTCTTCAGACCCTTCAAAAGCATTCTGCAAGTCACCAAAGAGCCAGGGGCGGCCCTGGCAGCCACGACCCACCACAATGCCGTCCACCCCGGTCTGCTCGACCATGGCGATGGCGTCCTCAGCAGAAAAAATATCGCCATTACCCAAAATCGGCACATCGGGGATAGCCTCACGCAAACGGGCGATAGAACCCCAATCGGCCTTACCAGAGTAGTGCTGGGCGGCAGTGCGCCCATGCAGGGCGATAGCCGCAACCCCCGCGTCACGAGCTATTTTGGCTGATTCCAGGTAGGTCAGGTGGTCCTCATCGATGCCCTTACGCATTTTGATGGTCAGGGGAATATCGTTGCGGGAAGCCTCACGCACCGCGGTCTGGACGATAGCCGTGAAAAGGTCAGTCTTCCAGGGCAGGGCAGACCCGCCGCCAAGCTTAGTGACCTTGGGGACGGGGCAGCCAAAGTTCAGGTCGATATGGTCGGCGCGGTCTTCTTCGACCACCATGCGAATTGCTTTGCCCACGTTGACGGCGTCCACCCCGTAAATCTGGATAGAGCGAATTTTCTCGTCGCCGTCGTGGTCAATGATGCGTAGAGACTCAGGGTTGCGTTCGACCAAGGAGCGGGCGGTCACCATCTCGGTTACATAGAGCCCGCCGCCGTAGTCGCGGCAGAGCCTGCGGAAGGCCTTATTGGTAACGCCTGCCATGGGGGCCAGCACTACCGGGGTGTCGATGGTCTGTTTGCCTAGCTGTAGGGGCGGCAGTTTTAGCTGCTTAGCGCGGGCCGGCATCTGCCCGGTCCCAAGAGTCTCTTCTGTCATAACCTACCAATTCTGGCATAAAGGCCACCTGGTGCGCTGTTAGCTAGAGCAATAGGTAAGGACGCCCACCCCCGCTCCCCGACCCGGCACCGGTTAGGGGTGGGGTTGGGAAGGTGGGGGCAGGCGTCGTGAGAGATAAAAGGGGGTGTGTCTTTAGGGTGTGGGGCGCCCGCCGGTAAGGCCCAGGGTCTCACCCGATACGTAGCTTGCCTCATCTGAGGCGAGGTAAACATAGGCCCCAGCGATTTCGGCAGGCTGGCCGGCTCTGCCCAGGGGCGTGTCTTGCCCGAATTGGGTGAGCTTTTCTTGGGGCTGGCCGTGGCTAGGTTGCAGTGGGGTCCAGAAGGGGCCGGGGGCGATGGCGTTGACGCGGATACCGCGCGGTGCTAGGGCCTGGGCCAGGCCCTTGCTGAAGTTGTTCATTGCCGCCTTGGTCAGGGCGTAATCCAGCAGAGTTTCGCTGGGCTCATAGGCCTGGATTGAGGAGGTGAAGATGATAGCTGACCCAGGCTCAAGGTGCGGTAGTGCCGCTTTGGTGACCCGGTAGGAGGAGTAGACGTTAGCTTTCATGGTGGAGTCGAAGTCTTCGTCTGAAATGTCTTCGAGTTTTTCGTGCCAGACCTGGCGGCTGGCGTTGTTGACCAGAATATCTAGCCCACCAAAGGCTTCTACTGTCTGCTTAACGATCTGCTGGCAGTGTTCACGTTCTCGTAGGTCCCCGGGTAGTGCTAGGGCTTTAACACCGGCTTGCTCAATCTGTTCGATGATGAGGCGGGCATCTGGTTCTTCTTCTGGCAGGTAGGCGATAGCGACATCGGCGCCTTCGCGTGCGTAAGCGATGGCAACTGCTGCCCCGAGACCGGAGTCGCCACCGGTGATAAGGGCGCGGCGCCCTTTGAGTCTGCCGTTTCCTTTGTAGGTGTCGATGCCTAGGTCAGCTTTGGGGGTCATCTCTGCGTCAAGGCCGGGTTCGGGCTGGGTTTGTTTGGGAGGGGCAATGACGGGGTATTTGCTGCGGGGGTCTACGAGGTGGGCCATTTTTCGTCCTTTGGGGTTGGGGGTTATAGGAAAGGGCCCCGGGTGGTTTTCCCGGGGCCCTGCGTGAGGCTGTTCAGCGCTAGAGGCTTAGTCTAGTGCTTACTTCTTGTCGCCTTCTACAACGATTTCTTCCTTGCGGACGTCTGCTGAGACGCGCTCGGTGTCGGTGTGTACTTCCTTGCCTACAGAGACGCGCTCAGTTGCTACGGTCTCGGTGGAGACTACGGGGCGCTCTTCGTGGGCGGTGACGGTGACGTCTGCGTGTGCCTCTGCGGAGTCGAAGTCGTAGTTGTTGACGACTTCGCCGTCCTTGAGGTTGGTGCGCTCAACGACGATTTCTTCCTTGCGGACGGGCACCTCGACGGTTTCGGTGTCGGTGCGGACGACCTTGCGCAGGCGGACCTGGCCGGTCTGGGTTGCGCTGGTGGCAGTGCCTACGTTGAGGCGCTCTTCGTGAGCTACAACGTCGCCGTGTTCAGCGGTGTTGGTTGCATGGGTTGCAGGTGCGCCGGTGGCAGGACGCTCGGTGTGAGCTACACCTGCGGTGGCGGTGCCTGCAGTAAGTGAGTAGTACTCGTAGAGACGCTGCTCTTCAGCGGGTGAGAGTTCGCCATCTTCTGCGATGTTGGGGGCATCCTTGACGAATTCCTTGGTGTAGGGGACGTGGATTTCGTCGCCTGCATAGCGAGCCTGGTCCACGGGGATGAAGGATTCGTTGGTGCCGAAGAAACCGGTGTTGACGGTGACGAAGGTGGGTTCGCCGGTCTGTGCGTCCAGGTAGAGCTCGCCTACGTGACCGATCTTTTCGCCGTCGGTGCCGAAAACGGTGCTGTTGCGCAGGGTTTCAATGGTTTCGTTGGTAGCCATGAGCTATTGCCTTTCTTTGCGACTCTCAGTACGAGTTGTTGCTTCAGCGATAGACTCCCTATGAGTGCTATCAGTAGGCTGAACAACTGTTTATAACACTACATACTTTCAGTAGACTGAGCAAGTTCATAAGCGGGCTTTTTAAGAAAAATGACAAGATTTCACTCTGAGACAAAACAAAGAACACCATAAAGCCAAACAGTGTATATACAGCACCAAGGCACCTAGTCACCATCTTCCTAGCAGGTATTACCCAACAAGGTAACGCAGGTCTATTTTTAAGGTAAACACCCTCTAAAATCATATTTACCATCGGCACATAAGAGGCACTAGGCGCTTGTAGGACGTCAAATAATATCGGCAGATACACCCCGTCCGCTCGACCATAATAAAGACCCCTTGGTTCTCTCTTCACCCCCTCAAAAAGTATGGGGGTGAAGAGAGAACCAAGGGGTCTTAGAAAAAATGTCTGGGTTAGCCGTCCACCAGCACCAGGGACTCGCTGGTCACGGTGGCAGCCCCCATCTTCACGAGCTGGTCAATCAGTACGGCTAGATCCTCCATAGAATCATCAACCTCAACCTGCACCGCATAGGTACCAGTCAGCACCGAAAGAAGCTGCATAATAGCCTCACGGGCACCAGGGTGGCCCACCCGGTAACCGATAGTGATTTCAGTAGCATCATCTTCTGAGACGGGCATCTGCCCGGCATCAACCTCAATAGGGCGGTAGCTCACAGCAAAGGCGATAATATCGCCCTTCTTACCATTAGCCTGGGCACGCAGCACATCATCACGCAAGACCACAGCGCCCAGAGCCTCAGCCTCATCAGACAGGAAAAGACGGTTAACCCGGCCGATAGGCATATCGGCTGGCTCATCCCAGGTGTGCACGGCCCGGTAGAACTCCCAGAAACGCTGGGTTAGCTCCACAGACCCGGTAGCTAAATCTTCAATCGCCTGGGTAATACGCTCAGATTCATCCTGGCGTAGGGGCACCGAGGGCACCGCCCCAGCTTCAATACGCACCATACGCGAGCGCTGGGCGACGGTGAAACCGCGGGCAGAAGCAAAGTCTAGGCCGGTGGAGGCTGGTTCCACCTTGGTTCGGAAAGCCGAAGCCGCACTGGGGGCTGAGGCGGCAGCGTCCTTAAGATTCTGCAGAAGTAGGCTACCTAGGCCTGTGCGGCGGTGTTCAGGGGCTACCTCGATGTAGCACCAGAGGCGGGCCGGGTGTAGGTCAGTCTCGTAGATGGTGCCTGCGGCTACGGGCACCCCCTGGTGTTCGGCAACAAGGGTGCGGGAGAAGCGGGCGTCAGAATCTGGCCCGAAGGATGAGCGGAAGGCGGCTACCTGCCGGTTTTCAGCATCGTGCCAGTACTCTAAGAGGGCTAGGGTATCGCCCTCGCGCCAGGGGCGTAGAGTGTAGGTGTTCTCGGCGGTGCTCACGATAGTACCTTTCAGGTAGCCGGTGGGTGTACCCATCTACTTTAGCGCCCCTGCCCTACGGGCGGGCACCTACTGTAGGGGCGTGGTGCACGCTGAGCGTGAAACGGCCAGCAAACACCTTGATTTCACCGGGCTGTCACCGGATAGACTCGAAGGGCTTGAAGTTTATTTGAGTCTATTATTTAGCGTGGTGTTATGACTTCTCCCCTTGCCCACAAGCCCACCCTCTCAGGTTCACTGGTAGAGCTTCGCCCTTTCACCGATGAAGCAATTGATGCCATGATTAGTATTCTGCAAGAGCCCGAGGTGCTCCTGAAAACCGGTACTGCACACTCGCGGGTGACCCAGGGCCGCCCTTTCGATGAGACGAAAACCCGCCAATGGTATTCGCGCCGCAATGAGAAAAAGAAGCGGCTTGACCTTGCTATCTACGCTTTAGATCAGAAAAAGTATGTGGGCGAAGTGGCGTTTAATGAGTTTGACCCCGATAACGGGTCTGTTAATTACCGTATTGCTATCGGTGAAGCTGGCCAGAATAAGGGGTACGGCACGGAGGCTACTCAGCTCATGGTCGATTATGCTTTTGAGAAGCTGGGGTTGCACCGTATTGGGCTTGAGGTGCTGAATTTTAATGAGCGCGCCAAGCACGTCTATACTTCCTGCGGGTTTGTGTCTGAGGGGCGCCGCCGCGAAGCCTTCCTGATTGACGGCGAGTACCACGACGCGGTACTGAAAGCTGTGCTGCGCAGCGACTGGGAGGCCGCCCGCTCAGTGACAGGCCACCTGACCCTCGACTTGAAGCGGGTAGAAATCTAGAAGATATTGTTCTTCTAGGCTGCCTGCGTGCTTCTTCAATAGACGAAAGTCGCCTCTCCCGCTTTGGGGAGGGGCGACTTTTCTGTACCTTCTCTAGGCGTTACAGACGCGTCTTAAGCCAGCTGGCTCGGGGCTGGCGTGATGAAGTGCTCGGGTGCGAGCTAGCGAGCATGTAAGAGAGCACGGAATCAGCCGAGTTTACGAGGCTGGGCGAGCCCCAGGCGAGGAGCGAGAGGGTCGCTGGCAGAGACGCGTCTGTAGCGCCGTTGCTCACGCACGGCCGTCCTTTTGTGTATCTAAACTACGCTACCTACTTGGTCAGCTTGTCTGCTAGGTAGGCGGTGACCTTGTCCAGGGAGACGCGTTCTTGGGTCATGGTGTCGCGTTCGCGGATGGTAACTGCCTGGTCTTCGAGGGTGTCGAAGTCTACGGTGATGCAGAAGGGGGTACCGATTTCGTCCTGGCGGCGGTAGCGGCGGCCGATGGCGCCGGAGTCGTCGTAGTCGATGTTCCAGTTGCGGCGCAGCTCGTTAGCGAGCTTCTTGGCGGTGGGCACCAGGTCTTCCTTCTTGGACAGGGGAAGGACGGCGGCCTTGACCGGGGAGAGGCGCGGGTCGAGTTTGAGTACGGTGCGCTTATCTACCCCGCCCTTGGTGTTGGGGGCTTCGTCTTCAACGTAGGAGTCCACCAGGAAGGCCATCATGGAACGGGTCAGACCGAAGGAGGGCTCGATGACGTAGGGGACGTAGCGTTCGCCGCTGCCCTGGTCGAAGTATTCGAGCTTGGCGTTGGAGTGTTCATTGTGGACGCCCAGGTCGTAGTCGGTGCGGTTGGCAACGCCCATAAGTTCGCCCCATTCGGAGCCCTGGAAGCCGAAGCGGTATTCGAGGTCGATGGTGCCGTCTGAGTAGTGGGCGCGGTCTTCTGCCGGGACATCGAATTTGCGCATGTTGTCGGGGTTGATGCCTAGGTCGATGAACCAGTTCCAGCAGTCTTCTACCCACTGGTCGAAGTACTTCTGTGCGTCGTTGGGGTGCACGAAGTATTCGATTTCCATCTGTTCGAATTCGCGGGTGCGGAAGATGAAGTTACCGGGGGTGATTTCGTTGCGGAAGGCTTTACCGATTTGGCCGATGCCGAAGGGCGGACGCTTGCGGGCGGCGGTGACGACGTTGTTGAAGTTGACGAAGATGCCCTGGGCGGTTTCGGGGCGCATGTAGTGCAGGCCCTCTTCGTTATCGACGGGGCCTAGGAAGGTTTTCATGAGGCCGGAGAAGGCTTGGGGTTCGGTCCAGGCGCCTTCCTGGCCGGTTTCGGGGTCGCGGATATCTGCTAGGCCGTTGGCTGGTTCGTGGCCGTGCTTGGCGACGTAGGCTTCGATGAGGTGGTCGGCGCGGTAGCGCTTGTGGGTGTGGAGGGATTCAACGAGGGGGTCGGTGAAGGTTGCTACGTGGCCTGAGGCTTCCCAGACTGCCTTGGGCAGGATGATGGAGGAGTCCAGCCCGACCATGTCTTCGCGGGCGCGGACGAAGGTCTGCCACCATTGCTGACGGATGTTTTCTTTGAGTTCGGCACCGAGCGGGCCGTAGTCCCATGCTGAGCGGGATCCACCGTAGATTTCACCTGCCTGGAAGACGAATCCGCGGCGTTTTGCCAGTGAAATAACGTTATCGAGTTTGGACTTCGGTGCCATAGGTGTTTTTTCTCCTGTGAGCCTGCGCCACCGGTTGTGGCGTGCTTGGATGTGAAAGGACGTGGGCCGGGGTGGCGCACTCGCTCTTAAGCCTACCGCACCTAGGGGCGTGGGTGCTGGCGCAGGTAGAGTGGTGGGTATGAGTATTGAGTCTGTTTTTATTCGTGATGAGATGATTCGTCTGGGCCAGTTTTTGAAGCTGGCGAATCTGGTGGAGAACGGGGTGCATGCCCGTGAGGTCATTCAGGAGGGCCTGGTGAAGGTGAATGGGGAGATTTGTGAGCAGCGGGGGCGTCAGTTGCATGCTGGGGATACCGTTGAGCTTAACGGCATGACGGTGCAGGTCGAAACTGACTAGCCCCCTCTCCTCTTCTTCGGTGTGGTTCTCCTAGGGGAGCACTTTTTCTTTCAAGAAGGCTGAGATGTGGGCCAGTTCTGCTGCTGCGACACCGTGCCCGATACCGGTGTAGGTTTGGGCGGTGACTGTAGCGTGCTGGGCGGCCCATTCTTGGGTTTCGGCAATATTTGCGGCGGGGATGATGGGGTCAGCTTCGTCGCGACCCCAGAAGAGGGGCAGGGGGTTAGCTGCTAGTTGTTCGTCCTTGAAGTAGCCCTCTCCTCCGGTTACGGCGTAGCCGGAGAGCCCCACGACGGCTTTGACCATATCGGGGCGGGTGCGGGCTACCGAGGTGGCAAGTGCCATACCCTGGGAGAAGCCTAGCAGGGTCACGCTTTCGTAGTCAGCGGCAATAGGTTCAAGCCAGCCCAGCAGGTAGTCTACGGCTAGTTTGATGGCGGTGAAGCCGACGGTTTCTAGCTGCTGGTTGAGGGGCCACCACTGGTAGCCGGTGGCGGGTGCCGGGACGTAGGCGGTGCTGGCGTCCGCCGGTAGCGGGTAGCCGACGGGCTGGGGCGCGCGGACGGACGCGTAGGTCACTGCGTCATGTGGCAGGTAAGAAGTGAGCCCGAGTAGGTCGCGCTCGTGGGAGCCGTAGCCGTGTAGGAGCACCACCAGGTGGGTGCCCCGGCGGTAGGGTTCGGCCTTTGAATATTCAACCGTGTACTGGCTCATGAAACTCTCCTAAGTATGTCTCGGTATGAAGGGCAAGCGTAGGCAGTCTATCTTCCGCAGGTAAGTTTTACGAGCGCCAGCAAGCAAATGTTTGAGCCCTAAGGGTAGATTGCCGACCAACTAGCTGGGGCTTAGGGCTGGTTCTCTTGGCTTGCCTCCAGTCTGGTCTAAGGGCCTGGGGGCGTTCTAAAAGGGGTCAAAAGTTTCTGCATGTATCTTTGTATTGCATAAGTTAGGCTGTGTGAACGTCCTTTAGAATGAGGGGAAAGCGAGTTTTTACGAAAGGGCTCATGATGTCTTTAACTCCTCCTCTTGCCAAGCGTGTACCGGTTGAACGCACCCATCACGGCGATACTTTTGTGGACCACTATGAGTGGCTGCGGGATAAGGGCAATGACGAGGTTCTTGAGCACCTGCGCACTGAGAATGCTTACACCGAGGCTGTGACAGAAGACCAGCAGCCCTTGCGTGAAGCTATTTTTGAAGAGATTAAGGGCCGCACCCAACTAACTGATATGTCGGTTCCTTCCCGCCGCGGGGCCTGGTGGTACTTTAACCGCACGGTTGCCGGTGAACAGTACCCGGTTATGTGCCGTGTCCCTGCCCTGACCGAGGGCAGTGTGGAAGAGCGCTACCGGCCTCCGGTTATCCGCCCTGGTGAGCCTCTTGAGGGTGAGCAGGTGGTGCTGGACTGCAACGAGTTTGCCCGTGGCATGGCCTTCTTCTCGCTGGGTTCTTTCCAGGTCACCCGTGATGGTTCCCTACTGACCTTCAGTGTTGATGATTCTGGTGATGAACGCTACACCCAATACTTTAAGAACCTTGATACGGGTGAAATTCTTGATGAGAAGGTAGAGGACGTCTTCGCGGGGGCTTTCTTTGCTTCTGGCGCTAAGCACCTGATTTATTCGGTGGTTGATGAGGCCTGGCGCCCCTATGAGGTGCGCGCCCACACTATTGGTAGCAGCGCCTCTGAAGATTTTGCCCTCTACCGTGAGGATGATCCTGGGCTCTGGTTGGGTGCTGGTATGTCCTCCTCCCGCACCCATGTGGTGATTACTTCTGCTAATTCGGAGTATTCAGAGACCCGCATTATTAACATTCATGAGTTGGGGCAGGTAGAGCCCACACTCATCATCACACGGGACGCCGGTATTGAGTACTCCACCGATGTTATCGATATTGGGGGCACCGGCTACCTGGTCATCGGCCATAACTATCAGGCCCCCAACGGTGAGGTAGTGCTGGCACCCCTGCGCGAACGCTACGTCCCCTTTGACGACTTCAAGGCCAGCTGGGTGCCCTTGGTTCCCCACCGGGCGGACGTCCGCCTGGAAGGCTTCAAGTTCTCCCGCAACCACCTGGTGCTCATGGCCCGTGAGAACACCACCGTCAAGGTCTTTGTGGCCCCGCGTAGCGCCCTGGCTGAGCAGGTGGCCAGCGGCCACCCCCAGGGTATTGAGCTCTATGAGCCGGGAGGCTTTACCGAAGAGCTTTACACCTCAGCTTTCTCTGGTGTGAATATCATGTCACCGGTCATCCGGCTGAACTACACCTCTTACCTGACCCCCAACAGTGTCTACGACTATTTCCCAGACACCGACGAGCTGGTGCTGCGCCGGCGCACCCCCGTCATTGGCTACCAGCCAGAAAAGTACATCTCTTACCGCATGTGGGCACCGGCAGCAGATGGGGCCATGATTCCCCTGTCTATCATGCACCGCGCCGACCTCGATAAAACACGTGAAAACCCCGTGATTCAGTACGGCTACGGGTCCTATGAGTCCTCCATGGACCCTTATTTCTCCACCGCCCGCCTGAGCGTGCTAGACCGCGGCGTCATCTTCGTTGTAGCCCATGTGCGCGGCGGCGGTGAGATGGGTCGTGCCTGGTACACCGAGGGGAAGAAACTGGCCAAGAAAAACACCTTCACCGACTTCATCGACGCCACCGACTTCCTAGCCTCCCAAGACTGGGTGGATGCCAACCGTATCGGCATCATGGGCGGGTCAGCTGGTGGCCTGCTCATGGGCGCTGTTGTGAATATGGCCCCTGAAAAGTATGCAGTCTGCCTGGCCCAGGTGCCTTTCGTTGATGCTCTCACCACCATTCTTGACCCCGACCTGCCGCTCTCGGCCCTGGAATGGGAAGAATGGGGCAACCCCATTACTGACCGGGAGGTCTACGACTATATGAAGTCTTATACCCCCTACGAGAACATCCGCCCCGTCACATACCCGGCCATTGCTGCTGTCACCTCCTTGAATGACACCCGCGTCTTCTACGTCGAACCGGCCAAATGGGTAGCGGCCTTACGCGAAACCATTGACCCGGCCTCCCCCACTCCCCTGCTCAAAATTGAGATGGACGGCGGGCACGGCGGCGGGTCAGGACGCTACACCGCCTGGCGCGAAATCGCCTGGGACTACGCCTTTCTCCTCACCCACCTGGGTGCCAGCACCCTCTCTGAGTAACCCCGCCCATGTCACCGTCCGCTGATCTGGTAGATCTGACCCCGCGCGTCCCCCACCAAATCCTGCTCTCCCTGCTCAACAAACCGCCCTATCGGGAAAAATGGATGCGGCACGTACAAAGACGGCGGGGTAACTCCATCAACCAGCGAGCCGTAGCCACCTTCATCGCCTACGAGCTCTCAGACTACCTCGAGCACGACATTGACCCAGCCACCATCAAAGACAGGGTTTCACGGGCCCTCAACGGCGAAGCAATTTCGGACGCCACCGCCCACATGTTCATCACAGCCTTCGAGTTCACCGCAGCCGAAGCTAGAGAACTACAGCGGGCCCTCTCTACCCACAGCCTTAGCCGTAAGCTAGCCCAGCGAGCAGAAACCCTCACCAGAGCCGAACGCACCATTGATACCCGCAATTACACCTCCCTCTCCACTCTCATGGACGGGCACGTCGATGCGTTCGGGTTCATGCGCTACTTCCTTGTCACCGAAATCATCCGCTCCGAGATTGATGAGCTCACCCTCATCTGCCCCCGTTTTGAGTGCACCGACTCAACCATCACCCTGATTGAGGGCGGCCAGCTCATCTCCCGTAACGAGCAGACAGGCGCTCACATCCACCACCAAGAAAACACCATGTGGCAGCTCGCCATCCAGCCACCAGCACCTATCCGCTACGGCCAGGTGCATCAGATTCGCTACCGCATCGACATGGACATCGACCCCATGCTCGTTGAGCAAGAAAAATTCAACTACGCATCCCTAGGCCCCTTCACCCCAGCCAGATTCAACACCAGCCTGGCCCTAACCTTCGATGCCCCACCCACCAACATGCACCAGAAAATCTGGTCCCACACCATGAGCGATCAAAACCTCATGGAAGTCATAGAACTACCAGCCCAGCTACGCTATTCCATGAGCTTCCCCATCACCGAAGACACCATCTTCGCCTACTTCTGGGAATGCAACTATGAAGGAGCTATCCGCCACTACCACGGAAACGACCCCTCCTGGCTCTCCCGTCTCACCACCAACACCACCACGCCCCTACCATGAGCAGCACACCCACATCAGATTCAACCACCCACCTGGTCAGCTCCCTCCTGCGCTCAGAACTCCTTGAGCCCTACGTCCGCGAAACCTGGGAACGCTACGTTCACCACGAAAAACTCGGCGAATCCAACCCCTTTTCTATCAGGGCAATCGCCCGGGCCATCAGCGCCCACCAGCACACGGTCTACGGCCTAGAAATCCCACCCTATAAGTACAAAGACCGGGTACGGCGGGCCATCACCGGCGAACATATAAGCAGCGAAACCATCGACCTGTTCAGCGAAACTTTCAGCTTCGACGAACGCACCCAAAAAGCCCTGCACAAGGCCGCAACCCAGGGCTTTGACGACTCCGAAACCCTACAGTTTCTCCGCAATAACCCCCAGGTGCTCACCTCAAGCTGCTACCTCGATATCCTCCTTGACCCAGCAGACCTAGAAGCTTTCACCCTCAACGCCACCTACACCCTACTGAGCCTAGAATCAGGGTGCTCCGCCTTCGTCTTTGCCCTCCCCCAGGGCCAAGAACTCACCTGCACTAACCAGCACTTCACCGTCTCGCGTGTGAGTAAAGACCAAGAATGGGTCTTCACCCCCACCAGTTTCATCCCACCCTTGCAAACCTTCATGCTACGCTTTAGCGTCCGCGGTAGAGTCCACCCACCAGCAGATGGCAGCTACCAGCTACTGTTGCCTTTCACCCACCGCAGCTACTCCGCAGCTATCAAACTCACCGCAACCGGAACCCCCTTGACCGTGAGCTTCACCGAACAGGCAAGCGGCAGTAAAGCCCCTGCCCGCACTACCTGCGCTCAGACCATCACTGACTACCTCTCCCACTTCTACCCCAGCCTCAAGGACACCACCCTCACCCTCAGCTGGGCACCAGCAACCACCTAGGTAGCACCGCTGTCAGCCGGCTTCGTCTGCCCCCGTGTTAAGGCTCGCCCTAGAACTGCGATATAAGCGAGACGTAGCAGAACATAACCTAATACGTGTAAGGCATGGTGGATGTGGTAACCACCTTCCCTTGCACTCGATTTTATAACCGGTGCAGGAGGCTCAGAGCTTCTGAAAGGCAGCACGCCCCTGGTGCATGTTTTCGCTCCTAGTTGTCCCCCCTTGTACTAGTGTGAGAGCCTCTCACCGTGTTAAATCGAGAACCCAGGTAGCTTCAGTGCGATTTTTTTGCTACCTACCCTGGCGGCCGGTCAACCTTCCCTAGTGCACCGGCCCTTGGCCGCGTAGAGCTCTTCACCTCAGAGCCCTACCCGCGGTACATATCAATAAGGCGCCCCTCCTTCCCAGAGCGGGCGCCTTTTTGTACCCATGTACACCAAGCCCGCACACGCCCCAAAGACCGTTGTGCCAGCACACCCCAAAGACCGTTGCGCCAGCACACCCCAAAGACCGTTGCGCCAGCACACCCCAAAGACCGTTGTGCCAGCACACGCATGAAAAGAAAAACCGGGTGCCCTCCCTTTGAAGAAGAGCACCCGGTCAGCACATTAGCTAGCTAGTGGGATGTTTAGCCCTCAACACCCAGCTTTTCAAGAATCAGCTCGCGCACGCGTCCGGCATCTGCCTGGCCACGGGTAGCCTTCATGACCTGACCAACCACAGCGCCAGCAGCCTGAACCTTACCGGCACGAATCTTATCGGCAACATCAGGCATAGCAGCCAGGGCCTCATCGATAGCAGCGGTCAGGGCCGAATCATCAGACACCACAGCCAAAGAGCGCTTCTCAACGATCTCAGCGGGGGTGCCTTCGCCTTCAATGACGAAACCCAGCACCTGGCGGGCGATCTTATCGTTAATCTTCTTGCCCTCAATGAGCTGGTTGAGCTCAACGATAGTAGCGGCGGTTGCACCGGTTTCAGTCAGCTCAACCTCACGCTCCTTGGCGATACGGGCAATCTCACCCATCCACCACTTACGAGCAACAGCGGCAGGGGCACCAGCGGCAACGGTCTCTTCAATGGCGTCCATGGCACCAGCGTTGACCACATCGCGGAACTCCTCATCGGAGAAGCCCCAGTCAGCTTTGAGACGGCGGCGACGCTCAGCCGGAGGCTCAGGAAGCTCCGCGCGCAGACGCTCAATCCACTCAGCGTCAGTCACCACCGGAACCAGATCAGGCTCAGGGAAGTAACGGTAGTCATCAGCGTCAGACTTGGGGCGGCCGCTGGTGGTCTCGCGGGTGTCCTCATGCCAGTGGCGAGTTTCCTGCACAACCTTTTGACCAGCGTCCAGAACTGCTGCGTGACGCTGAATCTCATAGCGCACCGCACGCTCAACCGAGCGCAGAGAGTTCACGTTCTTGGTCTCAGAGCGGGTACCGAACTCGGTGCTACCCTTAGGCATGAGCGAGACGTTAGCATCGCAGCGCACGTTACCGCGTTCCATACGGGCATCAGAAATACCCAGGTTCTTCACGATTTCGCGGATAGCTGCCACGTAGGCGCGGGCCAGCTCAGGGGCCTTATCCCCTGCACCCACGATGGGGCGGGTAACAATTTCAATCAGGGGCACACCGGCACGGTTGTAGTCCACCAGGGAGAAATCTGCACCCTGGATACGGCCAGCAGTACCACCCTTGTGGGTCAGCTTACCGGCGTCCTCTTCCATGTGGGCGCGCTCAATATCAATGGTGAAGACGGTGCCGTCCTCCAGCTCAACATCCAAGGACCCGTTAGCGGCGATGGGCTCATCGTACTGGGAGGTCTGGAAGTTCTTGGGGGTATCGGGGTAGAAATAGTTCTTACGGGCAAAGTGGCTGATAGGTGCGATCTCGCAGCCCAGAGCCAGACCCAGCTTGATAGCAGACTCAACAGCCTTACCGTTGGCCACCGGCAGCACACCGGGCAGGCCCAGCGAGACGGGGGTGACGTTGGTGTTGGGGGTATCACCAAACTCGTTAGGAGCGGCATCGAACATCTTGGTCTTGGTGTTGAGTTCAACGTGAACCTCGAAGCCCAGTACGGGGTCGTACTTCTCCATGGCTTCTTCAAAGGACAGGATTTCCTCAGACATTTACTTAGCTCCCTCGAAGTCAAAGTCACGAATCAGGGCGGCAGTATCAGGTAGCTGCTCGTGCAGGTAGCCACCCCACTTGGCGGTCAGCAGGGCCTCCAGGCCAGCACCGGCGCGGTAGAGGCGGGCGTCCTCATGGGCAGGTGCGGTGAACTGGATGCCTATCGGCAGACCGTCCTCATCTGCCAGGCCACCGGGCAAGGAAAGTGAGGGCACACCGGCAAGGTTAGTGGGCACAGTGGCAATATCGCCCTTGTACATGGCCATGGGATCGCCCTTGGTCTTCTCCCCCAGCTTGTAGGCGGTGGTAGGAGCAGTGGGGCTAATCAGCACATCTGCGACCTCAAAGGCCTGAGCGTAATCGCGCTGAATCAGGGTACGCACCTTCTGGGCAGAACCGTAGTAGGCATCGTAGTAGCCAGCAGACAGGGCGTAGGTACCCAGAATAATACGGCGCTTAGCTTCTGCACCGAAACCGGCTGCACGAGAGGCAGCCATGACGCGCTCAATCGTGACGTTACCCTCTTCAGGTAGCTGACGCAGACCGAAACGAACACCGTCATACTTAGCCAGGTTTGAGGAAACCTCAGAGGACATAATCAAGTAGTAGGCCCCAATAGCTTCCTTAACGGAAGGCAGAGAAACCTCAACGATTTCTGCACCGGCTTCTTTGAGCAGTTCCAGGGACTCATTGAAACGAGCCATCACACCAGCCTGGAAGCCCTCACCGGTGAGCTCCTTGATGACGCCAACGCGCAGGCCCTTGAGGCCACCTTCAGCAGCACCGGCGCGAGCAGCATCCGCATAGGCGGGCACTGGCTCGTTCAGGGAGGTAGAGTCCTTGGGGTCGTAGCCGCCGATAACCTCGTGCAGCAAGGCAGTATCGAGGACGGTACGGGCACAGGGGCCTACCTGGTCCAGGGAAGATGCCATAGCAATCACACCGTAGCGGGAGACAGAGCCGTAGGTGGGCTTCACGCCGACCGAGCCGGTAACCGCTGCGGGCTGACGGATAGAACCGCCGGTGTCAGTGCCCAAGGCCAAGGGAGCCTGGAAGGCTGCCACAGCGACCGCGGAGCCACCGCCTGAGCCACCGGGAATACGGTCCAGGGCCCAGGGGTTGCGGGTCACGCCAAAGGCTGAGTGCTCGGTGGAAGAACCCATAGCGAACTCATCGAGGTTAGTCTTACCCAGAATAGGCATGCGAGCCTCACGAATCTTCTGGGTGACGGTGCCGTCATAGGGGCTCATCCAGCCTTCAAGCATGCGGGAGGCAGCAGTGGTGGGCTGGCCCTTGGTGACAATAAGATCCTTGACAGCGATGGGGACGCCTGCCAAGGCAGGGAGTTCTTTACCGGCTGCACGATCTGCATCGACGCTAGCGGCTACCTCAAGGGCTTCTTCAGCGTTCAGGTGCAAGAAAGCGTTGAGACCGCTCTTACCGGCTGCGCGGTTTTCTGCATCTAGGGGTTCACCGTCGGTAGCGGTGATGTGGTCAATGTAGGCCTGGGTCGCCTCAACAGAGGTCAGTTCGCCAGCGGCCAGCTTCTCAGCAAGTTCTGCTGCAGAAAGTTTGATGATGTCCTTCATGCCCGCTCCTTAGTCTTCGTCCAGAATTGCCGGAACCTTGAACTTACCGTCCTCAGCGTCGGGGGCACCTGAGAGCGCTTCCTCAGCACTCAGGGTTTCGCCCACCACGTCCTCACGGAAAACGTTCTTCAGCGGGATGGGGTGGCTAGTTGCCGGGATGTCGTCTGAGACAGCGTCTGAGACTGACTTAACGGATTCTACGATGACGTCGAGCTCAGCGGCCATAGCGGCTAGCTCTTCATCAGTCATCTCGATATGAGCCAGCATGGCAAGGTGTGCCACCTGCTCACTCGTAATAGCAGACATAATCACTTCCACGAGTTAGACATAGGTTTTCATTGTCTATCTTAGCCCGCCGACGGTCATAACACGATTTAAAAAGAATTGCCCCCTAGCCTGCACAGGCTAGGGGGCAACAGTGTGAGATCAGAATCCGCTCAAAGGATAAGAACCGGGAAGGTCTTACTTAGCGGGGATGGTCAGAACCCAGCCAACTTCAATGACGTCAGCGTTCTGAATCAGGTCAGCGTTAGCTGCCAGAACTTCGTCCCAGCCGTTGAAGCCGTGAGCGTAAGCGATTTCTGACAGGGTGTCGCCAGCCTTGACGGTGTAGGTGTTAGCTGCAGGTGCTGCTTCAGCAACTGCTTCTGCGGCGGGTGCCTCAGCAACAGCAACCTCGGCTGCAGGAGCTTCTACAGCAACAGGGGCAGCTTCTACAACAACAGGAGCTACGGCAACTTCGGTCACCTCGGTTGCCTGGGGTGCTACAGCTGCAGCAGGAGCAGCAGGTGCGCCTGCGGTGCCGTAAGCGTAAAGGTTCAGCTTGGCAGCGCATGCAGGCCAGGCGCCCCAGCCCTGCATCTGAAGAAGGTTTTCAGCAACACGAATCTGCTCTGCCTTTGAAGCAGCTGCGGGGCTACCGGTGCCACCGGCTGCGTTCCAAGAGGTCTGTGAGAACTGGACGCCACCGTAGTAGCCGTTACCGGTGTTAATGGCCCAGTTGCCACCGGACTCGCACTGTGCGAGGGCTTCCCAAGCTTCGAGGGGAGCGGCGTTGGCTGCGGGGGTAGCTGCCAGGCTTGCTGCTGCTGCGCCACCGATTGCAAGTACTGCTGCTGAACGACGAATGTTGGAAGTCATGAAATGCTCCATTAGGCCACCTTACGCTCTTTCCATCCCTGGACGTCTTTGCGTTGCCGTCTACCCGTAATCGTAGATTGGATTCCTTGAGGCTTTACCCTGTAGACGGCATCAGGTGTGCGGTAGAGCCCAGCATGCGCCCACAGCTTCCACTGTGAGCTATTGACCGTTGCGAAGTGGTTCGTGCCGGTCGTTTTTGATTCGTTGATAACGATAACGTAACGATTTCAGCTTTGCCAACCCCTGTTTGAAACAGATCACCGCACTCCGTGCCTGCCGACACCTCCCCCACCCTCTGGGTGAAGATGTTTTAAAGACAGGCTTGTATCACCCTTAACACCGACACAAAGCGTGTATTTCTGGGGTTTAAATGGGGACAAAAAATTTTAATCACGAGAAACTTGTCTGTTTTTAAGGTAGGTTGCTGCAGCCTTAAAATTTTTTTAAACTTCCCACCACTTCCCCCGTGGCGAACAGGGGCCTAGGTCACATTTAGGTTACAGGTTTATACGTCCCCGTGACCTTCCTGTGACCTAGCACCTAAACAAAGGCGTCCGGCCCCTGCGCCAAGAGCAGCTCAAAACCCTCTTCATCTAGCACCGGAACCCCCAACTGCTCAGCTTTATCTAGCTTAGAACCAGCAGACTCACCGGCAACCACAAAACTAGTCTTCCTAGAAACCGACCCAGAAGCCTTCCCACCACGCACAATAATGGACTCTTTAGCACTATCACGAGTAAAGCGGGCTAGGGTTCCAGTGACCACAATGGTCAGCCCCTCAAGGGTGCGCTCCACCGACGCATCGCGCTCATCTTCCATCCGCACACCCGCAGCAGCCCAGCGTTCCACAATTTCCCGGTGCCAGTCTTCGGCAAACCACTCTTTAAGGGAACGAGCAATGATGGCACCTACACCATCAACATTTGCCAACCGTTCCTCACTAGCTGAACGAATCGCCTCCATAGACCCAAACTCGGCCGCCAAGGCCCGTGCCGCGGTAGGGCCCACATGCCGGATAGACAAGGCAACCACCACCCGCCACAGGGGCTGGCTCTTAGCTTTCTCCAACTGCTCAAAAAGCTTTTCAGTATTACGGGTAGGGGCACTCGGCTTCTTAGCAGTGCCCCGGGTATAGAAGTAAGGCACCAACTCCGTCTTACCAGTAGGCTCACCTTTGACTTTCTTTTCCCGCTCGATCCGCACCTCAGCAAGATCCTGGGCGGTCAGGTCAAAGAGAAAAGCCTCTGACACTAAAGGAGCCTGCTCGGGGGCTGCCGGGTTTGTCAGCGCCTTAGCAGCCTCATACCCCAGAGCCTCAATATCAAAAGCCCCACGGCCTGCCAAGTGGTTCACGCGCTCTGTGAGCTGGGCCGGGCAAGAGCGGGCATTGAGGCAACGGATATCTACATCCCCATCCTTAGCAGGAGCTAGAGGCTGCCCACAAGAAGGGCAGTCGGTGGGCATGACGAACTCCCGTTCACTCCCATCACGCAGAGCCACTACCGGCCCCACAATTTCAGGGATAACGTCCCCCGCCTTGCGCAGAACCACGGTATCGCCAATCAAAACGCCCTTAGCTTTGACGACGTCCTGATTATGCAAGGTAGCCATCTCGACCGTTGAACCAGCAACCTTCACAGGCTCCATCACCCCAAAGGGGGTCACACGACCGGTACGCCCCACCCCTACCCGAATATCCAGCAGCTTAGTATTAACCTCTTCAGGCGGGTACTTATAGGCCACAGCCCAGCGGGGCACGCGAGAAGTGTAACCCAGGCGTTCTTGGGTAGAAAAGTCATTGACCTTAATAACAATGCCGTCAATTTCATGCACCAGGGAGTGGCGTTTCTCCCCGTAAGTTGCAATGAACTCAAGGATCTCTGAGCGGCTGGTCAGCAGTTGGGAGTAAGGGCTGACGGGTAGCCCCCATTCTTGCAGCTGGGTGTAGGTTTCAAACTGGGTGGCGATATCTAAGCCGGTGCGGGCGCCGATTCCGTGCACGAACATGCTCAGGGGGCGCTCGGCAGTCAGGGCGGCGTCCTTCTGCCGCAAAGAACCCGCCGCCGCATTACGCGGGTTGGCGAAAGGAGCCTTGCCCTGCTCCACCATCTGCTCGTTAAGAATCTTAAAATCGGCTGATGAGATGAAGACTTCACCCCGAATTTCAATTTCTTCAGGGTGATTCTTCCCGGCAAGCTGGGTGGGGATCGTGCCGATAGTCAGGACGTTGTGGGTTACGTCCTCCCCTGTGGTTCCGTCGCCGCGGGTGGCGGCACGCACCAGTTTGCCCTTGCGGTAAAGCAGGTTGACGGCCAGCCCGTCAATCTTGAGTTCAGTCAGCCAGGCAGGGCGAGCGCCCGTCATTTCTTGGGCGTTGGTTTCGGCGCGGTCTAACCAGGTACCGAGTTCTTCGAGGGAGAAGACGTCCTCGAGGGAGTACATGCGGGCCAGGTGGGTCACCGGAGCAAAAGCTGCTGAGGCTTCGCCGCCAACTTCTTGGGTGGGTGAGTCGTTAGCTACCAGTTCGGGGTGCTGGGCTTCGAGCTTTTCAAGCTCACGGTAGAGGGCATCGTAGTCAGCATCAGAGATGGTGGGGGCGTCGTTAACGTAGTAGCTTTGGCGGGCTACTCGCACCTGGTCAATGAGCTGGGCGTATCGCTCCTTAATAGCGGGGGCAACGCCCTGGCCTTCGACCAGGTCACGGTCAACGCCGTGCACGGTTTCTTCTTCTACACCGGGAAGGTCTTTGTTTTCACTCACCCTATCTATTCTGCCCTATGACATCCCTGCTCAACCCTAGCCGTTGATACCCCGGTGCAGTTCTTTTTCAGAGTGGAACTGCTCTTCTTCCGTGGTGGTGGTGTGGGTGTAGTCGTAGCCGTCGATGTGAGCCACAATCTGGTGGGCGTCTGTTTCGGTCAGCGCTTTGAGCTCAGCCTCACGGGCTTCGGATTCTTCTACGGTGATAGCATCTGCCACAATGACGGTGATGTTATCTCGCCCCCCGGCGCGTAGGGCCGCCATCTGGAGTACGTCGGCGGCGTCCTGGGGGTGTTCAACGGTGGCCAGCACTCGTGCCATGTAGTTATGGGAGAGTTCACCAGAAAGACCATCGGAGCACATCATGAGGCGGTCGCCTTCGCGGGCAGGAATGACCCAGAAGTCAGGCTCCCAGTAATTACCGGTGCCCAGGGCTCGGGTGATGACGTTGCGGCGCGGGTGGGTCAGGGCCTCTAGGGCGGTGATTTGGCCGGTGTCTACCAGGTACTGCACCTCAGAGTGGTCTACAGTAATCTGCTCTAGTTCTAACCCCTCGACTGGTCCGTTAGAAACAGATAGAGCTTCTTCAGGGTGTATCTCTTCAGACCGGGCAAGGCGGTAGGTGCGTGAGTCGCCTACGTTGAAGATAAACCACATGGGTTGATTCCCGATGTGGGTGAGCCAGGCACCTGTAACTGTTGTGCCTGCTCGCAGGTCGAGGGCAGCTTTGATGGTCTCATCGGCTTGACCGATAATGTTCTTGATTTTATCGAGAGTTCTAAGAATCTGGCGGTTAAGGGCCGAGGTTTCCTTGCGGCGCTTGCGGAAGCGACGGGTCTGCCCTTCGTCGCTCTGGGTTTCGCTGGCAAGTTCTTGCTGGAAGGTGGCTTCTTCTTCCGTCATACCGCCGGGGAGCGTAAACATCTGGGCGTAGGCTAAGGTTCGGGTGCACAGGCGGGAGGCTACTTCGCCTTTTTCGTGCCCGCCCATGCCGTCTGCGACCACGCAGAGGTTGCCGGCAACGATCATGGAGTCTTCGTTGTTATCGCGGTATTGGCCTACGTCGGTTGACTTGCCCGCGTAGATGGTGAGGTGAGGGGCGTGAGTCATTCGAAATCGATCTCCAGTTCGTTACCGATGCCCGGTGTGATAGCTACGGGCTTAACATTGCCAAAGCCACGCACGTTGCGCACGCCTTGGGGGATAAGTACAAATCGTTTGTCGTCTTCGAGGGTTTCAGCGGTAAACACGTCGGTGAGGACGACTCCGGGTTCAGTGAGTGCCACTAGGCGGGAGGCTAGGTTTACGGTCGGCCCGTAGATATCCCCTAGGCGGGGTAGCACCCTGCCCCAGACAAAAGATACGCGGGCTTCGGGTAGCTGGGGGTCTTCACTGATGAGTTTTGAGAGGGCTAGTGCGATACGGGCACCGTCTTCAGGGGTTTCGACTAGGTACATGACTTCATCGCCTACCGTTTTGATGATGCGCCCGCCGCCCACTGCGATAACTTCGGCGCAGCGTTGCTCAAAGCTTTTGACCAGGCGGGCTAGGGTGCGCTCGTTCATTTCGCGTGAGAGTGAGGTGTATGAGACTAGGTCGACAAAGCCTACTCCGCGGGCCAGTGGTAGGTCACTTTCGGAGAGGTCACTACAGCCTTCTTCATCGCGTAGGGCAAGGCGCAGGATTGCTGCGTTGAGCATGCGGCGGTAGCCGTAGACAGTGATGTCTTCTAGGTCTTCGATGAGGCGAGGCAGTAGGCTTAGAAGTTCGCCGCGGGCTTCGGTATCGGTGAGCCCGCCGTTAATAACCATATCTTCGACTAGAGCTTCAATCTGCCAGACCACCATGCGATCCATCATCTGCCCTACAGAACGGGTCAGGGAGAGGGCTGCTTCTTCGCTGAGTTTTCCTTCTTTGCTTAAGGAGGTAACTGCTGTCAGGGCTTTGCTGTCGGCCTGGGTGAAGTAGGTGTCTTCATCGGTGAGGTTGGGAAGGCCTAGGGAACGCCAAATTTTGCGGGCTGTTAGTAGTGGCACCCCGGCCTGATCTGCAACTTCGCCGCGCTTCATGTTGCGGTTTTCCCCCAAGAGAGCACGTTCGAGTTCTTGAACTCCTTGCCGTGCTTCGTTGCTACGGTAGAGCTGGCTTTGCACATGTTTATGGGGGTGCCTGCTCCGGTTGGGTGCGGTTCCGACCTGTTCGGCGGTGCCGCTACCGGGTGCTGACTTCTCCACTGGAGTCTTCCTTCTTTTGGTGAGTGCTATGTTGTTCTAGGGGCTGTGAGCCCTAGGGCTGAGGCTGCAAGCAGTTAACTACTTCCAGAATACCCATATAGTGTGATACAGGCTACAAAATGTCGTCACTTACTGGGCGCCATCGCCTATTCTATGCCCTCCATCACTTTTTATCGAACCAAGCTAGCTCATCACGACATATCAGCCCCATATTACAAGCTTCACACCGAGGGAGAAGACCCCTTCAAGAGGGCCTGCTGAGCACTACGAATCTCTTGACTAAAACGGTCAGCATACGGCACAGACCGCAGGACGTAGAGGCCCCCGCGAGCATGAACAGTCAAGGCCGCCGCATCCGTCAGGCCCATTAAATGCCGGTTGCCCACGCTCACTCCTTCAATTTCAAGAAGCGGGACGCTCACGTCCTTACCAGATAACAAGCCCCGCCTAATGACTAGCCGCTGATTAGTGAGCAGGTAGCTGGTAGTAGCCCAGCGCAGAAGCCCCCGCGCACCCAACCAGACCAGCCACACAGCCAACCCCAGCCCC
The DNA here is from genome assembly GCF_053544215.1 of Rothia sp. 88186D007BW. NCBI lineage: Bacteria > Bacillati > Actinomycetota > Actinomycetes > Micrococcales > Micrococcaceae > Rothia > Rothia sp. 88186D007BW. Next base: position 39,519 of record NZ_JBPPTR010000003.1, on the reverse strand, counting down.
AGGTAGTACCAGGCAGGTGCCCCTGTACCTATGGCGGAGGCAAAGCTCCAGGCGGTCATGGCAGCAAAAAAATAGCTCAAAGGGCGCACCAGCAGCACCCCATGGGCGCGGGTAGCGGCAAGGGTGTGTTCTGCTGGGTAGAGCTGACCTCGAAGTTTCATCATCGGTGATTCTAGCGGTGCTTTCTGAAGATTACCCGGTACGCCCAGGAGGTAGCTAAGCCTGGCCGTAGCCTTGGGGACGCACATGCACCACATCCCCCACCGTGAAGCTGCGCTCCTCACCCGTCTCGGCGCGGACGACCAGCTCCCCTTCTGCGGTCAGCTCAACACCGGTGCCCCTAAAAGTCTCATCCCCAGGCAGGTGAATGGTCAAAGTGGCACCCAGGGTACTCATTCGGTTACGCAAACGGGTCAGTAGTGAATTTCCGCCGGTCAGGGCATCCGCTTCAAAGCCGGACGCCGCAAAGTCCCGATAGTAGCGGGCAAAATTGTTAGCCAAGACCGTAAGAGCCTGGTTGAGATCAACCGGCTGACCAGATTCCATGAGGGCACTGGTAGCGGTAGGAACAGGCACATTATCTGGGGTCAGATTCAGGTTCAACCCGATACCCACCACAACAGAAATCTGCCCTTCAGGTTCAATGATGAGCTGGGCCAGAATACCGCAGGCTTTACGGTTACCCAGCAGCACATCGTTAGGCCATTTAATAGAGGGGCGCAGCCCCGCAAGCTGCTCAAAAACATCACAAGCAGCCAGCGCCGCCAGGGAAGTGAACCAGTGGTACTGGTCAGGGGCCACCCTATTCATGGGGTTCACGTGCGGGCGCACAATAAAGCTGGTGGCCAAAGCAGTACCGGCCGGGGCCACCCAGACCCTATCCAGGCGTCCTTTTCCCGCGTTCTGGTCGGCTGTTGATACCAAGGAGAGCTCACCATAGCTGCGGCGCACGAGGGTATCTCCCACAAGAATCTGCCGGGCGTAGTCGTTGGTTGAGCCCACCGACGGTAGAATCTCTACCCGATCGAATCCGCTCACTTCCACTGATGTAGCCTGCAACTGCCCCATAGGTGCTCCTTTTATTTCACATAAGTTCGGCCCTTATTCTACGGGGTCATGCGCCCTTTCACCGGCCTGGTGGTGCAATACTGGAAATGTCTGACCCCTACGAAAGGTTCCACTATGACCGTTTACGCTGTGCAGTATTCTTATGGCCCGGCTGAGCTACAAGCTGAGCACCGCCCCGCCCACCGTGAGTACCTGGCCAAACTCCACGAAGAAGGTAAGCTCCATGCGGCAGGTGCCTTCCTCGATGGGGACCCGGCCGGTGCCCTACTCATCTTCGTCGCTGAAGATCGCCAAGACCTAGATGGCATCATCGCCGCAGACCCCATGAGCACCGGTGGCGTGCTGACCGGTTACACTGCCCGCGAATGGAATGCTGTTATCGGCAAGGTCGGCAAGTAGCCTCAAGAATCTCAAGCAGCTGAAGCAGGCCCCCAGATAGGGTGAGCCTGCTTCAGCCCGTTTTAGCTCACCGAGACACCCCATCTTTATCTGCAAAAACCACTCAAAAACCCAAGAATAATTGGGCGCACGGGGGTGGCCGGTCTATAGTTGAACAGAATGACCCTAATCCCAGGTCACCCCACATCATTGACCCACCAGCGCACGAGGCAGGTACAGCATGAGCGATAACCCCACCACCGATGCCCCCAATTTGACCACCACCGCCGGTAAAATCGCTGACTTCTACGCCCGCCGCGAGCAAACCCTCGCCCCCACCGGCCAGGGCCCCATCGACCGCCAGCACGAGCGCGGCAAGCAGACCGCCCGCAAGCGCATCGACATGCTCCTTGATGAGGGGTCTTTCGTTGAGTTTGATGCCCTAGCTAAGCACCGCACCACGGCCTTTGGTATGGAGAAGAAGAAGCCGGTAGGTGATGGCCTGGTTTCTGGTTATGGCACCATTGATGACCGTCTCGTTGCGGTCTACTCCCAGGATTTCACCGTCTATGGTGGTTCTCTCTCGCAGGTTAATGGTGAGAAGATTGTGAAGGTGCAGAAGTTTGCCCTGCAAAATGGTTGCCCCATTATCGGTATTAATGACGGTGGTGGCGCCCGCATCCAGGAGGGTGTGGCTTCCTTGGCCATGTTTGCTGATATTTTCCGCATGAATGTGCGCGCCTCTGGTGTTATCCCGCAGATTTCAGTGATTATGGGCCCCTGTGCCGGTGGTGCAGCCTACTCCCCTGCTCTGACTGACTATATTGTTATGGTTGATAAGACCAGTCACATGTTTATTACCGGCCCGGATGTTATTAAGACTGTCACCGGTGAGCAGGTTGATATGGAGAGCCTCGGTGGTGCCCGCCAGCATAACGCGGTCACTGGCACATCTACTTACCTGGCTGAGGATGAAGAGGACGCTTTTGATTTCGTCCGTGAGCTTGTTGAGTTCTTGCCCTCGAACAACCTCACCGAGACTTTCCCGCTGGATCATGACCAGGATTCTGAGATTACTGTTGAGGATCTGGACCTTGATACCTTGATACCGGATTCAGCTAACCAGCCCTATGATATGCGGGCGGTTATTGAGGCGGTTGTCGATGACGGGCATTTCTTTGAGATGCAGGCCCTTTATGCCCCTAATGTCATGATTGGTTATGCCCGGGTTGAGGGTAAGACTGTGGGTATTGTGGCTAATCAGCCGATTCAGTTTGCTGGGACCCTTGATATTAACGCCTCGGAGAAGGCCGCCCGTTTTGTGCGTAACTGTGATGCTTTCAATATCCCGATTCTGACCTTTGTTGATGTGCCTGGCTTCCTACCGGGTACTGACCAGGAGTTTAACGGCATTATCCGCCGCGGCGCCAAGCTACTTTATGCTTACGCTGAGGCTACCGTGCCGTTAGTTACTGTGATTACCCGCAAGGCCTATGGCGGTGCCTACATTGTGATGGGTTCTAAGAAGCTAGGTGCCGATATTAACCTGGCTTGGCCGACCGCCCAGATTGGTGTGATGGGTGCCCAGGGTGCGGTCAATATTCTCTACCGCCGAGAGCTAGCTGCCATAGCCGAAGAGGGCGGTGACGTTGAGGCTAAGACCGCTGAGCTTATTGCCAAGTACGAAGAGGAGCTGCTCAACCCTTATCAGGCTGCTGAGCTGGGCTACATTGACGAGGTGATTGCTCCTTCTGAGACTCGTGTGCGTATTATTTCTTCTCTGCGGGCTCTGCGCGATAAGCGTGCGGCAACTCCCGCTAAAAAGCACGGCAATATTCCGCTCTAAGGGGTCGATAGATTATGCCAACTCCCAATCCGCTCTCTCTGCTGGGTTTCGGTAAGAAGCCGGTGCCTGCGTCCGCGCCCGGTGATGCCCAGGGGCAGGACGCTGGTGATGAGCAGGTGCCCGCCCCCGCTTTTTCGGTGGTGCGGGGTAACCCCACTGATGAAGAGTTAGCTGCACTGGCCAGCCTTATAGTGGCTTTGCAGGCTCAGGCTGATTCTCAGCAGGAGACTGCCTCGGAGATGTGGCAGCGCCGCCTGAACAATACCCAGCGTCTGGGTATGCGGCTGCGCCCGGGCCCTGGTTCTTGGAAGCGGGCCCGGCCCCAGTAGTTGGCCTCTCCTTCTCCCCCCCGCCCTGTTTTGTGGGTCACGTGGCCTAGAATAGGGGCATGACGCTACACCCAGATTTACCCCAGATTTTCAAGGCCGACCGTGCACAAACTGCGGTCGATCAGATTGCTAACGACTACTACGAGAAGATCCTAGAACTCGACCCGGCTTCTGCCACTATCGAGGGCCGTAAGGGCCGGGAGACTGAGTACCCTGACTACTCTCCTGCCGGTACTCAGGCCGAGATTGATTTGGCCCGTCAGACTTTAGCGGCTCTTGATGGGGTCGAGCCAGCTGATGAGACTGACCGGGTCACTATCGATGCTATGCGTGAGCGTCTGGGCCTGAAACTTGAGATGCACCAGGCAGGTTTGGGCGGTTGGGAACTCAACAATATTGCCTCCCCCGTTCAGAGTATCCGGGCCGTCTTTGACCTGATGAGCCGCGAAACAGCCCAGGACTGGGCGCATATTGCGGGCCGTCTAGGTAAGGTCGCGGCAGCGGTTCGTGGCTATATTCAGACCTTAGAAGCTGCCCGAGCCACAGGTAGGGTAGCGGCGGTACGCCAGGTAGATATTGTTATTGAGCAGGTTACCGCCTACATTGCCCAGGGCGGCTTCTTCGACACCCTGGCAGGTGAGGTTGCGGAGGCAGCCCCTGAGCAGGCTGACCTTGCAGCCCAGGGCGCGGCGTCCGCTCAGGAAGGCTACGGGGAACTTCTCACCTACCTCAAAGAGACTCTACGGGCTGACGCGCCTGAGGCCGATGCGGTGGGCCGTGAACGCTATAGTCTTTACTCTCGCCAGTTTGTGGGTACTAGCCTTGATGTGGAAGAGACCTACGCCTGGGGTGTTGAGGAGCTTGACCGCATCATCGCAGCCCAGCAGGAGGTTGCTGAGGCTATCAAACCCGGTGCCACCATTGACCAGGCTAAGGCCCTGCTGGATGCTGACCCTGAGCGTACGCTCAAGGGTACCGCCGAGTTACAGGCTTGGATGCAGAAACTCTCTGATGCTGCCCTTGATGACCTGGCCAAGGAGCATTTCACTATTGAGGGGCCGCTGCGCAAGCTCGAATGTATGATTGCCCCCACCCAAGAAGGAGGTATCTATTACACCGGCCCGTCCGCCGATTTTGAGCGAGCCGGGCGCATGTGGTGGTCTGTGCCTGAGGGTGAGGACACTTTTGGCACTTGGCGTGAAACCTCAACTGTCTACCATGAGGGTGTGCCCGGCCACCACCTGCAGGTTTCGTATGCAACGGCTATGGCGGAGACCTTGAACCAGTGGCGGGCTAAGGCCGTGTGGGTTTCGGGCCATGGTGAGGGTTGGGCGCTTTATGCTGAGCGTCTGATGGATGAGCTGGGCTATCTTTCTGATGTGGGCGACCGTATGGGTATGCTGGATGCTCAGCGCCTGCGCGCAGCGCGCGTGGTCTTCGACATTGGCCTGCACTGCGGTTTTGAGATTCCCGAACGCTGGGTCACTGAGCTGGGTGTCGAGCCGGGCATCTGGGACGCCGAGAAGGGCTATAAGTTCTTGGAGGCTAACCTGGATCTCTCTGAGGGCCAGCGCCGCTTTGAGTTCCTGCGCTACCTGGGCTGGCCGGGTCAGGCCCCCTCCTACAAGGTGGGCGAGCGCCTCTGGCTCCAGCTGCGTGAGGACGCCCGCGCCGCCGGGATCTCTGACCGCGACTTCCACACCCGCGCCCTACTTCTAGGCTCAGTCGGGCTAGATACCCTGCGCCGGGCGCTAGCTGTTTAGCCTGAACAAGAGAACAAGAGGGCGGGCCCTGCACACCGACCGATGTGCAGGGCCCGCCCTCTGCTATGTGGTAGTGGAGTATTAGGACGCTGCCGCGGCAGGCACCTGGGGTGCCTCGCCAAGACGGACGTAGACGTCCTCAGCTACAAAGCCGCCCTCAGTGCGGGGAGCCTTATAGAGTTCCTCGTTCAGAATACCCTCGCGCTTGGCGACAATCAGGGCTACCAGGGCCTGGCCTGCCTATCTGAAGATTGGTAAGGACGAGGGCGCGAATGTTCTCGTGGGCGGTGAGGCCTGTGAGCTGGGCGGCGATCTGGCGGACGGCTGGTACATTCAGCCTACCGTTTTTGCCGGTAGCAACGACATGCGTATCTTCCAGGAAGAGATTTTTGGCCCGGTTCTGGCTACTACCTCTTTCACTGATTTTGATGAGGCTATGCGTATTGCCAATGACACCGATTACGGTCTAGGTGCGGGTGTCTGGACGCGCGACCAGAAAACACCGTCTACCGGGCAGGCCGCACCATTCAGGCTGGCCGTGTCTGGATCAACAACTACCATAATTACCCGGCCCACGCCGCTTTCGGTGGCTACAAGAAGTCAGGCATCGGCCGCGAGACCCACCTGATGATGCTGGCTCACTACCAGCAGACCAAGAACATGCTGGTCAGCTACTCAGATAAGCCGATGGGGCTCTTCTAAAATCTGCCCCTGATAGCTTGAGGCTTATTCATAAGGGGTTCCACAGGCTCACGCTCCCTTATGAATAAGCTTTCTTAGGCTCCGCCTTTCCTAGACTGGTTTGGCACAGTCCGCAGAAGGAAGGCGGAGCCTTTGCTATCCCAAGCTAGCTACAAGCAATTATCAGGATATCCAGTCCTTAATAATTTTTGACAAAATCACCCCTTCAATTGATTCATCTAATTCTTCACATAAGTTTTCGAGATTGGCATGACGCCATAATGATGAAAAAACATTTTGCTGAAACTCAAAAAATTCATGCGAAAATTGTTCATCAAAACCCCAACCCATCATCTGATTTTCGCCATTAACCCCTCGATGACTCCTCTTTTTTCGCTTCGGGGAAAGCCAAATATATCGAACAATGTCTTTTAATTCATCTGAAAAACAACATCCCTCAGCATAGCAAACAATCTGATTACTATAACGCAAATGCTTTCCCGTTGGGCAGTTTATGTAATTTACCTGGGCATTCTTTTTAAGCTCAACCGCAACAACTAGAGTCACCTCATCACCCGAAGCACTTTCTTTAGTCACGAAAATATCAGGAACATTTTTTACCAAATTCCCAGCCTCATCGCGCCGCCGAAACTTTTTAATCAAGGGATCCTGAGAGGAACGGAGTCTATAGAAACATCCACTCTCAAGCAACAAGCCAGCTTCATATATAAAAAACTCAATAATTCGATCCTCTAGGGATCCATTTGTCGCTAACAACAGTGCAGTTATATCACTTTCTTGAACTCTACCTTCTTGAATCCGACCCCATCTGCTTTCCGACCATGCCTCAACATATCCTTGAAAGAAAATATCTTCATTACAAAAATATTCCTTAATAAGATCCACATTGTACATAAAAATCTCTTCTCCTAACGTATATTATTTAACAAAGTTCAAAAAATTTCTTTCAAAATTTTGCACTTTAATTAAAGATTTTCCAGCTATCACCTAGCCCCACAGGCGTGGTGACACCTCACACTACCCACACTATACTCTTATCTAGTTAAATCAACCAGTTAGAAAAAGGTGTGTCATGAACCCTTCCTCTGAGCAGCCCACTGGACCCACAGACCTGGGAATCACTGTCGGCCAGATTTTTTACCACTTCAACCTGCGCCCCAAGACAAGGAACCGCTGCCCCATTCCCAAAGGGCAGCTCGACCCTTTCGCCCAAACCGGCTTCTACGTCGTCCTGGCGCTCACCGCGCAAACCGTTACGCTCGCCCCTATCAGATGCAATTCCTACAGCGACCTAGAAGCACTCGGCATCAACACCACCTGGCTTATTCCGTTTTCTCCAACACCACAAGAGTTAGAAGTCCTTATCCAGAATCCGCACTGCCACCAGCAAGCCAGACTCAGCCCAGGCAGTACCTACGCAGATTGGAAGCTCACCATCGATATAGAATCCGTCTCCCATACGCTAACCCTCTGGGACGGCTCAATGATTCGAGTCCCCTAGGCCTACCCTTGGGGTAGATCCCACCAGAGAATTGGCTGACCAGGCCCAGAGTTAAGCCAACTAAACCTCACTGCTTCCAGCCAGGGGCCAGCGTCCTGAACCTCAAATGCCACAAGGTCACCCATCTCAGCGGTGATAGCCTCATCCACACCTATAATTTCTCGCCCGGCAACCACTAGCCCGCCCACAGTAATAACAAGAGGAAGGGTCTGCCCTGGGGCTAGAGAACGAATCAAAGACAGGTTAGAAGAGCTAACCTTCCAGGCCATCCGTGAAGCATCTGTTTGGCCTGCTCGAACGGTAGTGTCTTCAGACATTTCAGCTGCCATATCAAACCCATACCAGGTACGCCCTGCCGGGCTTCCAGTAGGTTGGGCATCGATTTGCCGCAAAATAACAACTTTTTGACCCCGAACACCTAGCTCAGCTAGCCGTTGAATGAAGCCCGGCTTATCCCAGCGTGGAGCAGAAGCGAGCTCAGCCACTCGCTCATAGGGGTAATAACGTGACTTAGCGCCGGTGGTGTATGCACGCCCCAAGGCATGAGCCCGGTCCAGTATCTGCACCTGAGCCAGCGGGCGGCCCACCATGTCACTCACCTCTTTAAGAGAGCAGAGTCGGATGTCAGAATACGTCACAAGTTATCTTTCGTTTGTTTAATCCGTGGGGATGCGCACCCAGGCCCTACTGTCTCTTTCGTTGCATTTATGAGTCGGCTAGTCGTTCCAAGGTTTTCGCATCATGTTCAAGGGCATATGCAAGTCCCTCTTCTACCATTGCGCGGTGATCTCTTTCCTCCAGCAGGCGACGGACGCTTTCAACAATGAGGGAGTGTTTAGATGAATGCTCACGCTCTGCTAAATCTGCAAGCTGGTGGTCTAAATCTTCAGGAAGTCGTAGGCTAAGAGCCATATCTCAACAATACCAAGGTGATACCACAGGCTCTATACCGCTTTGCACATTTCACCTGGCGCCAAGGCTTTAGGCTGTAGACCTACTAGACCCCGTTAGACTGTTACCCATGCAAAACCTCACTGAAACCACAGCTGCGCCGAGTGATCAGCCGGTGCGGCTCGTCCTTGCCTCCTCTTCCCCTGCCCGTAAGAAACTTTTGGAGGACGCTGGCGTCCGCTTCACCGTAATTGTCAGCGATGTTGATGAGCAGGCTGCTCTGCGCCAAGCCCAGCAGGCTGCCGATAAGGCGGGGCTGGGTGACATTACCCCGGCCCAGACCGCCCAGTTATTGGCTAAAGCCAAGGCCCAGGCTGTGGCTGCCCTCCCTGAGGCTGCTGGTGCCCTGGTGTTGGGGTGTGACTCTGTGTTTGAGCTCGATGGTGCCGCCTACGGTAAGCCCGGTAGTGCTGAGAAAGCTCTGGAACGGATTACCGCAATGAGCGGACGCAGCGGGCGGCTGCACACGGGCCATTGGCTGGTTGATACTCGGGTCGGGACAGCAGGTCAGGGCGCTGACTGTGGAGAGGCTGGCGAGCTGCGTACAGCTACCGTGCATTTTGATACCTTCAGCCAGGAGGAGGCCCGTGCCTATGTGGCTACGGGGGAGCCCCTGTGGGTGGCGGGGTCTTTCACCATTGATGGCTTTGGTGCGGCTTTTATTAAGGGTATTGAGGGCGAGTACCATACGGTGGTGGGCCTCTCTATTCATGCTCTGCGCAGAATGCTGGCTGACTTTGGTGTTTCAATCAACACCATTTGGAAAACTTCGCGATAAATTTCAAGATACGATATTGTGAGGCGCCGTTTTTCGGCGTCTCACAGCAATGCGTGCTTGCCGGCATCGGCGCATCAACCCGAGGAGCTTTTACAGTGACTGCACACAATGACCTGGCCCAGACTTTTACCCCGGTGAAAGGTCGTCACACCGGCCCCGTCAGCAAGGTACTGATTGCCAACCGCGGTGAGATTGCCGTGCGTGTGATTCGTGCCGCCCAGGATGAGGGAATTTCCACGGTTGCTGTCTACGCAGAGCCTGACCGTGAAGCCCAGCATGTGGTGCTCGCTGATGAGTCTTATGCCCTCGGTGGCGCCACCGCCGCTGAGTCTTACCTGGTTATGGATAAGCTGCTTGAGGTCGCTCAGCGTTCTGGTGCCGATGCTGTGCATCCCGGTTATGGTTTCCTTTCTGAGAATGCCCAGTTTGCTCAGCAGGTCATTGATGCCGGTCTTACTTGGATTGGCCCTTCCCCTCAGTCTATTAACCGTCTGGGTGATAAGGTAGCTGCCCGTCATATCGCTGAGAAGGTGGGTGCCCCTCTGGTTCCGGGCACTAAGGACCCTGTCAAGAGCGTTGCTGAGGTTGAGGCTTTTGCTGACGAGTACGGCTTACCTGTTGCTATTAAGGCTGCTTTTGGTGGCGGTGGGCGCGGCATTAAGGTTGCCCGCGAACGTGAGGGTATTGGTGAGCTCTACGAGTCAGCTGTCCGTGAGGCTATTGCAGCCTTTGGCCGCGGCGAGTGCTTCATTGAGCGTTTCCTTGATTCGCCCCGCCATGTTGAAACCCAGTGCCTGGCTGATGCCCACGGTAACGTGGTGGTAGTGTCTACCCGTGACTGCTCCTTACAGCGCCGCAACCAGAAACTGGTCGAAGAGGCCCCTGCCCCTTACCTGACTGATGAGCAGAATGAGCGTCTGTATGAGGCGTCTAAGGCTATTTTGCGGGAGGCAGGCTACCAGGGCGCTGGTACCTGTGAGTTCCTGGTAGGTACTGACGGTACTATCTCTTTCCTTGAAGTTAATACTCGTTTGCAGGTTGAGCACCCGGTTTCTGAAGAGGTGACCGGTATTGACCTGGTGCGTGAGCAGTTCCGCATTGCCCGTGGTGAGACCATTGAGGCCACTGACCCTGTGGTGCGCGGTCATTCTTTTGAGTTCCGTATTAATGGTGAGGACGCCGGGCGCAGCTTCATGCCTTCCCCTGGCACCATCGACAAGCTGGTAGTACCGGCAGGCCCGGGCGTCCGCTGGGATTCAGGTGTTATTGCAGGCGATACTGTCAGCGGCAACTTTGACTCTATGATTGCTAAGCTCATTGTCACTGGTGCCACCCGTGAGCAGGCCTTGCAGCGGGCTCGCCGTGCCTTGGATGAGCTGGTGATTGAGGGTATGCCTACTGTTGCTAATTTCCACCGTGCGGTGCTTGATGAGCCAGCTTTTGCTCCCGCTGATGGGGCTGATTTTGCGGTTCATACCCGTTGGATTGAAACCGAGTTCAAGAACACTCTACCCTCCTATAATGGTGCTCTTACTCTGGCTGAGGGGGATGATGAGCGCCAGAAGATTACTGTTGAGGTCAATGGTAAGCGGATGGAGGTAGTCCTTCCGGCTCTGGGTGGTACTGCTTCTAAGGCTGCTGCTGCCTCTAAGGCTCGTAAGTCTCGTTCCAGCCGCGGCGGTGCGTCCGGTTCTGCTAACAGTAATGAGCTGACCAGCCCCATGCAGGGCACTATCGTCAAGGTCGCTGTTAAGGATGGCGCTAAGGTTGCCGAAGGTGATCTGATTGTGGTGCTTGAGGCCATGAAGATGGAGCAGCCCATTACCGCCCATAAGGCGGGTAAGGTCACTGGTCTTAAGCTGAAGACTGGCGATACTGTTTCAGCTGGTGCGGTGATCGCTACTATCAAGTAGTCCTTGTGGGGTGCAGGTATTCGCTACACCCCACCACTATTGCTCACATAGTGGAATCTGGGTTTCAGCTAGGGGACATCGGTTTTAGAGTAAAACAATACAACACGTCACGCATACCTCTAGAAAGAGATCTTGTGAGCACACCAGCTGTAACCCCAGCGCCTACTACGGCCCATAAGCCCGTACCCCGCAGCCGCGTCATCTTGGCCTCACTCATTGGCACCACCATTGAATTTTACGACTTCTACATCTACGCCACCGCAGCTGTAGCAGTCTTCCCCGCCCTCTTCTTCACCGGCGAGGACGAAACCGCCAAGCTCCTAGCCTCCATGGCAACCTTCGCAGCAGCCTTTATCGCCCGCCCCATCGGCTCTGTCGTCTTCGGGCACTTCGGTGACAAGGTAGGCCGTAAAGCAACCCTGGTCGGTGCACTGCTGACCATGGGTATCGCAACCTTCTTCATCGGCCTACTACCCACCTACTACCAGATCGGCCTGTGGGCACCTGCCATGCTGACCATCCTACGTTTCTGCCAGGGCCTGGGCCTGGGCGGCGAATGGTCTGGCGCAGCCCTACTAGCCACCGAATACGCTGAAAAGGGCAAGCGCGGCCGCGCCGCCATGTGGCCCCAGCTCGGCGCCCCGTTCGGCTTCATTCTGGCCAACGGCTTCATGCTACTGCTGACCGTCGCCATGGGCTTTACCTCCCTGGCAGCCGGTGACTCCATCGACCACACCTTCTTGGTCTGGGGCTGGCGTGTTCCCTTCATCGCCTCCATCGTCATGGTAGCGGTGGGCCTCTACGTCCGTTTCAAGCTGGAAGAAACCCCTGTCTTCAAGCAGGCCCTCAACCAGAACCAGAAGGTCAAGGCCCCCCTGGCTGAAGCCTTCAAGATTGCCTGGTGGCCCATGATTCAGGGCACCTTCATCATGCTGGCTAACTACGTACTCTTCTACCTGATGACCGCCTGGATCCTCTCCTTCGGTATCGGCAAGCCAGAAGAGGGCGGCCTGGGTATCCCCTACCGCTCCTTCCTTATCATCCAGCTCATCACCATCCTCTTCTTGGCAGCCATGATCCCGGTCTCCGGCTGGCTAGCAGATAAGTACGGTCGCCGCTCTTCCCAGCTGGTCATCACCGCCGCAATTCTGGTCTTCGGCCTCTCCTTCGGCTTCCTCATGGACCCCCAGGTTGTAGGCACCGGCGAGAACGCCAACACCGGCCGTATCGTCCTCTTCATGGCAATCGGCATGATTCTGATGGGCCTCACCTTCGGCTCCATGAGCGCCTACTTGCCTGAGCTCTTCCCCACCCACGTCCGTTACACTGCCTCAGGTATGAGCTACAACGTCTCATCCATCCTGGGTGCAGCCCTGACCCCCTACGCTGCGGTCTGGCTGAATGCTAACGGCGGTGTGGGTGCCGTTGGTCTCTACCTGGCCGCAACCAGCGTCCTGACCCTCTTCTTCATGGCTATCACCCATGAAACCCGCGATGTGGACCTGACCACCATGGCCCGCATCAAATAAGGAGAAGATGAACCTTCACCCATAAGGGAGGGGTAGCACCCGCTCAGCACTGAGCGAGCGCTACCCCTCCCTTCTTCTATGAGGTGTGCTACTGCATGATGTGTAGCTGGCGGGCCGCTTCTGAAATGGAGCCGGTCAGTGAGGGGTAGACCGTGAAGGTTTCGGCTATATCATCAACGTGTAGCTTCTTATCAATAGCTAGGGACAGGGGGAAGATCAGCTCTGAGGCGCGGGGCCCTACCACCACGCCACCGATAACAGTCCCTGAGTGCTTGCGGGCAAAGATTTTGATGAAACCGTCCTCCACTGCCATCATCTTGGCGCGGGGGTTAGTAGCCAGCGGCAACATGACCATATCGGCCTGGTATTTACCTGATTCGATTTCGCTTTGGCTAATACCAACTGTTGCGATTTCTGGGGAGGTGAAAATGTTGGCTGCTACCTGGTGGGTGCGCAGGGGTTTGACGCTATCACCGAGCATGTGGGAGACAGCAACCCGGCCCTGCATGGCCGCTACAGAAGCGAGCGGGTAGACCCCGGTGCAGTCACCGGCTGCGTAAATATTGGGAATATTGGTGCGCGAGACACGATCAACATTAATGTGCCCTGACTCGCTGACTTCGACCCCAGCTTCTTCTAGGCCCAGGTTGTCGGTGTTGGGGATAGAGCCTACAGCGATGAGCACATGGGAGCCTGCGACTTTACGCCCGTCCCCTAGGGTGACGATGACGCCGTCCCCGGTCTCGTTGTAGCAGGCGGCATCAGCACGTGAGCGGGGCATGACGCGCACCCCGCGGCGCTCAAAGACGTTTTCAAGGACGGTGGCGGCGTCCTCGTCCTCACCGGGGAGCACCCGGTCGCGAGAAGAAATCAGGGTGACTTGGGAGCCTAGGCCGTTGTAGGCGGAGGCGAATTCTGCGCCGGTGACGCCAGAGCCGACCACAATTAGATTTTCTGGGAGTTCTTCTAGGGAGTAGAGCTGGGTCCAGTTGAGGATGCGTTTACCATCGGGCTGGGCGGTAGGTAGCTCGCGGGGGTGGGTGCCCACGGCCAGAATAATGAATTCGGTGGTCAAATCGTAGGTGAGGCCGGTGGAGTCGGTTACCTGTACGGTGTGGGGGTCGATGAGCTTGCCGCGGCCCTCAATGACTTTGACACCGCTGCGTTCTAGGGTGCGTTTAATGTCGTGGGATTGTTGGTGGGCTAGGTCGATGAGGCGCTGGTTGACCTTGGCCAGGTCAACGGAGATGGGGGGTGGGTTGTCGTCGTCGCCTACTGAGATGGCGAGTTCTTGGGCTTTGCCGAAGCGGTTGCGGGCGTCCGCGCTGGCGATGAGGGTTTTGGAGGGTACGACGTCGGTGAGGACGGCTGAGCCGCCGATACCTTTATCTTCGATGATAGTGACGTCGGCGCCGTGGCTAGCGGCAACAAGAGCGGCCTCATAACCGCCAGGGCCACCACCGAGAATAACAATCTTGTGTGATGCGTAGTCTGTTTTGAGAGTCACCCTTTTATTGTGTCGCACATCGCACGCGCGCTCAACTCTGGGCAGGTTTGGTACCGTAGAAGGGTGTTGAATGATTCAAATATTTCCGCTGTTTCCACCGCTGATCCCAACCACCCGGCACTGGTTCGTGCCCGTGAGGCCGCGGACTTCATTGCTGAGAAAACCGGCGTCGAGAAGCACGACCTGGCGCTGACGCTGGGTTCTGGCTGGGGCGAGGCTGCCTCACTCATTGGCGAGGCCACCCATGTTCTCTCAGCCGATGAGGTACCTGGCTTCCACAAGGCCGCTGTGGTGGGCCACCCCGGTACCCTGACCTCAATTCTGACCGAAAGCGGCAAGCGAGCCCTGGTGATTGGCTCCCGCACCCACTTCTACGAGGGCCGTGGCGTTGACGCTGTCGTCCACGGTGTACGCACCGCAGCTGCCGCAGGCGCTGAGACCATGATTCTCACCAACGGCTGTGGCGGCCTGAGCCCCGCCTACTCCGCCGGTGAACCCGTCCTGATCTCTGACCATCTGAACTTCACCTCAGCCTCCCCGCTCACCGGTGCTCACTTCGTTGACCTAACCGACCTGTACTCCCCTCGCATCCGCGAGATTGCCCGCGGCATTGACCCCTCCCTGCAGGAGGGCGTTTACATGCAGTTCCCCGGCCCCCACTACGAGACTCCGGCTGAGGTTAAGATGGCAGGTGTACTGGGTGCTGATCTAGTGGGCATGTCCACCGCTCTTGAAGCCATTGCCGCCCGCGCAGCCGGCCTTGAGGTCTTTGGTATTTCACTCGTCACCAACCTGGCCGCCGGTATCCAGGAGACCCCCCTCTCTCACGCAGAGGTCATTGAGGCCGGTGAAGCTGCTGGCCCCCGCATTTCCCGCCTGCTCGCAGACATTATCGCGGCCCTCTAAGGACAAGGAAAGACCATGTCACTCGATACTCAGCAGCTCCTTGAGCAAGCCCGCATCTGGGCCGCTATCGACCCCGATACAGAAACCAAAGCCCAGCTTGAGAGCATCATCGCCCAGGTTGAGGCAGGCGATGCGGCCGCAACCGCTGATCTGGCCGACCGCTTCTCGGGAACCCTCCAGTTCGGAACCGCAGGTCTGCGAGCCGAACTGGGCGCTGGCCCCATGCGCATGAACCGCGTCGTCGTTCAGCGTGCCGCCCAGGGCCTGGCAGACTACGCCACCGCGCGCGCGTCCGCTGAAGGCTGGGAGAAGATTTCCGCTGTGGTGGGCTTTGATGCCCGCAAGAATTCGGATATCTTCGCCCTCGACACAGCAGCTATTTTCACCGCAGCCGGTATCGAGGTTCACCTCATGCCCTCTGCCCTGCCCACTCCCGTAACCGCCTGGGCGACCCGCGAATACGGCGCCGAAATTGGCGTCATGGTCACTGCCTCCCACAATCCCCCTAACGACAACGGCTACAAGGTCTACCTGGGTGGAGCCGCCGTTGAACCAGGTGCCCGCGGGGCCCAGATTATCCCTCCCTACGACGGGGATATCGCAGCCGCAATCGCAGCTGTTGACACTCCGGTTCTGGCAGCCGACGGCTGGACGGTACTGCCCGAGAGCGTAGCAGCCGACTACATTGCCCGCGTTACCCCGCTGGTCGAGCAGAAGGACCGCGACCTCAAGATCGTGCTGACCCCCATGCACGGTGTTGGAGGTCAGACCGCTGAAGCTGTGCTGCGCCAGGCTGGCTTCGCTAACGTCACCCTCGTACCTGAACAGGCTGAGCCCGACCCGCTCTTCTCCACCGTCGCCTTCCCTAATCCCGAAGAGCCCGGTGCCCTTGATTTGGCTATGGCTCTAGCTGAGAAGATTGACGCTGACCTCATCATTGCCAACGATCCGGACGCTGACCGCGCGGCTTTCGCTGTCAAACGAAACGGCACTTGGGCTATGCTGCGCGGCGACGAAGCCGGAGCAATCCTGGCTACCCGTGTGCTGGCGTCCGTCAGCGACCCCGCAGAGGCCACTTTCGCTAACTCAATTGTCTCCTCCCGTCTGGCCGGAGCTATCGCCAAGGCAGCAGGCGTGGCCCATCGCGAAACCCTGACCGGTTTCAAATGGATTGCCCGTGTCGATAACCTGACCTTCGGCTACGAAGAAGCGCTGGGCTACTGCGTCGATCACGCCCAGGTACGCGACAAGGACGGCATCTCGGCAGCCCTGGTCATGGCCGACTACGCCCAGGAGCTCAAGGACGCCGGTTCCTCCTTCCCCGCGCTCCTTGACGAGATTGCCACCGAGCATGGCCTCTACGCCACCGACCAGCTCTCTGTACGTGTAGACGACCTAGCCCAAATTCCTGCCATGATGCAGCGTCTGCGCGCTACCCCTCCGGCTGAACTGGCTGAGTCCCCCGTGGTATCGGTAGAGGACCTTACCGAGGGCACCGATACCCTACCCCCCACCGACGGTATGCGCTACTACACCGAGGATTCCACTCGCGTCATTGTGCGCCCCTCCGGCACCGAGCCCAAGCTCAAGTGCTACCTGGAAGTGGTCGTACCTGTCAGCACCACCGTCGCCGATGCCCGCTCCGTAGCCGATACCAAGCTGGCCCTGCTTAAGGCAGACATGTCAGCGGCTCTGGGCCTCTAACCGAACCAAGATTTCAAGGAAGAACACCATGACTCTCGAACTCTCATCAGCCGATTTGGCTGCCATGATTGACCACACCATCCTGGCCCCCTCTGCCTCAGAAGAGGACGTCCGACGCCTTTGTGCCGAAGCCAAGCAGTACGGCTTCGCCTCTGTCTGCGCTAATCCCGTCTGGGCCCCCGTGCTGGCCGAAGAACTTGCCGGGTCTGCCTCCGTCCCCTGCGTGGTCGTAGGCTTCCCCTTCGGCGCCAGCGCCACCGTAGTCAAGGCTTTTGAAGCCAAGACCGCCGTTGAAGCCGGTGCCCGCGAAGTTGATATGGTCATCAACATCGCCGATGCCCGTGCCAACAAGAAGGAGGCCCTGGTTGCCGATATCAAGGCTGTCGCCGAGTCAACACACGCCGGTGGTGCCCTGCTCAAGGTCATTATCGAGACCTCCGAGCTGACCGACGACCAGAAGGTTGTGGCCTGTCAGGCATCTGTTGAAGCCGGGGCCGACTTCGTCAAGACCTCCACCGGCTACTCGTCCTCCGGCGCAACCGTCGAAGATATCGCCCTGATGCGCGCCACCGTTGGACCTGACCTGGGCGTGAAGGCCTCGGGCGGCGTCCGCACCCGCGAAGAAGCCCTGGCCATGATTGAAGCAGGCGCCACCCGCATCGGTGCTTCAAAGGGCATCGCCATCATCGGCGCCGGCGAAGCGGCAGAGGGCGGCTACTAAGCCAGGTTCTTCTCTGTCATATGGTGCGAACCGCTGAGGCAGCACCTATACTGAGTAATAAAGTACACACACGAAAAGGACTTCCCCATGGCTAAGACCACTGCTCAGTCAGACGCTGAGAAGCGTTCCAACGTTGAATCCTTCGGGATGGAATCCGGTGCTCCCGCGCGTAGCGGCACCCCCCAGTACTCAGGCACCAAGGAGCTGGGCTCAAACATCGCCCTCTTCGTTCTCTGCTTCGTACTGCTGCTGGGCTGCCTCTACACCCTGGGCATGTACCCCGAGGGTGGCTGGGGCTGGTGGACCGTAGCTGTTCTGCTCTACGGCGTCACCTTCATCATCCCCCTGTGGTTCCTGCCTTCGAAGACCAACGAGAAGCAGCACACCGGCGGCGCAGATCTCTTCCTCAAGTAAAGAGATACCTACAGTTTCAATCTAAGGGGCAGCCCACCTATAACAGGTGGGCTGCCCCTTATCTGTGTTTCCAGAAGCACCGATACGGTAGGTACCATCTAAACGAGAAAAACCCACGAACTAGGTGGGTTTTTCTTACTTAGGTGGTACCTTTTGCCCTATGAAGCGGCGACGCCGGCCTCGAAGATAGCGTGGATGAACTGCTCAGTCCACTCCACCATGGCGTCGTCCACCAGGTCTTTACCCCCAACAGCGGACGTCTTGGGGCGGGGCACCAGAATCTGCCAGTTCTCGGTACCCGGAATCTGACGGTACTGGGCACCCGGGTACATGCGATCTAGTCGCATCTGGCGGGACTCCGGCAGGTCATTGGCCGGGAAGAAACGCACCTTGGGGCCCATCGCCACGATTTCGCTCAGCCCCACAGCGCGAGCGCGCTGGCGAAGCGCTGCAACCTTGAACAGGTTTTCAACCGGGGCAGGCGGGGTGCCGTATCGATCAACCAGTTCTTCGCGGGCCTCTGCCAGTTCTTCAGCGGTCTGGGCCTGGGCAATCTGCCGATAGGCAGACAGGCGCAGGCGCTCTGAACTCACGTAGTCGTGCGGCATGTGGGCGTTGACCGGCAGATCGACCTTAATCTCAGCGGGAGCTTCTTCCTTCTCCCTGTGCTGGAAGTTAGCCACGGCCTCCCCCACAAGGCGAAGGTAAAGGTCAAAGCCAACACCGGCGATATGGCCCGACTGTTCACCGCCCAGTAGGTTACCGGCACCGCGAATTTCTAGGTCCTTCATGGCCAAGCGCATACCGGCGCCCAGTTCGTTGTGGGTCGCCACCGCCTTCAGACGCTCATGGGCGACCTCGGTCAGCACCTTCTCAGCCGGGTAGAGGAAGTAGGCGTAGGCGCGCTCGCGGCCGCGCCCCACGCGTCCGCGCAGCTGGTGGAGCTGGGACAGGCCGTAATTCTGGGCTTGGTCGACAATTAGGGTGTTGGCGTTTGAGATATCCAGGCCGGTTTCGACGATGGTGGTCGAGACCAGCACGTCGAACTTACGTTCCCAGAAGTCCACGATGATTTTTTCAAGGCGGGATTCGCTCATGCGCCCGTGGGCAACCGCGATGCGGGCCTCGGGAACGAGTTTTTGAATCTCGTTGGCGGTCTCTTCGATGGTTGAAACCCGGTTGTGCACCACAAAGACCTGCCCCTCTCGCATAAGTTCGCGGCGGATGGCGGCGGTAATTTGCTTGTCGGTGCGGGGGCCGACAAAGGTGAGGACGGGGTGACGTTCCTCGGGCGGGGTGGCAAGGGTGGACGTCTCGCGGATGCCGGTTAGGGACATCTCCAGGGTTCGCGGGATGGGAGTAGCACTCATGGCCAGCACGTCCACGTTGGTGCGCATGGTTTTGAGCTTTTCCTTGTGCTCAACGCCAAAGCGCTGTTCCTCATCGATAATGACCAGGCCCAGGTCCTTCCAGTCCACCGACTCGGAAAGTATGCGGTGGGTACCGACGACCACATCGACCGACCCGTTCTTAATGCCCTCAGCGATTTCAGCTGACTCCTTAGCCTTCTGGAAGCGGGAGAGCACCTTGATGGAGACCGGGAAGCCCGAGAAACGCTCGGTAAAAGTCTCGTAGTGCTGCTGGGCCAGCAGGGTGGTGGGAACGAGGACGGCCACCTGTTTGCCGTCCTGCACAGCCTTGAAGGCAGCACGTACCGCGATTTCGGTCTTGCCGTAGCCCACATCGCCCGAGATCAGGCGGTCCATGGGGATTTCGCGCTCCATGTCGGCCTTGACCTCGTTGATAGCCGAGAGCTGGTCGGGGGTTTCGTTGTAGGGGAAGGCTTCTTCCAGTTCCCGCTGCCAGGGGGTGTCTGGGCCGAAGGCGTGGCCGCGGGAGGCCTGGCGGGCTGAGTAGAGTTTAATCAGGTCAGCAGCAATTTCCTTGACGGCCTTGCGGGCCTTTGACTTGGTCTTAGCCCAGTCGGAGCCACCCATCTTTGAGAGCACCGGGGCATCGCCACCCACGTAGTTAGAGACCTGGTCCAGTTGGTCCGAGGGCACAAAAAGGCGGTCCTTGGGCCCGCCCCGTTTGGAGGGGGCGTACTCCAGCACCAGGTATTCCTTCATGGGCTTGGGCTGCCCGGGCATGACGGTTGCCCCGGCAATGGGGCGCTGGATCAGCTCGACAAACTGGCCGATACCGTGCTGTTCGTGCACCACATAGTCGCCGGCTGACAGGCTCATGGGGTCAACCGCGTTCTTGCGGCGGCGCACCGGTAGCTTACCGCTGCGCAGGTCGCGGGTGGCGTAGGGGCTGGTGCGGCCCAGGATATCTGCCTCGGTCAGTAGACCCAGCTTTTCGCCGTCCATCATGAAGCCGCGCCCCATGGAGGCGGTGGTCATCTCGATGATGCCCGGCTCAGGCAGTTTCGTCAGGCTGTCCACGCGAGACGCCGGTATCTCGGCTTCCTGGAAAAGGTCAAGCAGGCGGGTGAGCGGGCCTGGCCCGTCGGTCACCACGGTAATCCGCCACCCGTCCTTTACCTTCTTCCCAACTTCGGTCAGCAGCTCGGTCACGTTGCCCGAGTAGGTATGGGGGGCACGGGCAGCCAGCTGGACCGAGTCAATCCCGTCATCGATGGCGTCGTCAACGCCCAGGGCCGTCATAGCCCACCAGCCAAAGCCCTTCGCGAGGGCGGTTTCTCGCAGGGCGGCAATGGTGCGGAAGCTACCGGCGCTCAGACCATCGGGGCCGTTGGCACCCAGGTCGATGGGGGCGTCCGTAGTGTCGGTGACAGAATCCCAGGCAGCCAGCAGGAACTCCTCGTTGGTAGCAACCAGGTCGGTTGCGCGGGAGCGTACCTTTTCCGGCTCGATAATGAGGGGCAGGGACCCCGGGGGCAGGTGGTCGAGCAGGGTCACCATATCGTCAACCAGCAGGGGAATCAGGGACTCCATGCCCTCAACATAAATACCACCGGCAATTTTTTCGAGCATGGCGGCAGCGCCCGGGAAGGACCCTTTGAGCCTGGCTGCCCGGCTCATCACGCTGGGGGTAATCAGGAGTTCGCGGCAGGGAGGGGCGAGTAGCTCGGTGGGGTGGTCTTTGCCGGGCAGGGTGCGCTGGTCAGCAACCGAGAACCAGCGGATATTCTCGACCTCGTCCCCAAAGAATTCGATACGGGCGGGGTGAGCTGCGGTCGGTGAGAAAATATCGATAATGCCGCCGCGCACGGCAAATTCTCCGCGCTTTGACACCAGGTCAACGCGGGAATAGGCGGCCGATGCGAGAGATTTAATCAGGGCATCAAAGTCTTGTTCTTCGCCCATCCGCAGGGTCACCGGCTGCATTTTTTCGAGACCTGCGACCAGGGGCTGCAGCACCGAGCGGATAGGGGCAACGAGCACCCGGGGAGCGGACGCACCCCCCTCGGCGAGGGCGCGCAAGACCGCTAGGCGCTGGCCCACGGTATCGCTTCGCGGGGAGAGACGCTCATGGGGCAGGGTTTCCCAGGCCGGGAAGAGCTGGGCCTGTCCAGGCTCTAGCACCGATTCTAGGGCGGTGACGGTGTCTTCAGCCTCGCGGTCGGTAGCGGTGACAGCTAGCAGGACGGGCGGGGTCGGCTCGTTCTGGGCGGCAAGTTGCTGGGCTATACCGGCAAGCAGAAAGGGCCTGGCCCCGTCAGGAGAGCCAATCAGAAATTCATCGAGGCGGGCTTTGGGGTCTGTACCTGCCTGGGTGATGATTGCGGTATAGCTGGGCTCGTGGGTGAGGGCTTGGGCAAGGCCGCTCAGTGACATCTTCGCTCCCCTGGGGTAAGGCCGGTTGGTGCAGGCTCCATTATCCCACAGGCATCTTCACTACCCTAAGGGCTAAACCGCTAAGACGGTAGAAGTCTCTATTCAAGGAAATAACTAATACAAGTGTGATAAACACCAATAGTATTTTCGAGGAAAACCATTCTTGTCCCCATAAGTTACTACCGAGTAACCCCATCTTTTCCGCCTAAGGCTATTAACCCACCCGAGGACCAACCGGTAGTATGAGATGACCGGTAAAGCACTCTGGCAAAACCCCACTCCTTTCGCACGGAGCACCAGCGAGCTTTACCCCACCACGCACCACAACTTTTAGGGACTTAATGAAACAATTAGGGACACCCCTCTCTGCTGCCCTGCGCGCGCCCAGCCTGCGCACCGGCGTCCTTGCCCTGTGCGCCAGCGCCACTCTAGCCCTGGCGGCCTGCGGCTCATCCGACAGCAACGCTAGCAGCTCTGAAAGTGCTTCAAGCTCAGCCTCTGCAGCAGCGGCAACCGCAACAAATAGCGCCGGTGAAGCGCTCACCGAAAACTTCGCGGGTTCCGAAGCCCTCGCTGAAGCGAGCGAAGCCGCTGTAGACACCGAAGAAGTTCAAACCACCGAACAGCTCTACACCGCTATCCAAGGGGCGCTTGGCGGAATTGAACCAGCTACCGGGTCCAGCGATGCAAACAGCACCGGGGAAGAAATTTCCAGCGATACCGAAAGCGTTCAAGCCAACGAAAACGCGGTTGATAGCTACGTCTCTGCAGAAACCACAGCGCAGCTTGAAGCAGCAGCCACCGGCACAGCCCTTGACCAGTACCTTGCTACCGCAACCGAGTACGCCCAGTCAGGCTGGCATGTTGAGGGAACCTCAACCGTCGTGGGCACCCCCCGCATCGCCGATGGTGAGTACAACGGCCAGGCAGCCAAGATTATGGAAGTCTGTCTAGATTCCTCGGGAGTCAAGGTTGTAGATGCTGCGGGTAACACCGTCAGTTCCAACCAGTTCCCCCGCTCACTCAACATTTTTACTCTGGTCGAAAACAACGGGGAATGGAAGATTGCTTCCCACGACTTCCCCAACAACGCAGATTGCTAAACACACATGAAAAAACCCTCACTGTTTACTAAGATCGCCGTTGGTGCGGTTGCCCTGGGCGTTGGCGTCTCCGTCATCCCCGGCGCTATTGCAACCAACGAGTATGTAGCCAACGGTCTCACTACCGAAACCGCAGCGGCGTCCTGCTGGGAAATCAAGCAGAACGACCCCGAATCCAAGTCAGGTGCCTACTGGCTCTGGACCGACGAAATGGACGCCCCCGCCCAGTTCTACTGTGACCAGGAAACCAACGGCGGTGGCTGGGTCATGATTGGCCGCGGCCGTGAAGGCTGGAGCGAGGACTACGCCGGTAAGGGCGACCCCCGCGAGCTCGCAACTAACCCCGACGGCACCGATGCCTTCTCCCCTGTCCAGCTTCCCTCCTCCACCGTGGACGCCCTGCTGGGCGACACCAAGGTACAGGACCTTGAGGACGGCGTGCGCTTCTACCGCGCGGGTAATGCCGCCGGCACCGCCTGGCAGAACATGTATGCAAAGCGCACCAAGACTGAAAACTGGTCGTGGACCCTCTCTGCCTACCACCCCTGGGAAAGCATCCGCTACGATAATGACCCTTCACTGGGCGCTGACCGATCCGTAGCCACCTCAGTCAACCGTATCTCCAACGATAACGACTACTACTACTCCAACAACTTCTACGGCCGAAGCAACCAGTCCTGGAAGATTGGCTTCGCCTTTGGTCGCAACGTCCAGGGCACCGATACCGCCGCCTCCTACCTGTGGGGCCCTCGCGGTACCGGCTACGGTATCCCCTTCACCCAGGTTTTCGTCCGCCCCAAACTTACCCAGGCTGACCTGAACCTGACCGACATCGCAGATAGCGGTACCGCAGCAGCTACCGAACGTGCGCTGCCCGCTAGCTTCTCATCCCGCGTCACTTGGCGTACCAGCGCTAACAGCGGCACCGGTTCCACCAGTGAGCTGAACACCCGCGTCCAGGCCATTAACCAGCTGGGTGATACCGTCTACACCGGCGGCGACTTCGCCTTTGTCGAAAACGCCACCACCGGCGAGAAGGTACAGCAGAAGTTCATCGCTGGCTACAACGTCAACACCGGCGAGCTGGTTCGTTCCTTCGCTCCCCAGCTCAACGGCCAGGTCAAGGCTATTTCACCCCTCCCTAACGGCAAACTGGCAGTTGGTGGCGAGTTCACCCGGGTCAACGGTCAACCCTCTAACGGCTTTGTCATTCTGGACCCCGTCACCGGTGCAACCGACACCTCACTGGGCTGGGACGTTGTCAACCGCAACGCCAGCGGCACCTCCTTCGTCAAAGCTATCGATGTGCAGGGCAACTATGTCTACATCGGCGGTAACTTCACCCACGTTAAGGGTGCCACCTCAGATACCTACGCCTACTCCAAGAACATCGCCCGTTTCCGCCTGAACGACAACTCGGTTGACTGGTCCTGGCGCCCCGTGACCAACGGTACCGTCAACGGTGTTTCGGCAAGCGATGAGGGTGTCGCTATCGCCGGCTACTTCTCAACCCTCAACGACCAGCGTGCATGGAAGCTGGCCTACATCAACACCACCGACGGCAAGGCAGCCCAGAACTGGGAGTGGACCCTGTCTCACCGTGCCACCAACCCCACCCATCGCGATGGCTTCCAGTTCGATGTGCAGGATGCCGGATCAACTATCTGGACTGCGGGTGCTGAACATCTCGTCGCCCAGTACGATAAGTCCAATCTAAGCAACCGTCTGACCACTGCTATCACCAAGAGCGGCGGCGACTTCCAGGACCTATCACTCGATAGCAATAACGTGCTCTACGCCGCCTGCCACTGTGGCGACTGGATTTACTACGGTGCAACCACCCACGACAATCCGTGGAACGCACCCACTTACAGCGGTGTGAACACCATCCGTCTGATTTCTGCATTTGATGCCCAGACCGGCGAGATTCTGCCCCAGTTCAATCCCAGCCTGCAGGGCCAGCGCGGTCACGGTATCTGGGCGTCCTTCACCGACTCCACCGGCACCCTCTGGGTTGGCGGCGATATCACCCGCTCCCTGGGCTACAACGGTGTGCAGCAGACTGTCGGTTTCGCCCGCTATGCGCCCGCTGATTCTACTGCTCCGGCTACCGCGTCCAACCTCTCCGTCACCACCGACGGAACCACCGATACCCTGTCATGGACCGGTGTTTCTGAGCGCGGTGTCACCTACCAGATTCTGCGCGATAACCGCGTGATTGCTTCAACGGCGGACACCAGCTACAAGCTGCCCACCACCGAAGACGCTCGCTACTTCGTCCGCGTCTCCGATGCTGCCGGTAACGTCTCTGCCTCTACCCCGGTCGCCGTAGCGGCTAAGCCTCAGCCCACTCCTGAGCCCACGGTAGAGCCCACCACCGAGGCACCTGCTGAGCCGACCGCTGAACCCACGACCGAAGCTCCGGCTGAACCCACCGCAGAACCTACCGCTGAGCCCACCACCGAAGCTCCGGCTGAGCCCACCGCAGAACCTACTGCTGAGCCCACCACTGAGGCCCCCGCTCAGCCCGATAACCCGAATGTGAAGCCCATTGAGGAAATCACTGAGGAGCCGGTTCCCCCGGTAGTTGAGGAAAACCCCGCTCCCGCTGAGCCTGTTGCTCCGGTTGAACCGGTCAAGCCTGCAGATCAGAAGGTTGTTGCCTCGGGCGATAACTGGGATATCGCTTTCGTACTCACCAACGAATACGACAAGACCTGGCGTAACACCAACTACGCCTATAACACCGCCCGTCAGTGGTACGTTGCACCGACCTCCATCGGTTGGGGCGAATTCTCACTGGCAAACCGCGTCCAGTTCGCCTACTACAATCAGCCTATGTCGATGTTCCTGCGTAAGGAGATGCAGCTGACCCCGCAGGCTAACCAGGAGCTGGTTCTGACCACCTACGCAGATGACGGTATCGCTATCTACGTCAACGGCCGCGAGGTCAACCGCACCAACCTGATGGCTAACGCTGCGCCCAATACCCCGGCGCAGAAGGCTGTTCCCTACTCACTGGCTAAGGCAACCCCGATTACCGTGGTTGTTCCCGCTAGCCAGCTGAACCAGGGTAAGAACGTGATTGCCGTTGAGGTTCATTCCTACCGCCGTTCTGAAAGCGCGACTTTCGATATGGAAGCTGTTCTGCGCACTAAGTAAGGCACATACCTGCTGGTAAGAGTCTGTGGCCCGTGCTCGATGAGCACGGGCCACGTCTTTTTCTTCAAGACGGCAGAGGCGGACGCCGGTATTCACCCCGACAGGATGAGTCAGCGGATCTGGGGTAAGAACATATTGAAGGTCATAGTTTTGTGGGCTAGTTTTCACCTATGGCTGGCACAGTTGTTCACCTAAAATTAAGTACTCGGGCGTGTTCCTCTCGTTTGAGCTCCTAACCATCGCACTGTGGTAGCTCTGCCTAAGACTCAGAGCCACGCCCGTCTCGCACACACTTTCAAGGATTAACTAGGGTTTATGACTAGCACTCGCACTTTGGCCCCCCGTGGGTTTAGGGAAACACTGACGCAACTGAACTCTGCCCAGAAGTCTGGGGCTGGGGTGCCTGCCTATACCCGCTGGGTCAACCGTCGTGTTGCCCGTATCTTTGCTGCGGCTGCGGTCAAGGCTGGTCTTGGGCCCAACGGGGTCACTGCTCTCAGCGCCACGGTTTCTGTGCTGGGTATGCTCTTGATGATTTTCTTCCCGCCTTCGCCCCTGTTGGGTGTTGGGGTGGCTCTGCTGTTTGCGCTGGGCTACGCCCTGGATTCGGCGGATGGTCAGGTTGCTCGCGTGACGGGGGCGTCCTCCCCTGCCGGTGAGTGGCTCGACCACGTGGTTGACGCTATGCGCACCCCCGCAATGCATCTGACGATTCTGGTGGGCTTTATCAAGTACCCTCAGGCTTTCCCTGTAACCGGCTGGCAGCTCTGGTGGCTCCCCCTTGCCTTTACGATTCTTGTTACGGGGCATTTCATGAGCCAGATTCTGGCTGAACAGCTACGCAATAATCGGGGTACTGCTGCCCCGGCTACCGGTAGCACCCTCCGTTCTTTCGTCAACCTGCACATGGACGCCGGTACCTTCTGCTGGATTTTTATCTTCTGGGGCACCGGGCTTGGCTTCGTGCTGGTCTATGGCCTGCTCTTTGCTGCCAATACTGCCACCGTGTTGCTTTCCATGCGCCGTAAATTCGTTACCCTCGCTCAGCCGGCAGGTGCCTAATGCAGAGTGTTTCCGTCATTATCGCCACGAACGGCAAGCGTCCTGAGCTACTGCGTACCGCGGTTACCGCTCTTTTCGAACAGACTTATACCGGCCCGGTTGAGGTGCTGGTGGTCTTTGACCACGTTGAGATTGACCCGCTGGCAGATCTTCAGGTTCCTGAGAACCGCTCCCTGCGCACTATCCCTAATACCCGCCCCCAGGGTCTAGCCGGTGGCCGCAACACCGGTATTGAGGCGGCTGCAGGAGATATCCTTGGGTTCTGCGACGACGATGATTACTGGCTGCCGACCAAGCTTGCTGACCAGCTAGAGCTCTGGCAGAGTGCCCCGCAGGCAATTGCAATTTCTTCGGGTATCCGGGTGCGCTCCGGCGGTAAAGATATTGACCGTTTAGCTCCCGCCCGCGCCACCTTCGCTGATTTTCTCCGGTCCCGCATCACCGAAATCCACCCCTCGGCGATGCTCTACCGCCGCTCAGATTTGCTAGGACGCGTGGGGCTCGTTGACGAGGACCTCCCGGCTGCCTACGGTGAAGACTACGATCTGCTTCTGCGCGCCACCAAGTTCGGTGATATCTACTCGGTCGAAAAGCCGCTGGTACTGATTCTGTGGGATCGCCCGTCCTTCTTTGCTGGCAAGTGGGAAAACATGGCCGCGGGTCTCACCTACCTGCTGCGCAAGTTCCCCGAGTTTGAAAGCGACCCCAAGGGTCTTGCCCGCATAACGGGGCAGATTGCTTTTATTCACGCTGCGCTGGGGAATAAAAAGCTGGCTCTTGCCTATGTACAAGCTACGCTGCGCCGTGATCCCGCGCAGCTACGAGCCTGGGCTGCGTTGCCTGTTGCCCTGGGTCTGGTGAGCCCCTCTGCACTTTTGGCGGCTGTGAATAAGACCGGTCGAGGCCTCTAGCCCCATGACCGTGCTTACCCCGACCCACCGGCACAACAGGTTTTTATCTGCTGTTGCTCCTACCGCCGGAGCTCCCCTGCCTGCCTGGCCCATTCTGGTTCTGCTCTACGGCTTCCCACTCGTATGGGCTATGGGCATGATGCAGTTTGCGCCCACCCTTCTTGCAGCATCGATGATTGTGCTCATGGTCATGCGCCGCCATGTACTGGTGCACTCCACCATGTGGATCTGGTTTGCCCTCATGTTCTGGGGCCTTATCTGTGTGGTTTCGGTTGATACCGCTTCAGAGTTCCTGGGCTGGTTCCAGCGCTACATGAATATCTTTAACGTGGGTATCTACACGCTCTACTTCTTCAATGCCCGCGAGCGCATTCCCAACCACATCATGCTGGGTGGGCTGCTGACGATTTGGTTCACGGTGGTGATTTTGGGGTACCTGGCCTTGGCCTTCCCCGATTTCCGTCTGCCGACCCCGATGAGTTTCATTCTGCCGGGGGCCCTGCTCAATAACGAGCTGGTGAAGGACTATGTGCTTCCGCCGATGGCTGAGGTGCAGTGGCCCTGGGGCGCTGAGGTGGCTTATATCCGTCCGTCCGCGCCTTTCCCCTACGCTAACTCCTGGGGCTTGGCCTACGCACTGCTGACCCCTGTGGTGTTTGCGGTGATGACCGGTGTGCACTCGAAGAAGATTCAGCTGGGGCTGGGTTTTGCGGTGGCTCTGTCGCTGGTGCCTGCTGTGGCTACTTCTAACCGGGGTATGTTTATTGGTCTGGGGTCAGCTTTTGCCTATGTGCTCTTCCGGCTCCTACTCAAGGGTGACTGGCGGGCGCTCGGTATCGGTGCGGTGCTGGGCATTAGTGCGGTGACCTACCTGATGGTTTCTGGCGCTGTCGAAGATATTTTGGGCCGTCAGGAGTATTCTGACTCCACCGGTGGTCGCGCTTCGCTCTACGAGCTGACCTTTGAGTACACCCTGCGCTCTCCTCTAGTGGGCTATGGCACCTCGAAGATGGCCGATAGCGTGGGTGTGTCGATGGGTACTCAAGGCCAGGTCTGGGCGCTGATGTTCTGCTTTGGCTTTGTGGGTTTGGGGCTTTTCCTGCTCTATGTTGTTTCGGTTCTGATTAATACCTGGAACATCGCTTCGATTACCGGTATGTGGGTGCACTCGGTGATTGTTGCGGCTCTGGCCGTGGTTTTCTTCTACTCTTTTGACGTGATTCAGCTGACCGTGCTGATGCTGTCGGTGGCGCTGATGATGCGTTCGCGCATGTACGGGGAGGGTCTGTGATGGCCCGTTCGCTTGCCCGCAGTGGGGCTTTTTCGTCCCTGTATGTGATGTACGGTTCTGCCGCTGCTTTTGTGGCCACCCTGATTGTTTCTAACGGGGTGGGCGAGGCAGGGGCCGGTGCCTTCTTCCAGGTCATGGCTTTCTTCGCGATTGCCACCTCTCTGTGCGTATTCGGTGCCGACACCGGCCTGGTGCGTACCATGAGCGCCCAACGCGCCGTGGGGCGCTACTCTAGCCTGCCTCAGCTCATGCGTTTTGCTTTCGGTCCGGCCACTGTTATCGCTCTGGTATTAGCTGCCGCTGCCCTGCTCTGTGCGCTACCGGCTGTGACCCCGGGCCTGGGGGCGGACGTCCGCGCCGCAGTTCTCGTGTCAGCCCCCTTTGTGGTGGTGGCAGCCTGGATGACCCTGTGTTTCGGTGCCCTGCGCGGGCTGGGGCACACGGTTGAGTTCACCTTCTTGCAGTCTGCCCTGCTGCCGACCCTACGTATCGGCGCGGTCTTACTGGCGGTGGCCTTCTCGGGAGCTATCGCCTACCTGGCGCTTGCCTGGGCTGTGCCCCTTCTGGTGGTTTTTGTGGTGGCAGCGCTCTGGGTGCGGAAATATATGCCCCAGCAGGAGGACGTGCCCAGTTACCAGGCTCGTCATCTTGCGGTCGAGCAGGTTCCCACTAGCGCTGTGGCAGCCCCCGAGTCGGCCCGTTCGTTCTGGGCTTTTAGCTCGGCTCGCGGTGTCTCTGCCATGGTCGAAGCGGTACTGGAGTGGGTTGATGTGCTGCTCATCGGCCTCTTCTTGGGGCCCGCTGCTAGCGGTATTTACGGTGCCGTCAATCGCTGTGTTCGGGTGGGCGCTATGGTTGAACACACCGCCCGGGTGGTCACCGGCCCCGATATCTCAGCAGCTATCGCTACCGGCGACCAGCCCCGGGCCCGCCAGATTTTTGTCTCCGCTACCCGTATTCTGATTGCTGTCGGATGGCCCTTCTTCATTACGCTTGCCACCTTTGGGCCGGTCTTACTGGGTTTCTTCGGTGAAGGTTTTACCGCTGGCGCCCCGCTCTTCTATATCATCGGCGCGGCGATGCTGGTGCAGATGGCGGCAGGCGGCGTGCAGTCGGTACTGCTGATGAGCGGACGCGCCCGCTGGCAGCTCTACAACAAGCTTTCAGCTTTGCTGGTAGCCCTTGTGCTGAACCTAACGCTCATCCCTCTCTGGGGGCTTGCCGGGGCAGCAACAGCCTGGGCGGCAGCCGTCCTCACCGACTGTGGCCTTGCTACCGCCCAGGTCTACGGCAAACTGGGTATTCGCCCGCGCCCTGGCGAAATTTTACCGGTCATGGCTCTAGCGGCCTTGACGCCGGGCGTGGGGGCAGCCGCGATTATTACCCTCTGGGGGCAGAGCCTCGTAGCTCTAGCCGTCTACGCGCTACTCCTTGTCCCCCTCTACTTAGTCCTCATCTACCGCTTCCGCCGAGCAATCGGCCTTGAATCTCTCGTCACATCAATCACTCGCAAACTTCGCCGCTAGGCCCATACACTCCTAGGGAAGGAACACACATGGAACGCTCCTCACGAGCCAGAGCCAACGACCAGCAGGCTACCCCCATTTCGCTGGGGGCCGCCGTCCGCCGTATCCTGCGTCACAAAATCGTTGTACTCATCAGCGCCCTCATCTTCGCTGCCCTGGGTGCAGTCGCCGGCCTAGCCCTGCCCCACTCTTATGAGTCCAAGGCCGTCATCAACGTCACCCAGCCCAGCGCCGGCGCCAGTGGCCTGCGTGCTGCCCTCAACTCCATCGACATGGACACCGAAGAAGCCATCGCCTCCTCCCGGGTGGTTCTGCAGGCCGCAGCCGACGAGCTGGGTATGGACGTAGCCGACCTTAAAGACCAGGTCACCGCAGCGGGGCACTCCAATAGCACTATCCTCGATATCATCGTCAATGCCAAGGACCCCAACGAGGCAGCAGATATCGCCAACACCGTTGCCCGCGCCTACCTGGCCCATCGATCAGATACCCTGCGTGCCAGCCGAGAAGAGACCCGAGAGAACATCGACGCTGTCTCTAACGGTATGGATAAGGCCCTCGTTGACCAGGCAATTCTGACCCTAGAAGCAACTTCTACCGACAGCGGCACCATCATTTCAGAGGCCCAAGTGCCCGACGCCCCCTCAAACTTTAGCCTGGCCCAGACCATCTTCATCGGTGGCGCCATGGGTCTGCTCATCGGTATCTTCGCAGCCTACGTTGTAGACCGCACCAACCGCACCCTGGGCTACTCAGAGCGCCTCTCAGAAATCTCAGGGGCTCCCGTCTCCATCATTGCCCGCGGTGCCGAAACCGAATCAGCAACCCAGCTGTTACGCCGTATCGGCGTAGCAGACGGGCGCCTCAAGAACGCCGATCTGCGCGGCATCACCATCTTCTCCCCCACCCCCCGCGCAGCAGCCTCGCTGACTTCCCTGCTCACCGGTGTCCTCACCGATAGCAACTACAGCATCGCCGACGCCGCTACTTTCAACGCCCTGGGCCTGGAGAACCTCAAGGACCACATCAAGCAGAACTCCCCCGTCATCATCGATGCCCCCGCGTCTGCCTCGACCTCAAAGGTCCTGTTGGCCGCCGACCATACCCGCGTGCTGCTGCTGCCCTTTACCTCAAAGAGCACCGTCAAGAGCGCCCAGCGACTCTTCGACGAGCTCACCCCGGCCAGCTCCACCAAGGTCATCCCCGTCTACTTCGACGCACCCACCCAGAAATAAGCAGCCATGAAAGTACTCCTCACCGCAAGCGCTGGCGGCCACCTGGCCCAGCTCATTGCCCTCGATAAATTCTGGAAAGAACACGACCGTGCCTGGGCCACCTTCGAGCTGCCCGAAGTCAAAGCTGCTCTAGAGGGCGAGCGCACCTACTGGGTGCACTTCCCCACCACCCGCAACATTCCCAACGCTATTCGCAATATCGGGGTAGCCTGGCGGGTGCTCCGTAAGGAGCGGCCTGATGCGGTGGTCTCCACCGGAGCCGCGGTCGCTGTGCCCTTCTTTATCATTGCTAAGCTGCTGGGCATCAAGACCGTTTTTATCGAGGCCTATGACCGCATTACCATGCCCACCCTCACCGGCCGCATGTGCTACCCCATGAGCGACCTCTTTGTGGTGCAGTGGGATGAGCAGAAGAAAACCTTCCCCGAAGCCGTCAATATCGGCCATATTCTCTAGGAGGCTGCCGTGACAGAAAACCCGCGCCCGGATGCCGCCCAGGCTAAGGCTTACGATCTAGTGGTGTCTCTGGGCACCGACCATCACCACTTTGACCGGCTGATTCAGTGGGTTGATTCCTACCTGGCAGATCGCCCAGAGGTCACGGCACTGGTGCAGCACGGTTTCACCGCGCCTCCCCAGCATGCGGACGCCGTCGAACGCATGCCCCGGGCCGACCTGCTTGATCTTTACCGGGCTGCCAAAGTAGTGCTGGTTCAGGGTGGCCCGGGGTCGATTCTCGATGCCCGTGAGGTCGGGGCTATCCCGCTTGCTGTACCGCGTGTGGCTGAGCTCGAT
The DNA here is from genome assembly GCF_053544215.1 of Rothia sp. 88186D007BW. NCBI lineage: Bacteria > Bacillati > Actinomycetota > Actinomycetes > Micrococcales > Micrococcaceae > Rothia > Rothia sp. 88186D007BW. The sequence continues at coordinate 6,621 of NZ_JBPPTR010000003.1, read as the reverse complement.
GAAGTCGTTGATAACCACCAGGTCGAGTTCTCCCGGGTTATGGAAACCCACGGTGAGGCTATCGTTGTTACCAGCCCCGAAGACCTGCGAAACAAGCTGGACGCGGCCTTTGCCGACCCCGGTTCGCTCCGGGGCACCTACCGGGTGCCCGGTAGTGACCAGGCCTCAGATAACCTCTCAGCCGAGCTAGAAGCCCTGGGCACAGCCTATAACAGCGGTTTCATCCGCCGAACCGCCCAGATTATTGCCGGATTCCGCTCTCAGTAAGCAAGGCTGCTCCGCGCTTTCGCGCCCTCAAGCACACCCCGTAGAATAGGGCACGACACCTTTATCACCGCCCCTGAAAGAGAGAGCCCATGGCTGTTCAGAGTTCAACCACCATCAACGCTTCTATCGACAACGTCATCCGCGCCTTTGCTGACGAGAACTTCGCTCGCTTCGCCAGCGAAAAGGTCCGTATCTCCTTCGAGTCCTTCTCTGTTGATGGTGACCCCGCCGGTGCCTTTACCGCCACCACCGTGCGCGCTATCCCCGCTGACCGTATTCCCGATATGGCGAAGAAGCTCCCCGGCGTATCCAACGGTGTGACTGTTTCTCAGGTTGACCGGGTGTCGGCTCCTGCGGCTGACGGCTCCCGCACTGTGGTGTCTGAGGTAACCGTCAAGGGTATCCCCGTTACCGGTAACGCAACCCAGACCCTGACCCCCGCCGGTGAGACCACCGAGGTTAAGGTCGACGGTGAGGTCAAGTGCTCCATTCCCCTGGTTGGTAAGAAGATTGCTGCAGCAGCTGAGCCCCAGATTGGCCGCGTCTTCTCAGCCCTGGGCACCAGCGCCGAAGAGTACATCAAGGCTAACTACTAAGAGCCCGTAGATACCGAGGACGCCCCGCCCTCCACTCCCCTTTCAAGGGGAAGGAGGGCGGGGCGTCCTTCATTATGTCTGGGCTTTGCTCTAGGGCAGGAAGCAGTTACGCAGCAGCGGCGACAGGGGTGTTGAGCGCTTCAAGTGCTGCCCGCAGCTTGGTGCTGGAGGTATGGGCGGTGTAGGGGAAGTAGACTACCTGCACGCCGACCTCAGCGAAGCGGTTTTCCAGGTCGATGCCGCGCTGGGTGCCCTTCCAGTCGTCGCCCTTGAAGAATGTGTTGAAGCGTACCTGTTCCCAGGTTTCGAGCTTGTCGACCACGGTTTCAGCGCGGACTTCGTCCACAAAGTCGATGTGGGAGACGATTTCCATGCGCTCGGCCAGCGGCACGATGGGCTTGCGGCCCTTGGTAAGTTCGAGCATCTCGTCGGAGACTACCCCGGCGATAAGGTAGTCGCAGTTTTTCTTGGCCTGGCGCAGGATGTTGAGGTGGCCAACGTGGAAAAGGTCGAAGGCGCCGGCGGCATAGCCAATGTTCATGGGTCCCCCAGAGTGTGCGTGTGGGCGCGGTGCGAACGCGCTAGTACAGGTGTGTTTCTCCACTTAACCCTACGTTAAGGTGGGGAGCAAGGTAAGGACGATACCGGGGGCACTTTGGGGGACAGCCCAGGTCAGGGCGTGGTTGGGGTAACAAAACCCACCCCGCTACAGCCCGACAGGGGCGGACACTTTGGGGTGGGTTCTGTGCGCTGAGCTGGGGCTTTGAGCTGAGCTAGGATTTTATGCCGGGTTAGGCAGCTGCTGCTTCCTTGGTGGCTTCTTCGGCTGCGACCCAGGAGAGCATGGCGCATTTCACGCGGGCTACGAACTTGGAGACACCGGCGAAAGCTGCTGCATCGCCCAGAACTTCTTCATCGGGTTCGATTTGACCGCGGGAGCGGAGCATCTCACGGAAGTCGTCGACAAGCTGCTGAAATTCCTGGGTGCTCATGCCGGGGGCCATCTCTGAGAGTACGGAGGCAGCTGCCATGGAAATGGAGCAGCCGTCGCCTTCCCAGGAGATAGTGTCGATGGTGTTCTCACCGTCTTTGAGGGTAACGCGCAGGTTGATTTCGTCGCCGCAGGTGGGGTTGTACTGGTGGTTGGTTGCGGCCCGGGTTCCGTCGGCGGGGTCGATGAGTCCCTCACCGGAGCGCTGTTTGGAGTGTTCGAGAATGATCTGCTGGTAGAGCTGTTCAAGACCGCTCATAGTCGGTGTCCTTCTTTCACGGTGGGGGGGCTAGTTGCGCTTATCTTTAGTCGGTGTAGCCGAAGTAGCTGCGTACCTTGGCGAGTTCTTCGATGAAGCGCTCTACCTCGTCGGTGGTGTTGTAGATGTAGGCGCTGGCTCGGGTTGATGCAGTGATGCCGAGTGCCCGGTGCAGGGGCTGGGCGCAGTGGTGGCCTACGCGCACGGCGATGCCTTTTTCGTCGAGCAGCTGGCCGACGTCGTGGGGGTGCACACCATCGACGTGAACGGCGGTCAGGCCGGCACGGGGCTGCCCTGTTGCCGGGCCGATGAGGCGGACGCCGGGGATTGAGCTGACGCCCTCTGCCAGGAGCTGCCCTAGCTTGGATTCCCAGGCGTGAACCTGATCCATGCCCAGGTGCTGCAGGTAGCGCACGGCTTCGGCCCAGGCGACGGCCTGGGAGACCCGCTGGGTGCCTGCCTCGAATTTGATGGGGGCAGGCATCCATTCCGCTTCGGTCATGGTGACCTTGGTAATCATGGAGCCACCGGTGAGGAAGGGGGGCATGGCTGCAAGCAGCTCGTTACGGCCGTAGAGGGCACCGATACCGGTGGGGGCTAACATCTTGTGGGCTGAGAAAGCTGCGAAGTCTACGCCGAGTTTTTTCACGTCGACGGGCATGTGGGGCACTGATTGGCAGGCGTCCAGCACCGTCAGAGCTCCGACCTTCTTAGCCAGGGTGACCATGAAGTCCACGTCGGTGATAGAGCCCGCTACGTTTGAGACATGGGTGAAGGCAAGGATGCGGGTGCGGTCGGTGACGATGGATTCGGCTGCCTCGTAGTCGATGAGGCCCTCATCGGTAACGGGGATGTAGCGTAGGGTGGCGCCGGTACGGGCTGCCAGAATCTGCCAGGGAATGACGTTGGCGTGGTGTTCCTGCTCGGTGGTGACGATTTCGTCGCCCTCTGCCAGCGCGAAGCGGGCAGCGGCGTCCCCGCCGATTCCGGCGGACGCGTTGCCGAAGGAGTAGGTGAGCAGGTTGAGGGCTTCGGTGGCATTGGAGGTCCAGACCAGCTCGTTTTCGGCGGCGCCGATGAAGGAGGCGACGGTGCGGCGGGCGTCTTCGAAGGCGTCGGTAGCGTCAACGGCGAGGGTGTGGGCACCGCGGTGGACGGCTGAGTTCGCTCCGAGGTAGTAGTTACGTTCGGCATCGAGTACCTGGAGGGGGTTTTGGCTGGTGGCTCCGGTGTCGAGGTAGGCCAGGGGGTGGCCGTTGACCTCGCGGCTGAGGATGGGGTAGTCCTTGCGTAGGTCGGTGACGAGTTCGTTGGTGAGCTCTGCTCCGGCTGGAGTGCTGTAGCTACTGGCCACTGTTTTTGCCTTTCCGTTGGGTACGCCTGGTATAACGGCATGTTTTTCTAGCCTATTCCCTGCGGGGCGGAATTGGTAGTTAGGGTGGGCTTTGGATACTCAGAGGGGTCCCCAAAGCGGTATACACCGGCTTATGCAATCTTTTCTGTGTAACTCCCTAGCCCTGTCGGCACTAACCGTTTAAACCGCATGGCTGGTTTCTCAATGAAATGCCATGACAAGAAAGCTAGCGGTAAGGTAAGAGCAAAACAAGAAAAAGCAGTAAAAAACCACCCATACTGCGTAATTCCGGCTAATACAAGTAGCTGTTGAACAGGGAAAGCATATACATATATCCCGTATGAAATATCATTTCGAGTGCCAATGCGAGTAGGCAGTGTTGCTCCCAACGCTAGAACCATATAGGGCATTGCAACAAAAATGATAATGCTGCCCCAAATATTATGGGACGTCGATACCAAGGAGAGTGTAACTAAGCATGCAACAACAGCTAAAGGTAAGCTTGCAGGGATTTTATCAGCGAAGACATAAAACAGCATACCTACCGCAAAAAAGGTCCAGAGCCTCACACCGTTCGCGATAATAACTTCTAGCGGCCCCGGAAAGAAAGTGTAGACAGAGGAAGGAATAAATAAGGAAATCAAAACCATCAGAGTAGCTAGCACTATTACCGCTGGTTTCAGATGTTTACGAACCCATGGAACCATCACAAAGAGACACACCCCCACATAGGCAAGAGCCTCGTAGAAGAGGGTCCACAACGAACCATTCCACGTAACCGCAAAGGGAACATCTGCGTTGACAGGCAAATCACCCGATTTGAGAGTTAGTGATTTGAAGAAGAAGTATAGTGCTTCTGACAGTTTCCATTCAGCCCCGAAGACTTTTCCAAGAGGAGAAAATATAAAAGCTGTAGCTAGTAGCGCTATAAGATATCCGGGATAAATTCTAAGGAAGCGTCTCCATAAAAATGGTTTTGCTCTCATTCTCATACCTGAAGCAAGAATAAGGTATCCAGAAGCAACAAAAAAGCACTCAACAGCCGTACCGTGCCACGCACCCAAAGCAAAGGAGCCAATAACTAATGGCTCAAAATCTCCCAGTAGGAATGCATGCCCAAAGATAACTAGAGTAGCTAGCACAAGGCGTACAAAATTCAACGCGTTATTGTTTGTGCTCAGCCGATCTGCAAGAGTCAGCGTCCCGACCTTGTTTGCCTCATCCATTATTTACCTGATTCTTCGTAGAGATGTTTGTTTCTAGTTGGCGTGAAAACGCTGCTGGGCACCCCTTATGAATAAGCCTCTCTTTAGCCCCTCAACGCTACGCGATTTCATTCACTTTTATGCTCATTTAGAGTTTTTGAAGACTACCTGGGGTAAGTTAAGATTTTGTATAAATTATATAAAGTAGCAGCAACAACCGAACGTGCACGCTTACACCGCGTGCGCAGCCCAACCAATTCTTTTATTTTTCCGATTTTTGTATTTGAATACCCATTTTTCTCAATAAAACCATGTGCTTGAATACCACTATCTCCCACCCATGAAGCAAGAGATGGCTTCACAACAAGGATATCCAAATTAGCAGGATCTTTAAAATAATCCCATGCGTCCGCAACCCAATGAATTCCGGAACATCTTTCAACGAACTTTATATAATTACAAACAGCATCACGGGTCATAACATATAGACCCGTACCCCAGACAGTCCCATCATATCTTGCCAACTTGTATTTATTTAAATATTTTTTCCCTATCAGAGATTGCTGAAACCAATACTCATCATCACTAAAGAAATTCTTTTTATCAGCTGAACTAAAAGGTGTAGCCAAAAGCGCCACCTGCAAGCCTGAGATATCTTTGACAACCCCTTCAACTACCTCCTCAAAGTTTTTTGAAAATATTGCATCATCCTCGGCAACTAAGAGCAGATCGGAGTCATCACTAGAATTTAAAACAAAATCCCTCATCACCAAATAATGGCTTACAGCACACCCAACGACGGGATCTGATGCATCAAATCCATAGAGATTTCTAAAACCATTTCTATTAAAATCTTGTCCACTATAATACTTCCCATCTATTGCATCAAATATTTTGAAGTTTTCAGCCCCTTTTTGCTTTTTAAATCCATCAATTCTACTTGAACCTTCTAGACTAATAACATATTTATAAATATTCATTAAAATTAATCCTTTCATTTCGATAAATATATCTCAGGTACTATAATTATAGCAGTTTAATAATTTGGCCTATCCGCTTGGCAACTATTTCATTATAGATGATCTACTGGAATTGAATTCTATTCAAAAGTAGGTCATCTCATACTCACCAAGAGACTATAGATCCACCACAGAGCAAAATAAAAGTTAAATTTTCAACCAAATAACCTCCACACCAACCGAAAAGACCGTTGTAGCACCAGCCTACAACAGAGCTATCCAACCAGCGATTCACCACGCTACTAACAGCCTGATATGTACTGGCTTTAGTTCCGACAATTATAAGACCACTAAAGCACCATCAACCACCTCCTGCGGAGTCCGATAACCAAGACTCTGATGCAACCGACCAGCATTCCACCAAGCAACCCAAGACGCAGTCTCAACCTCCAACTGACCAACTGAAGCAAAAAGGCGATTCCTCACCAGCTCAGCCTTATAAGCACCATTCACACTCTCAGCCAGAGCATTATCATACGAATCACCAGTAGAACCGACTGATAACTGCACTCCTAGTTCTTTCAAACCAGCAGTGTAATCCTGCGCAATATACTGCGAACCACGGTCAGAATGATGCACAATCTGCGTTAGATCAGAGCCACCCTTCTTCGCTTCAAAAAGCGCCTGCTTCAACGCCGTCAAAGGCATCCCCAGAGTATGCATGGTCGAAGAAACACCCCAACCCACAACCTTCCGGGAAAACACATCAGTAATGAAGGCCGTATAGCAGAAACCTGAATAGGTTCTGACATAGGTAAAATCTGCTACCCAAAGGCGGTTAGGCGCATCAGCGGTAAAGTTACGCTGAACCAAATCAGGACGGTCATCAATCACTGTGGCCGCTCTGGTGGTCATAGGTTTACGACCCCGATGAGCACCAGCAACACCGGCTATTTTCATGAGTCGGTAGGTCTGATCCCGACCAATATC
>NZ_JBPPTR010000002.1:0-189883 GCF_053544215.1 Rothia sp. 88186D007BW | reverse complement strand
TGTTTCACTGGCCGGTGTTTCGTATCGGTCATTCTCATGTTTGTGTGTTACCCGTTTGGGCAACTCATTTAGTCTATCGCGTTTCTTTTCTGTGTGTCAACTCGGTGTTCCGTGTTGTGTCTCACAGTGGCTTTTGGCTGGTGTGTTACCTCAAAATCTCACTCGTGTGAGTGGGTTTTCTTGGTTCCGGCTGTGGCCTGAATTCGCTATGTGACTAGTTGTTTTGTCGCTGGGTGGGTTTCCCCTGTGCCGTGGCGACTGGTAATACTTTACGCAGGTTCAAAACGCTTGGCAAGTCGAAAAAGACCCCAAAATCCACTCACACGCGTCCAAACACCCCTTTTTACCCCCATAAACCACACCTAAAGCTATCGTTTCTCCTAGTCACAAGCTCCAAGTGAGGCACATCTATGGCTCACATCTATGACCCACTACACCTAAAAATCTTTTAAAAACCTTCATAAGCACCCCAAAACACCCCTTATTCAAGGAATATTGGGGTCCTGCTACCCGTTGCACCAGATATAGAGACCCCTATATATAGAAAGGCACCCCTATGCCAGCCCTCTCCCTGCTCGACTTTGCCCTCATCTTTCCCGGCGAGCGCCCCGCAGACAGCTTCAAACGCTCCGTAGCCCTAGCCCAGCACGCAGAAAAACTAGGCTACAAACGTATCTGGTACGCAGAGCACCACAATATGCAGCGCATTGCATCAGCAGCTCCAGCAGTCCTCATCGCCCATATAGGTGCCCACACTTCAACCATCCGCCTAGGGGCAGGCGGCGTCATGCTCCCCAACCATTCCCCTCTTACCGTCGCAGAACAGTTCGGCACCCTAGCCGAGCTATACCCGGACCGCATCGACTTAGGCCTGGGCCGAGCACCAGGCACCGACATGCGCACCCTAGCTGCTCTGCGCCGAGACCCACAGGATGCAGAGAACTTCCCCCAAGACGTCCAGGAGCTAGCAGGTTATCTGAGCGGAAATACCCGGGTGCCCGGAGTGCAAGCAAACCCAGGGGCAGGTACCAATGTGCCCCTCTATATTCTGGGGTCCTCCCTCTTTGGTGCCTCTCTAGCAGGTGCCCTGGGCTTGCCCTACGCCTTTGCCTCCCACTTCGCACCCACACACCTAGAAGAGGCCATCGCTGTTTACCGCCAACGCTTCACCCCCTCAGAGCAGCTAGAACAGCCCTATGTAATCGCCGCTGCCAACGTCATTGCCTCCGATACAGAAGAGGACGCCCGCGCCCAAGAGGTCATTGCCCATCGGCAACGGGTCAAATCCATGATGCGCATGGATGACCACCACCTAACCGATGATGAGCTAGATATGCTGGTCGCCTCTCCCCAGGGCCAGCAGATTCTAGATATGCTGCGCTACACCGCAGTGGGCACCTCGGAGCAAGTGGGTGACTACCTCACCCGTTTCGCTAACTCAGTACAGGCAGATGAGCTGATGATTTCTAATCTCTCACCCAGCACAGAACAGGCCCACCGCGGCCTAGAGGTACTAGCACAGGCCATGATTCAGGAGTAAGACGATGAAAGAGAAGTGCAGCTAGCCTTCTAGGAAAGCTAGAACAGCGCGGACGCGGCGGTTGCCGGTATCAGCTGGTAAATCCAGCTTGTCGAAAATATTGCCCACATGTTTAGCCACAGTGGCCGAAGAGATAAAGAGCTCGGCCTCAATCTCTGCATTTGATCGGCCCTGGGCCATAAGCCGCAGGATTTCTAGTTCACGCGGGGAGAGCCGGGCCAGCTTGCCCTCAGCAAGATGGCCAGCTCTCATACCTGGGCGAGAGACTAAGGAACTGCTGGTACTGTCTGCTTCAGGTAAGCAAGAGGGGGTGGCGGCGTCCGTACCGGAAGTAGCTACCGCCCTTTCCTGGGCGGGCTCGGCGGTCTGCTCCCGAGACGAGGTTCCCCCTAAGAGGTGCTGCACGACGTCCGGGTCAATAATGGTGCCACCTGCCACCACGGTATCGAGGGCGCGAGCGAACTCTTCGATATCTCCCACCCTATCTTTTAGCAGGTAGCCCAGCCCTGCCGCCGAGCGGGCAAAAAGTTCACGGGCGTAGGCTGTGGTGATGTACTGAGAAAGCACCACAATAGGTAGGCCGGGGTAGGTCTCGCGCAACTCTAAAGCGGCCTTGAGCCCGTCAGAGGTATGGGTCGGTGGCATGCGCACATCGGTGATAACAGCATCAACCCCCTCCCCCGCCATAGCCGCATCGACGGCGGTGAGCAGGGCGGGGGCGTCCTCAACCTCTGCAAGCACAGATTGCCCCAGCGCTCCTAACACCATGGTCAACCCCTGACGGAGCAGGGCGGAATCTTCGGCGAGGATAATGCGCATGGGGCACCTTTCAAGACAATGTTTCACGTGAAACGCTACAGGGTTGCAGAACCCTTGGGTAGAGGCAGAACCAGAGTCAAGCGGGTAGGGCCACCTACTGGGGAATCCACCTGAACGGTGCCACCCAGGGCAGCAGCGCGCTCCATCAGGCCAGCCAGACCGGTGCCACCAGCAGCATCAGCACCACCGACACCGTTATCTTCGATAGTAGCCACCAGAGAATCCCCAGCAACAAAAATCGACAGAGAAAGGAACTGGGCCTGGGCATGTTTGAGAGTATTGGTCAGCGCCTCATTGACCGTGTAATAGGTAGTCCGTTCAAGATCACGCGGCAGACGATCCGGAGCATCATAGGTCAAGTGAATAGGAAGGACGCTATGACGCACTAGCTCCTCCAGGGCAGCCTTCAGGCCGTGATCTTCAAGAACAGCCGGGTAGATACCCCGGACAGTATCGCGCAAGGTCTGCTGGGCGTGAGAAAGCTGGGCACGAGCCTCAGTCACATGATTGAGCAAAGCTGCCGCACGAGCGTCCTGACTATCAGCAACCAGATTCTTACCTTCCATCTCAGCCAGGCCAAGACGCAGGTTAAGATTGACCAGCTCCTGCTGGACACCATCATGCAGGTTACGTTCGATACGGCGACGCTCCCCCTCAAAGGCATCAACAATCTTGGCGCGTGAAGCAGTCAGACGAGCCAACTCGCGCTCCTGCTCCTCAGGGCGAGAGGAAAGAATCAGCTTGGAAAGGCTAGCACCAGCAGCAGCCAACAGACCATTGAGGTAGGCAAAGATAATGAGCAGCACGGGAATAGCTACCAGGAATACCCACCAGTACTGGGGCATAATCTCAAAGATCTGACCAGTCGAAGGAAGAATCTCCCGGCTCATGTAGTAGTCCAGCTCCCACTGGGAGTAAAGGGAAAGGTGCTGCCAGTCAAGGTAGAGCCTGTTACCCACGCCGGTGTAATAGCTAAGGCCAGTAAGCACGCCCAGCAGGCTCACCTCAGCCACAAGAATCATGCCAGCAAGAGAACCCCACAAGATCGTCAGAGCCAAGGACCCAACCTCACGCCAGGTAGCAATCTCTTTAAGACGGAAGAGGGCACCCTCCCAAAAACTGGCGTTAGGGTAATCGACGTGGCCATTAGCTACAGCACCATGACCGGTCTTAGCCAGACGCCAACGCTCATAAAGACCAAAGGCAATAGCAACAAAAGGCAGGGCCACAATACCAATGAGGGAAGCGGTCAGACCCATCACCAAAGAGGCAATAACACCCTGGGCAAGCAGAACAGCAAGCGCAATCCAGGGGCCAGCAGTAAAAATATAGAGGGTTAGCCATGCGGCGCCACAAATTCTGGGTGGGCTGATGGTCAGAATCAGTATCAAAGGACGCCGGTGAGTTACTCCCTGCCGCAGGGGCGGCAGGTGCGGCATCATGCAGGGTGTAATCAGTGCTTGTCATACTTCTATTCTTCCGCGCCCCATACCCGTATGCAGTGGGGCCGACTCTACTCTTACCCCACCCACACCCCAGCGGATAGGTAGAGCTAGCTCTACCCCAGGCGCTTCGACCCCTCACGCACACTCAAAGGGGCCATGCGAGCGCCATGACGGGCCATAAAGTCAGCCACCCAGTCAGGGTCAGTTTTAGAGTATTCACGCAAGGCCCACCCAATGGCCTTATTAATAAAGAACTCTTGCGAACCAAAGTTGAGGGTAATGATTTTTTCGAGTAGGGCGGTGTCAGTTGCGGCCTTGCGGGGGCGCTGGTGGCCGATAGCGACCCGGCGAACCCAAAAGTTGGCGTACTGGAACTCGCGCTCAGGGGCCTGCCAGCAGGCCTCAACAAAGCCACGGTCGATTCCTTGAGTTTTAGCTTCGGTGCGGGCCTGGGCAAGGAAGGATTTAAGCAGTTCTCGGCGTTGTGGGGTTTTGATGCCCAGAAAGAGAAATTGGTTGCGCATATAGGCGGCCATCGGCACAGCCTGGGCGGGGTTAGACACTGCGATGAAGGTTTCATAAAGGGCTGGAAAGTTCATGGGGGCTCTTTCCGGTGATGAAGCTGACGGGTGCTGGGTACCTTTCTTGTTCCACCCTACATAATTCAACAGGTGAGGATATTACTCTACAGTTGAAGAATTAAATCTACAGGTGAGGAATTAAGGGGTTAGACTAAAAGCATGGCAGCTCAGAACACTCACACCCCCACAACACCCCGCGGACGACGCAGCGGCGGCACCCGCTCACGCAAGGACATTCTGCAGGCAGCTACCGCACTCTTCGCTGAGCACGGATTCGAGGGCACCTCCGTGCGAGCTATCGCCGCACAAGCACAGGTCGACCCCGCTCTCATCCGACATTTCTTCGGCTCCAAAGAAGCCCTCTTCACAGCCCTACTCGATAACATAAGTAACTGCCCACTCTCCCCACCATCAGGGCAAAAAACAGAAAGTCAGGGTGCAGCAGTAGTAAGAGCCTACCTGCAGATGTGGGAATCAGAAGATACCGGCCCCCTACTTGCAGGGCTAGTACGATCAGCCCTCGCCACATCTGAAGGAAACCCCGCCATCAAAGAAACACTGGCACGGCACCTCACCCAAAGCTGCACCAGCCCCCTACTAACCAATCTCGATCAGGCGTCCGCTGAACTTCTCAGCACCCACCTCTTAGGGGTAGCGGTAGGGCGCTACCTGCTACCCCTGCCCCACCTTGCTGCCCTCAGCCCCGACGAACTGGTTGAACGCACCGCACCTGCTATTCAAAGCTACCTTGAGAGAACCCAACAGCCGCGCAAAACCCAGCCCGCCCCGAAAAAACAAAGCACCCAGGAGCAACTACCGCTATTTGACGGGCTGTTCTAACACGACAGCAAAGCTCCTGGGCGCTTACACCAGGTGGGGCTAGAAAGTTTCGGTGCCAGTGTACGAATCGTGCACCATGTTGGCAAACCGTGAATAATGCCCCTGGAAGGCAACCGCAATAGTCTTAGTAGGGCCATTACGGTGCTTAGCGACAATGACGTCCGCCTCGCCTGCGCGGGTTGATTCCTTCTCGTAGTAATCCTCACGGTGCAAGAGAATGACCATGTCAGCATCCTGTTCAATAGAGTTATGAACGGTGATGCCGTTGGCGATGAAGTTGTGGTTCCCTAGCACAGTGGCGTCGAAAACCTCTTCTTCCCCCTCGTACTCGATAGAAGTGACGGTGTCCCAGAAAAGGTCATTGACTGCAAGCATGTCGAGCTCAGCGGCATCAAGGACGCTAGCTACCTTTGCTAAACGAGAGCGGGACGGTGCGCTTTTATAGTAGGCCGAACCACAATACTTTGAACCCATGGCAGCTTGGAATTCACGATGCGTCATTCCCTTCTCAGACAGGATTTTCTTAACATCGTTCCACACCTGCACCGGAGCAGTATCAACGTTGGTGTTAGAGCGAACGCCTTCAGCAGTAATTGCCGCAAGCAGTTTCTCGCAACTCTTAGCGCGTTCCCCGTAAACAGAGATTTCATGCAAGAAGCGGAGCTGTTCATCGCGTCCGGAGATATCGAGACTGTACCCCTGACGATACTCGCCCTTAATGGTGGTACCGCGGACACGAGTGTTAATACCAAAACGCAGAAGCAGAAGAGACAGCTGGTCCAGTATGACACGAGAAGTTGAGGCGTAGTAGATACGTCCTGAACGCCCGTTCTTATTTACGGTAACAGAGCCGTCAGTTGCCCATAGATGTCTGATAAAGAGGGCAATCTGCTGTTTAGGCAGGGCAAAAACCTGATCTGGAATAAATTTTTCCCACGACCGCTTATCGAAAAGACCTAAATCATCGAGCCATGCAGCGAGCGGATTCCGCTTACCGTGGGTTAGCTTCTCCGGCGAGCGCAGTCGCAAAGAAGTGCAACGCGCTACTTCGTGAGTATCCCTGACGCTTTCAATTCCGAACTGCTTGTATGCAGATTCAGCAACTATAGAGAGGTTCTCTTCGTCAATAGATGCATAACGAATTGGCTGTCGAGCTAAAGCAGATCCGTCACCAATCATGTGAGCCAGCAAAATGACCTGCTCGTCGCTCCAGTGCGTCCGGGCAGACGGCCCGTTAACATGGCGGGGTACGCCCAAACGATCGCCCACTGCAAGCTCACCCAGCCCCTTCCAGCCTGTGTAGGTAAAGAAGGGGTGATTGGCGGTAGCGCGCAGGGTCTTACCCGAAGCTAGCGTTAGACGATAAACAGGTTTCACGCCCGTAGAAAAGACATGGGTCAGGTGCCGCTCCACGAAACGCATATCGTCCCCCAGGGACCATACCGGGACGTCCTGAGCGCCCTGCTCAAAAAGCTCACCCATCGTTGTTTCAGCTCCAGTATCAGAGCGAAGCACACGAGTATCAGCAGTCAGACAGCCCGACTCACGAAGATCCGAGACTTGCGGCTTCTTATCAGTGCGTTGCTCAGAACCACGATTCAACTGCGACAAAGCAATAACCGGAACCTCAAGCTCCTTAGCCATCAGCTTGAGAGCACGCGAAAACTCCGAAACTTCCTGCTGACGCGACTCAACCTTCTTACCCGAGCTCATCAGCTGTAGGTAGTCCAGAACAATCAGCTTGAGGTTATTCTTCTGCTTCAGGCGGCGGGCCTTAGCGCGAATCTCCATCAGGGTCATGTTGGGTGAATCGTCAATAAAGAGCGGAGCCGAATCCATTTTGCCCATGGCGGTAGCAATCTTGGCCCACTGGTCATCGTCCAGCTTGCCCTTGCGTAGGTCTGACAGATTGATGCCGGCCTCAGCCGAAAGAATCTTCATGGCGATTTCGTTGCGGCCCATTTCCAGGGAGAAGAACACCGTGGTCATACCGTGCTTAATGGCAGCAGACCTGGCGATGTCTAGGGCAAACGTCGATTTCCCCATGGCCGGACGCGCCGCAATCACGATCATCTGCCCAGCCTGCAGACCAGCGGTGAGCTCATCAAACTCAATAAATCCAGTAGGCACACCATGGATACCACCATCGCGAGAACCATTAGCCTCAATCTCTTCGACCGTGCTATTCATGGCCTCAGAGAGGGGAACATAGTCTTCCTTGGTGTTATTCGAAGAGACACCATAAATCTCGGCCTGGGCGGCATTGACCAGGGCCTCAGCCTCGCCGTCACCTGAATACCCCAGCTGCACAATCTTGGTGCCAGCCTCAACCAGGCGGCGCAGCATGGCACGCTCGGCCACAATCTCAGCGTAGAAACCTGCGTTAGCTGCGGTGGGCACGCCCGCAATCAGGGAATGCAGGTAGGCGGCCCCGCCCACGCGATTCAGTTCGCCGCGCTTGGTCAGCTCATCAGCCACGGTGATAGCATCGGCCGGTTCGCCGTGCCCGTAGAGGTGGATGATAGCCTCATAGATCATCTCGTGGGCAGGCTTGTAGAAGTCTGCCCCGCCGCCGATAACCTCGACAACGTCGGCGATGGCGTCCTTGGAGAGCATCATGCCGCCCAACACTGATTGTTCGGCGGTGTCGTCGTGCGGCGGTGTGCGGACGAACTCAGACTGGCTCTCAGACAAGGCGGCCCCCTCGGTAGTAAAACGGTGAGCTTCTATCATCTCACCTGCGAGCGCTCCCGGCGATATCGCTTCGCTGTGAGACTAGACGTTGGTGAGGCAGTAGTAGGCGGCAAAGAGGGCATAGAGCAGTACCAGGGTGGGAGCGGTGGCTGCTGCGAAAAGGCGGGGTACGGAGGGGGCGCGGCGTAGGGCTGCGAGGAGGCAGAAGTAGCCGGGGGCCAAGGCCACAATGGCAAGAAGGATATTGGCGCCGAAAGGGTCGTAGCTGAGTTCTACCCAGTCTTTGGCGACAGGCACTCCTAGGAGGCCGAGGGGAACAGCGAGCAGGTGCGCTACGGGGGTCAGGAGGAGGACGACACCGATGATAGTGAGGGTAGTAGCCGCTCCTGTGGGTTGGGGGTCGGTGGTGTGAAAACCGGTGACGTGGGGTTGGGTGCTGTCTGACATTGTGTTCTCCGGGGGGTTAGAAGGTGGCGCTCTGGGCGATAAGTGCCCCTACCCAGAAAATAAGAAGAGCGCTAACTACCAGTGAGATGGGCAGCCATAGGGCGGTGCGCAGCACCTGCCCGGCTTGGCCTCTGTAGACTGCGACCAAACCGAGGATAAGCCCTAGGTTGAAAACAATGATGCCTCCGCCGAAAGTAGCAGGGAGAAGGTTGAATAAAACCCAGGAGGGTTCGGAGTAGGTCAGTCCAGCGATAAAGGCAGCAAGGGCAAGCCCAATTCCACCCCAGATCAGTAGTCCTGCTGCTCGATTGAGGGCGGGAGTGCCGGGGGCAGGGGAAAGAGTCATAACTACCTCCTTTGGTGTCCACAGCGACGGTGATGTGATGGGCTTAACTTTATCTCGGTAGCATGGGTTCTAGCTAGAGTACTTAAGTACTAGAGATTGAGCCGGCCAGTGCCAAGAGGGGCTGGTCGTAGCCAGAGAAAGGACGCCTGTGGGCAGCACAAAGAGCAAGGGCAAGGACGCCAAGGAGCAGCTCAAGAGCCTCAAAGCTGAGGTGAAGTACCTGAAGAAGGGGCAGAAGCAGCTGCTCAAGCGGGTGGAGAAGCTGGAGAAAGCGCTCGCCGCCGGGCAGGGTTCGGCGCTCGCGGCCTCCCCCGTGCAGAGCCCACCCCGGCCCCAAGCTGCCGGGGGCAGCCGGGGCGGGGCGGGAGCGTCCTACCCCCAGCCCATGAAGTCGGGCAAGTACCGGGGCGGCTACACCCACTACCGGGTGACCGAGGTGGGGCAGCTGACACCCACCGTCATGCGGGTGGTTGCCGAACCCGCTGACGGCAAGTGGGTTGAGGCCCAGGGGCTAGCGGGTGAGTACGTCTACCTGGTGACCGGCAAGAAGGGTGAGGTGCTGCCCGCGCCGACCTTCGAGAAAGGCAAGGCGCGATGGAGCCAGCCGACCACCACCGCCAAGTACACGGTCAGGCGCTTTGATGAGCGCACCGGGGCCCTGGAAATTAACATCATGCTGCACGAGCACGGGGCTGGAACCACGTGGGCCCGTACCGTTGCCGTGGGCGATAGCGCGCATTTTCTGGGTGCGAAGTCGGGCTATTCCATCAGCGACGACTACGACTTCTACCTGCTGGCCGGTGACGAGAGTGGCCTGCCCGGTATGGCCCGCTGGATTGAGAGTCTGCCCGCGAGCGCCCGGGGCGCGGCCTTTATTGAGGTGCCCGGGGAGGCGTCGCAGCAGGTGATTGCTACTCCTGAGCATTTTGAGGTGGTCTGGGTGGATTCTGCCCGGCGCGGGGCGCTGGCTGAGGCCGTGATGGCTTACCCCCTGCCGGAGGGGTCGGTGTGTACCTGGTTGGCGGGCGAGTCCGGGTCTATCCATCCCTTACGTATCTGGGCGCGGCGACAGCTGGGCGTGCCCAAGGGGCACGGCTACGCTAAGGGGTATTGGAAGAAGAAGTAGTTTGGGTACAGGGGTGTCATCAAACAAAACAAATTTTTAGGGTAACTCAAACAAAGATTTAGGAGGCTTATTCATAAGGGGTGCCCCGCAGCCAAAAACACCAACCCACACACCAGAAGAAAACACCCGCCCATACAACCCCAACAGCCGCCTGAACCCAGTATGAAGAATCCACCAGGTCTTTACCTGAGCAATCACCAGCTCAACCACCGACCGCACACGATTGAGCACCCGATTATTCATCTTCTGCTCCCGATCCAACCGCTGGCCAGGCCTACGCTTGGTCTTAAGCTCGTATATACCGTCCCTGTGCACAGCCTGGGAATCATGAGGTTCCGAATGAGTAGGCAGGACGCCCACCGGTGGCGCCAACACTTGCGGAAGCCCACCCTTGCCATAGGACATCCGCCGGTGCAGGGCCTCTAGCGGGCCGGGCTTGCCCGCCGCTTCAAGAACCATTACCAGCCACCCGGCGGTGCCAACCAGCAGGAGCACGAAGGCCCCGGCGTCCGCAAAGAGCTCCAGAGCATAAGCCCGCGGGCAACGTCGGGCACCAGCATGCGCGAGCGGGCAGACGCCACCGGGGCTTGCAAGACGGAAGACTGCGAGGGCTGAGCCTGTGGTGGTTGTAGATGAGAGGGCTGGGTGGGGTGCTCCATTGCTACCTTTCGTGTGTGGGTACCTACTTCTACCCTAGAGAAAACGAGTAGGTGGCGCATCCGCCGGGCGGGTGAAAAACGCTTTAAACACCGATGGCGAGACCCCCATACTGGTCTCGCCACCTGTAAAAGAAAATCAGGTTCAGCATTACCCGATTTTCGAAGCACACACATTCGCTTCTTCCAGCCTTTCGAGCTGTTACATCTATATAACCGCACAAGCCTTAGCCTGGGTTCCAAGTTCCCTGGGAGCAAGCTGGGTATTTTGAAGGACGCTGGTGAACGCTACCCGAACAAACAGTCAGATATGCCCACCCCTCATAGCAGCCTACGAGAAATAGCCAATCAGGAAGACCCAAAGAACCGGATTAGCCAGAACAGATAAGACCAAGATAGCGACAAACCACCCTGTATGCCGGGCAAAGCGCAGCAGGCCCACCAGCGCCAAAATGAAGGCCAAGGTAGCTGCTACAACAGAGACAACAATAAACCCCAAGAAAGTCGCTAGAACCGTTGAGGGTGACCCCACGTTCACCACAAAAGCTAATACCAGCATCAGAACCGCCACAGCCTCAGTCACAGCAGCCGCAATCAGAGTCTGGGTGCTCTGTGGGTGGCGGGTACGGGCAGAAGACGTAGATGATTGTAAAGCCATACCCTCTAGCATGCCAGACTCCCCTGTGAAAACCGCACTAGCTGCACACGCAAAAACGCCCCGCTCCCCCACAGAGGGGGCGCGGAGCGTCCTAATGCTGCTAGAACCCTAGCGAATAATCCTCAAGGGAATTACTCGGCTACAACGTCCAGCTCAACGTTGGCTACAACGTCTTCGTGCAGACGCACGGTAACGGTGTAAACGCCGGTGCGCTTGATAGCGGAACCAAGGTTGATTGCGCGCTTATCAATGGAACCTGCACCTGATGCCTCAATAGCATCAGCAACGTGCTCAGCCTTGACGGCGCCGAAGAGACGGCCGTCAGCGCCAGCCTTGTGAGCAACAACAACGGGCTTTGCTGCCAGAGCAGCTGCGGTTGCCTTTGCTTCTTCAAGGTTAGCCTTGGCGCGAGCAGTGCGTGCTGCGCGGATGGACTCAACCTGCTTTTCGCCGCCTACAGTCCAGGTGACTGCGAAGCCGCGGGGCAGCAGGTAGTTACGTGCGTAGCCGTCCTTAACGGTGACGACGTCGCCAGCGGCGCCGAGGCCGGTGACTTCCTGAGTAAGAATGATCTTAGCCATGTTCTTCTACTCTCCTATCGATTTAGCGGCCAGCGCCTGAGTAGGGCAGCAGTGCAACTTCGCGGGCGTTCTTGATTGCCTGAGCGATCTTGCGCTGTTCCTGAACAGTCACGCCGGTGACGCGACGTGCACGGATCTTGCCGCGGTCGGAGATGAACTTACGCAGAAGTGCGACATCCTTGTAGTCGATTACGGTGACGTCAGCAGCCTTCAGGGGGTTCTGCTTGGGTTTGGGCTTACGGATTTCAGCCTTAGCCATCGTGGTGCTCCTTTTTCTGGTGGGAGCCCGCGGGATAAACCGCGGGATGGATGAATATTTGTCTTGTTTCAAAGAAGGACGCCGGGGCGCCCCTTCCCGTCTATTGTGCAGGTGATACCTGCGCGAGGTTTAGAAGGGAGGTTCGTCGTCTGAGCCTGATCCCCAGTCGTAGTTGCCACCGGACTGCTGGCCCCAAGGGTCAGCAGCAGGTGCCTGCTGGGCAGGAGCTGCTTGGGGGGCTGCGGCCGGTGCGGCAGGGGCTGCCTTGTAGCCGCCCTGCTGGGCACCGCCGGTGTTACCACCGAAGTTGCCACCCTGGTTGCCGTAGCCTGCCCCGCCGTTGTAACCACCTTGGTTGCCGGCGTTGAAGCCGCCACCTTGTTGGTTACCGTAGCCGCCACCGAAGTTCTGGTCGCCACCGAAGTTGCCACCTGAGCGCTGGTTGCGGGTTACGTTAGCGGAGGCGAAGCGGAGTGAGGGACCGATTTCTTCGATCTCTAGCTCCATGCTGGTACGGCGTTCGCCTTCTTTGGTTTCATACGAGCGAGACTTCAGACGGCCCTGCGCGATAACGCGCATGCCCTTCTTGAGGGTCTCGGCGACGTTCTCGGCAGCTTCACGCCAGACACTGGCGCGCAGGAAGAGGGTTTCGCCTTCTTTCCATTCGCCTGATGCACGGTCGAAGTTGCGGGGAGTTGAAGCGATCGTGAAGTTAGCTACCGCTGCACCGTTAGGGGTGAAGCGAAGCTCAGGATCGCCGGTCAGGTTACCGATGACGGTAATGACGGTATCGCCAGCCATGTGATGCCTCCAGTCGTAATAAGAGTAAGTATTTGAAGTCTTGCACGGGGGTCTGACATTTTAGTGAACAGGGCCCCGTATCAAACATTTACTTGGAGGAGATCTGCTGATCTTCCGGGCGGATGATCTTGGTGCGCATAACGGATTCGTTCAGGTTCAGAACGCGGTCCAGTTCAGCAGCAGTCTCGGGGGTTGAGGTGAAGTTAACGACGGCGTAGATGCCTTCGGACTTCTTCTGGATTTCGTAAGCGAGCTTACGGCGGCCCCAGATGTCCATGTTGTCAACGGTGCCGTTGTCTTTGGTGACAACTTCGAGGAACTTGGTGAGGGTGGGCTCTACAGCCTTGTCCTCAACCTCGGGGTTGAGGATAACCATCAGTTCGTATGCACGCATGATTAAACCCCTCCTTTGGGCTAAGCGGCTATGGGATTTCCATAGCAGGAGATTACGTACGGTCTGGCCGGTCTCAGGTGTTGGCCAAGCGCCAGCACAGACCTGACCAACTTTACCGCAGGACGGCCGGTTTGGGCAGGGTTTAGAGGTTTAAAGCGGTGTTCTTCACAGCACCAAACAAGAAGAAAAAGCCCATGGTTTCCCGCCTTGAGACACTAGGGCTAGGGTGAGGGTACAAATTTTTGGAGAGTGGAGGTGGAAGATTCTTCTTCTCTGATGGCTTGCTGTACCTGGGCTTCGCTTTCTTCGCTCCCTCCCAAACCTACGTTAATAGTGGCCTGGTTCCCATCTGAGACTACTTCAGCATTGATATAGAAGGGGATGACTTCTCGTTGGGCTTTACCATCGGCAAGATAGGTAACTTCAAAGGTCGCTTGGCGGTAGCGGGAGGCCCGCCAAACTCGCGGGTCAGTGCGGTCTGGCACCAGGTAGAAGGCAGGGCGGTCGGTAAGCTTCCAGACGACGTTGCTGACCGTGGCAGTAGACTCTGAACCATGCAAGGTAGAGGTGGGGCAGCCTGCAACATCCAACCTGCGGGCACTTTCGCAACGCTCTAACCAGGAGGTAATGAAGTTATTAGTTTCGTTCCACATGCGCGGTGAAGGGCGCACCTGAAGGGTAAGTTCTTGGTGGTTATCTGCTGAGCCAGGCAAGGGTGCAGTGACTGTGTGGTCAGTATGGCTCAGGGTGTAGTAGGAGCTAGCTGGCAGAGTGAAATTATAGGTGCCAGGCAAGGTAGGAATAATCCACTGATAACCAGCTTCAGTTTCAGTACGGCGAGTCACCGGCAAGCTCAGAGACTGGTCGTTAACCTGCACCCCGGCAAGGGCAACAGGTGCGGTAAGAGTCAGATAAGACTGGGCGGGGGTAGCTAGATCCCAGGTGTCATTAAAGGGCCCGGTTCGATGCACCTTGCTCAAGGGCAGGATCATCTCGTGGTCTTGACCGTCGATAGTAGCAAGGACGCTGGCGTGAGCTTGACCGTCTGGCCCTTCAGTTGCGCCCGTAACCGTATATTTTTCTACCCGCCCTGGGGCTGAGCGGTAAATGGAGTTAGTCAGATAGGTGTAATCAAAGTTGCTGTAGGCGTCACTGTCGATACCTGCAACATAGTCCCCTCTTTCTAAAGCACTCATATAGTGCTCCACACTGCCTTCCGGGGTGCGCGTCAAGGAAAAATAGTTACCTACAGCAGCTACCAGCATTGCTAAAAAGGTAACGAAGAGGGTAGTCAGAATCAGGCGGACGCGCACAATCTGCACGTCCTTACGGGTGAGGATGCCAGCGGCCCGGCCAGGAATCCGGTTAATGCGCTCAATGGAGGTGGTGACGGTTTGACGCACAGCATCGGGTTTAGTCTGTGCAACAGCACGGGCCAGCCACGTATTGCTAGCACGGATTAGTCGTCTTTCACCATCATGTTTACGCTCAACCATGGTTCTAGTTTACGAGCTAAGGGGTGCAATGAGGCGCAGGAGGTGGGGTTAGCCAATCTATGAGACAGATAGATAAAGGGCCGGGCACCCCTTCGAGTGACCGGCCCATAGCTTATGTAAAGGCTAGTTAGTTTTAGCCGCGGGTATCAGTAAAAGCGAAGCGCAGGTAACCCAGCAGGGCAGGGACTGCACCCCACAGGGCGAACCAGGAGCCAGCCTCAAGATAGCTAATCTCAGCATCAGGGGTCAGATCATAGGTGAGAATGATGCGCCCCAGGGCTGAGGGCAGGTAGTTGTAGGCATCTGCTACCCACTCGAACTGGCCCATGAAAATCGCGGCAATAATAGGCAAGATGAAGAGGAGGAAGACCACCATGACAATACCGCCAGCATTATTGCGGAAGAGGGCACCGAAGCCGTAGCCCATCCAGACCATGAACATGAAGTAGAGACCTACCGCCACCCAGTTCAGCAGTAGCCCATCGGTAAAGGGTAAGGAATCCTGCAGAGTAGAGTTCAGCACAGGGTAACCGACCGCATAGGCTAGGGCAGCAAGAATGAAGCCGATGACAAAACCGTAGATACTCAAGACCACAAGCTTGGCCAGGTAGAGGGATGCACGGCGGGGAACAGCGGTCAGGCTCGTCTGTATAGACCGGGTGGCATATTCAGAACCAATGAAGACCGCCGCTACAGCAGCAATCAGCATATTAGCCAAATCAACACCAGAGCCTCCCATCGCGTAGGCCAGGCTAGTAAGAGACTCAACCCCAGCATTAGTCTGAGCCATACCCTCAGAGGCTTGAGCCATCACCTCAGGGCTATCAGCCATAGAGTTCAGCATCAGGGCATAGAGCGGGGCCATGCCCAGCATGACCAGAGCCAGCACCAGGGTCATCACCCAGTTGGTGGTCAAGGTGCGGAACTTCAGAAATTCAGAACGTAGCACGCCCCAGAAGGTCAGCTTACGTTCAGCAAAACGAGAATGGTTGGCCTGCGCGGACGCGACAGAAACAGGTGCGGTAGTCATAAGTTAGTTCTCCTGTGCTGAAGTTGAGGACCAAGGGGTTTCTGAGTCTGAGGCATCTGCCTGAGCCGGGGTGCTATCTGAGGTGCTTGCACCAAGGTTCTGCTGAGGGGTAGCAAAGCTAGCCGAAGTGTATTCCACATCGTCGCGGGTCATATTCATATAGACCTGCTCCAGGGTAGATTTTTGCGGGGTCAGCTCATGCACAAGCACACCGGCCGCCTGCGCCAGGCGGGCTAGGCCGCGGGCGTCCGCATGTTCGACCATCAGCCCATCTGTTTCAAGAGCAGTGACAGTGTGACCGGCTTCCTTCAGAATCGGAGCCAAAACATCACGGGCGTCGGTACGCACCAGCACCTTATTCTCATCACCAATTTTCAAGAACTCTTCCATGGAGCAATTAGCCAGTAAACGCCCACGACCAATCACGATAAGGTCATCTGCGGTCTGAGACATCTCGCTCATCAGGTGGGAGGAAATCAGCACAGCACGCCCCTCTGAAGCCAGGTAACGAGCTAGATTACGCACCCAGATAACACCCTCAGGGTCAAGACCGTTCACAGGCTCATCAAGAATGACGTTCTGAGGGTCACCCAGCAAGGCCGCAGCAATACCCATACGCTGGCCCATGCCCAAGGAGAAGCCCTTAACCTTCTTCTTCGACACCGCAGCCAGACCGGTCATCTCAATGACCTCATCAACACGAGATTTAGGGATACCGTGGGTCAGCGCCAGCGAGCGCAGGTGGGCTACCCCATTACGCCCGGGGTGCATGGCTTTAGCATCAAGGAGGGTACCAACGGAAGTTAGCGGGCTCTTGAGGCAGCGGTAGGGCTGCCCATCGACCAGGGCGCTGCCCTTGGAGGGGTTTTCTAGGCCTACTAGCATGCGCATGGTGGTGGATTTGCCGGCACCGTTGGGCCCAAGGAAGCCGGTTACCTTGCCGTTGGGTACGGTGAAGCTGATGTCGTTGACGGCTATTTTGGGGCCGTAGTTTTTGGTGAGGTTTCTGACCTCGAGCATGAGTCTCCCCTTGTTGTGTGACGCTATCGTTATTTAACACTAGGGGGTTAGGCTAATAAAATCATCAGCCTGCGGAATGAGTTTTCGCCATTCCCCGGTATGAGAACTCAGCGAGAGGGGCGGTTACTGGCCTGGCTAGGCCAGGTTGTCTTTGCCCCATTCCAGTAGGCGGGCAGTGGCTTCGTCCTTACCTAGGGCACTTTCGTCTAGGCGCAGGTTGAGCAGGAACTTGTAGGCTTGGCCTACCTGGGGGCCAGGCTTAATGCCGAGAATCTGCATGATTTCTTCGCCGTCCAAATCGGGGCGGATAGAGTTGAGTTCTTCTTGCTCAGCAAGTTCGTCGATACGGCGTTCTAGATCATCGTAGGCGGAGGCGATGCGGTTGGCTTTGCGCCTGTTGCGGGTGGTGACGTCCGCCCGGGTGAGCCGGTGCAGGCGCTCTAGCAGGGCCCCAGCATCGCGAACGTAGCGGCGCACAGCCGAATCTGACCAGCCGGCGTCCCCGTAGCCGTAGAAGCGCATGTGCAGTTCTACCAGGCGGGCAACAGCCTTGATGGTGTCATTATCGAAGCGCAGTTCGCGCATACGTTTCTTGGTCAGCTTAGCCCCCACCACATCGTGGTGCAGGAAGCTCACTGACCCGTTGCTCTCAAATTTGCGGGTGGCAGGCTTGCCAATATCGTGCATAAGCGCAGCAAAGCGCAGGATGAAGTCGGGGCCGGGCACAGGGCCGTCCGCGCCGGTTTCTAAGGCGGCCGCCTGCTCCATAACGGTCAGGGAGTGCTGGTAGACGTCCTTATGGTGGTGGTGCTCATCGACTTCCAGTTTCAGGGCCGGAATCTCAGGGAGAACAAAGGACGCTAGCCCCGACTCCACCAGCAAGTCAACACCGCGGCGCGGTGCCTTGCCGCAGATCAGTTTGACCAGTTCATCGCGTACACGCTCAGCCGAAATAATCTGGATACGGTCGGCCATATCGACCATGGCCTCAAAAACCTCGGGGGCCAGGTCAATATCTAGACGTGAGGCGAAACGGGCAGCGCGCATCATGCGCAGCGGGTCGTCAGAAAAGGAGGCCTGCGGGGTGCCAGGTGTGCAGATAAGGCCCCGTCGGAGGTCTTCTTGCCCACCGAAGGGGTCAACCAGTTCCAGGGAGGGCAGGCGCAGGGCCATAGAGTTAATGGTGAAGTCGCGGCGGAAGAGGTCTTCCTTCAAATCTGTGCCGAAGGCAACGACCGGTTTACGAGAATCAGGGTCATATTTTTCAGCGCGGTAGGTGGTAATCTCAACCATCTCATTACCCTTACGGATACCGATGGTGCCGTATTCCTTACCGATTTCCCAGGTAGCGTCAGCCCAGCCTTCCACTACGGTCAAGGTTTCATCGGGGCTGGCGTTGGTGGTGAAGTCTAAATCTACCGAGGTCTGCCCCAAAAATAGGTCGCGGACAGGCCCGCCGACTAGGGCCAGTTCAAAGCCCGCGCGGGCAAAGAGCTCGCCGGCCTCAAGTGCTACCGGGTGAATAAGGGAAGTATCAAAAACATGCGCCATAACCCTTCAATCGTGCCAGCAAACCGCACAAGTTACCACTTACACCCTCAACTTTTAAAACATCACCCCTTTCTATCGGTTAAGGTAGAGACATGACTTTTCCTATTCCCCGGGCACCCAAGAGGCGGGCTTTCATGCCCGTTGCTGCCATGCCCACGGTTGAGGAGGTCTCTGCAGGCGGCGTCATCGTCAACTTTGACGACCGCAACCTGCCTGTTGCCATCATCGCCCGCGTCAACCGCGGCGGACGTCTAGAGTGGTGCCTGCCCAAGGGTCACCCCGAAGGGGAGGAAACCAGGGCGGTAGCGGCGGCCCGCGAAATTGAAGAAGAAACCGGTATCTCTGGTGATGTGATTACTTCGCTGGGGTCCATCGACTACTGGTTCAATGTGCCAGGGCACCGCGTCCATAAGACGGTTCACCATTTCTTGTTCTCTGCAACCGGTGGTGAGCTGACCACAGAGAACGACCCCGACCATGAGGCGGTAGATGTCGCCTGGGTCAACATTGATGATTTGGGGCGCAAACTCTCATTCCCCAACGAGCGGCGCATCGCTGAGATTGCCCGTGAGTACATCATTCACCAGCTCTCCTAGCTGACTGAGTAGATAAGGATTCCCGTGGCACGTTCCGGTGCTTTATCCAGCGCAATTATGGCCGCTGGTACGCTCGTTTCGAGGGTTCTCGGCTTCGTTAAAACCTTCCTCATTACTGTTGCTCTCGGTGCTACTGCCACCGTGGGCGACATTTTTGAAACCGCCAACACCCTCCCCAACCTGATTTACGTGCTAGTAGCTGGCGGTATTTTTAATGCCGTGCTGGTACCGCAAATCATTAAGGCAGCCAAGCACGATGACGGCGGCTCCGACTACGTCTCGCGCCTAGTGACACTAGCAGTCAGCGGCATCGCCGCAATTACCGCCCTGGTTTTGCTCTTCTCTTGGCCCATTATTGCCATCATGGGTAGCAAATGGACGCCAGAGCAGCAGCACTTCGGCTGGATTTTTGCCCTCTGGTGCCTACCCCAGATTTTCTTCTACGGCCTCTACACGATACTGGGGCAGGTGCTCAACGCCAGGGGTGCCTTCGGCTGGTACATGTGGGCACCTGTGCTCAACAACATCGTAGCCATTGCCGCCCTCATAGGCTTCATCTTTTACTTTGGCCCGCAGGACGTCACCACCAACCCGCCCTTCCACAATCTAGAGAGCTGGACCTCCACCCAGACCCTGGTGCTCGCCGGTTCAGCAACCCTGGGTGTGGCCCTGCAAGCCCTCATTCTCTTTATCCCCTTGCGAAAAGTGGGCCTCAAGCTCAAGCCCCTCTTCGGCTGGCGCGGCATCGGCCTGAGCACCGCAGCTAACCTGGCAGGGTGGACCCTAGCTACCGGCATCATCTCCAATTTGGCCTTCCTCTACCTGACTAAAATAGCTGCCGACGTGGTGGGCTCCCGCGAAGATTTCCTAGCTCTAGGGCAACAGATTCCCGGTGTGCAGGCCCTGAACTATTCCTCCATGCTCTACTCCCTACCCCACGGCGTCATTGGCTTATCCATTGCAACGGTACTTTTCAACCGTATGTCAGCTGCCTCCCAGGGGAATGACCAGGCCTCAGTAGCCGCCACGCTCTCATCTGGCCTGCGCACCGCCTCCATCGCCACCATCTTCTGCACTGTAGCCCTGATTGTCTTCGCCGGGCCCATCGGCATGATTTTCGGTGGTGGCTCCCAACAAGCAGGTGCCGTCATCGGCCAAACTATCACCCTCATCGCCCTCGGCGGCCCCTTCCTCACCATCGCCTTCATGATGGGCCGCGTCTTCTACTCCCAAGAGGACGCCAAAACCCCCTTCTACATTCAGCTCATCTCAGCGGTGCTCATCCTCATCATGGGCTTCATCGCCTCACGTTTAGCACCCCAGTACATCATCTACGGTCTAGCCCTCACCTATGCCCTCCAGAACGTGCTAGCGGTCTACCTGAGCCACCGCGTCCTCACCCGCCGCCTAGGCGACTACGGGGTACGCGAACTTGTTTCTACCCACGCCCGTGTATCTTTTGCCTCCATGAGTGCAGGGCTAGCCGGTGCCGCCGCTCTCTACCTACTAGGTGGCTACACCTTCGACGGCTTCGCCTGGGCCTCACGTAGCAGCGCCTTCATCACCGTAGCCGTCGGCGGTGTGGTCATGGCAATCGCCTACTACGCCATGCTCATGATGTTAAATGTGCGTGAGCTTGACACCCTCATGAACCCAATACTGGCCAAAATCGGAATACGCCGCCACATCGCCCGCCACAGAGGGTAAACTCAGTAACCTAACTAATCACTCACCCATTCGCCACGGGAGGCCCCACTTGACACAGCAGATTCCCCTCAACACCCTGCTGGGAGATCGCTATAAAGTCACCGCACACCTGCTCGACACAGCCAGCGGCAATACCGTGCTCGACGGCCTCGATACAGTGCTTGGCCGCAAGGTCTCCATCATCGTCGCCGCACCCGACCAAAGCCGCCTACTAGTCACCAACGCCCGCAACTCCAGCGCACTCTCACGCTCCGCGGTACAGGTACTCGACCTAGGCAACCACAGCGAGCGCACCTACCTGGTGACCTCCCACTCCCGCCCCGAGCACCTGCTCAATGTTCTACTGACCGAAAGCGGGGCCAACTCTACCGAAGAGTTTGGCGAAGAAATCTTTGGTGACACCGGCTCTATGACAGCCCCCAACAGGTACGTAGTAGCCAAGGGCACCCCTGCCAGTGAGAGCACCCGCGCCATGGCAGGTGCAACAGCAGGCGCAGCAGCTATCTCTGCAACCCGCACCCCCTCCCCCACAGAAGAAGCCGCCAACGAGTTCGAAGAATACGATGCCGAAGAAGAAGGCTACTACGAAGGCGGTGAGCCTACCGAACGTAACGGCGGCATGTGGGTGGTTGGTATCGCAGCAGCCCTCCTACTGGTCATCGGTGCCGGGGCGGTCTTTGCCACCCTCGGCGGCATGGTGGACTCCGATGCTTCTCAAGAAGTTCTGGACGCTAACGGCACAGCCATAGCCACCACAACAGCTAATGCACCTGCACGCACCTCAGCTAAGGCGTCCGCCTCCCCCACGCCCAGCGAGACCACCCTGCCTGCCCCCAAGATTGATGGCACTTTCACCCGCACCGTGCCCTCATCTGCCAACCTTATGGCAGAAAGTGATGCCACACTGGGGCACCTAACAGATGGCAACCCTGCCACAACCTGGATGTCCCTAGCTTTCGGTTCGGCTAACTTTGGTGGGCTCACCGACTCCTTCTACCTCTCAGCCAAGCTCGATGAGGCCACCACAGTCAACAGCATCACCATTAACCAAATCTCCGGTGTAGGGGGCGCTTTTACTATCTACGCTAATGACTCGGCCTCTCTTGAAAGTGCCACCGAAGTTGGTTCTGGCACTTTTGCTGCCCCTGGTGAGACCACCGTAGAGCTCAATAGGGACGCCCAGGACGGCAAGACCGAGTACATCATTGTGCAGTTCACCAGCGCACCTCAGCTCAGCCAGCCCATCGTACCCGGCTACACCTACGGCCTGCGCCTGGCAGAAATTTCCGTCAAATAACAGCACATCTACCGCCGGCGGGTGGGTTGGGAATAAAGCCCACCTGCCCGCCGTTTCTTTCCATAGCGCACTACCCCACCGTCATCAAGGAGAACAATGACTACCAACGCACTTGGCGGCCTCTTCGGCAACGCCGCTACCAGCCTCAACCTGGCAGGCGCAGCTACCAGTGAAACCGCATCCGCCGCTTCTACCCAAGACGGCGAGCAGACCGTTCACAAGGTCATCATCGTTGGCTCAGGCCCCGCAGGCTACACCGCCGCCATCTACACTGCCCGCGCCAACCTCAACCCCCTACTCTTTGCCTCATCTATCTCCCCCGGCGGCGATCTGATGACCACCACCGAAGTTGAGAACTTCCCAGGCTTTATCAACGGCATTCAAGGCCCTGAACTCATGACCAACATCGGCGCCCAGGCTGAGCGTTTCGGTGCAGATATTCGCTATGAGGACGTCGCCAGCCTTGAGCTTGAGGGCGACATTAAGAAGGTTATTCTGACTGACGGCTCAGTTCACCTGGCGCAGACCGTCATTATTTCCACCGGATCGGAGTACCGCAAGCTGGGTGTGGACGGCGAATCTCGCCTCTCTGGCCACGGCGTCTCCTGGTGCGCCACCTGCGACGGCTTCTTCTTCAAGGAGAAGGAACTGGCCGTTATTGGTGGCGGCGACTCAGCCCTCGAAGAAGCCCTCTTCTTGACCGCCTTTGCCTCTAAGGTCTACCTGGTGCACCGCCGTGATTCCTTCCGTGCCTCAGAGATCATGGCCCAGCGTGCCTTAGCCCACGAGAAAATTGAGGTTATCTGGGATTCAGTCGTCAAGACTATCGACGGGGAAGAGAAAGTCTCTGGCCTGACCCTATCGAATATTAAGAGCGGGGAGGAAACTTCACTGAGCGTTGAAGGTGTCTTTATCGCTATCGGCTCTGACCCCCGCACGTCCTTGGTGCAGGGGCAGCTAGACCTTACTGAGGCTGGCACTATCGCTGTAGAGGGCCGGTCCTCACGCACCTCTATTCCCGGCGTTTTTGCCGCAGGCGACGTCATCGACCCCACCTATCGTCAGGCCATCACAGCGGCCGGTTCAGGCTGCGTTGCGGCTCTGGATGCCCAGCACTACCTTGAGGCCCTCTAGGTTCTCTCACCCCTATCTACGAAAGGTTATTTACCATGGCACAGCAGGTTACTGACGCTACTTTTAGCGACGAGGTTCTTAAGTCAGATAAGCCCGTCATTGTCGATTTCTGGGCTGAATGGTGCGGCCCTTGCCGCATGGTTGGCCCCGTCATCGACCAGCTCAGTGAAGAGTACGGCGATAAGGTCAAGGTACTCAAGCTCGATGTTGAGAACAACCCCGCCACCGCAATGAAGTACGGCATCACTTCTATCCCCGCCATCTACGTCTTCAAGGACGGTGAGGTTGCCAAGCAGACCGTCGGCGCTAAGCCCAAGGCTGCCTTGGAGCAGGAGTTTGCAGAATTTCTTAAATAGGCCTTACCTTCCACCGGGAGCCTCTAGCCTGCCGATATTTTCTCTCGACACCCATACACGGCACTATTCATTAGGCACTCACAAGCCCCTCAGCTTCTTCTGAGGGGCTTGTTAACGCCCTCAGAAGGTTGCTAGAAGAACAAAAGATAAAATCAGAATGTTTCACGTGAAACCCAGCAGATTTATTCTAGGGAAAGCAGCTAGGGGGCGAGATGCGCATGATAGGAGAAAACGCATAAGCCGTGTTGCGTCATCACGAGTAAAGAGAGTATCAAGTGCTTGATTGAACTCTAGTTGAGGTCGGATCCCTGGGTTAGGGCTATTTCGCGTAAGGTCGCGGGAGTAGGCTCTGTTTTTCCTTGGGTGATACGGAGCAAAGTTGAGCGAGCTATACCAGCTTTTCGAGCTGTTTGGGTAGGCTGCCCAAAAGACTAGATCCCCCTAATAAAAGCACCAGCGGTGTCAACAGGGTCGATAAAGGTGGGTAAATTTTAACGCCCCCTAGGGAAAGAATCCCAAGTGCAGGCATATCCCAACGGAATAAGAGAAACTCCGGCATCGCCATAGATTAATTCTAGATTTGTTGGGCACGAAGTAAACATACGAGAAAAAACAAATACTTCAATAAAGGCAACAAATACCCACAAAGAGAGAGCCATAAAAAAAATAATTTTTTATACATATCTTCAACCTCCACACATGATATATATTCATCAAAGGGTGACTTATAAACGGGTGATGTTTCGCATGAAACGGTAAAAAACTCGAAATTTATACCAATTCAACCTTGAAGAGGCGCTTTTAAGATTCTAGAGGGTCTTTGTCGGGGCCATAAATCGACGAGCTCTCCCGATTACTTTTCTGAGGTGCTTCAGATCTGACTGACCGCCCGGGGGTAAAAGAAGAACCATTTAATTCTATAGGCTGGGCTAAACTATCACCCAACGTCGATTTATCAACGGAACATGTATCACCTTTACTAGCGACAGGTTTATTTTTAGATTTTCCAGCTTTAGATTTTTCTTTAATAATCACACGACGCACAATGACGACAAAGGCAAGGAACATCAACCCGTAAATAATGAAACCGCCAAACCAGGAAATAAGTTCATAGAAAAAATTCATTATTATCACCTCCTTGGGATACCCTCATCCTACAACATATGACATTCACCCCACACCCCTTCAGCTCCACTTCCCGCCCCTCTTGCACAGCACTCACAATAGGTTAGAGAAATCAGAGCATCCCATGAGATAAGGACCAGATGAGTTCCGATTGCACGCATACACATCAAGGAATTCAGGAGGATTTTGGCCCATGCCGCAAAAAGTGGAGCTCCAGAAGCCGCCCTCAGCGCCTAACTCAACACATTCCTAGTTCCATACAGGGGGAGCCCCTGTAAGGCCTACAGGGGGCCATATAGAGGTTTTCACCATCTCCAAGGCCTCATAAAACCAAAAAACAGGCCCCGGAGTAGTACCTCATGGCATGTTTCACGTGAAACATAGAGAAGCGGCACCTGCACTTCTGGCAGATACCGCTTCTACATTTCAGGGGTAGAAATAGCACCCCTACCCCTATTAGGCTCCCCTATTTTCTCTTGAGCTGAGGGTCAATCAGATCCAGGATGCGGTTGAGGTCTTCCACCGAGGCGAACTCAATAGTCATCTTACCCTTACGTGCCCCCAGATTAATGGTGACATTAGTATCCAGTTTGTCAGCCAAAGCATCGGCCAGATAATCCAGCCGCTCAGTATGACCCTGAACCTTTGTGGTTTTCTTAGCTCGCTCAGCATCAGAAGTAGAGCCTGCTGCTACGAGTTCTTCCACCGCTCGAACAGAGAGCCCCTCGTTGACAACTTTCTGAGCCAGAGTCTCAATATCAGCGGCCTTCTTCAAGCCCAGCAGGGCGCGGGCATGCCCGGAAGAAATAGTACCGGCGGCAACGCGGCGCTGCACCAGGGCCGGCAGCTTCAGCAGACGAATAGTGTTGGAAATTTGGGGGCGAGAACGTCCAATGCGCTGGGCTAGCTGTTCCTGGGTAGTTCCAAACTCTTCGAGAAGCTGCTGGTAGGCGGCCGCTTCTTCAATAGGGTTGAGCTGCGACCGGTGCAGATTCTCCAAGAGAGCGTCCCGGAGTAGGTCTTCGTCCTGGGTTTCACGGATAATTGCCGGGATGGTGGTCAGCCCAGCTCGTTGGGTGGCACGCCAGCGGCGCTCGCCCATAATGAGCTCGTATTTTTCGGCACCGCTCTCCCGGCTGGGGCGCACGACAATCGGCTGTAGCACACCGATTTCTTTGATGGAGTGCACCAGCTCCTGCATATCCTGTTCATCAAAATCTGTGCGGGGCTGCTTGCGGTTAGGGTGAATATCGGTGACGTTCAGGGTGGCAAAGTCTGCGCCGGGCACCGGCACAAGGTTCTCGCCTGCCCCAGCGGTTTCGTCACCAAAGAAGAAATCGACAGGACGCCGGGAAGGAGTGGTGGTGCGTAGGGCAGCTCCCATATCTGCCCGCTTCTTCTTTGATGTTTCACGTGAAACACTCTTCTGAGAAGGAGTGGGAATGTCTGCGCCCAAGCCTAGGTCTAGCTGTTCGGTAGCCACCGGCTCAGCTTTTTTCTCTTCTACTGGGGGCTTGGCGCTCTCTGGGATGAGGGCGCCCAGGCCACGCCCTAGACCGCGTTTCTTCTCTGCCATATTGACCTCCGTGCTCAAAAGTTTTCCTCACCCAAGTCTAGTGGAGTGAGCCCCCCCAGCAAAGACCAACGGCGACCTGGGATGACAGAGGGCGCCGTTGATCCTTAATTTTATGGGTGAAACATACCGTATAGGGTGTTTATGCTTTCTTTGCCATTTCTACGGCAGCTTTCAGATAGGCTACAGCACCAGGTGAGGCTGGGTCGTAGCTCATGACGGTTTGCTGGTAGCTGGGAGCTTCAGAGATACGCACGGAGCGGGGAATAGCGGTTTCAAGTACCTGTTCAGGGAAGTGTTCTCGCACTTCGTCGGCGACCTGGGATGAGAGGTTGGTGCGGCCGTCATACATGGTGAGCAGGATGGTGCTGATGTGTAGTTCAGAGTTGAGGTGCTTTTGAATCATGCCAATGTTTTTGAGTAGTTGGCTGAGCCCTTCTAGTGCGTAGTATTCGCATTGAATAGGGATGAGCACCTCGCGGGCTGCGCAGAAGGCGTTGATAGTGAGCAGGCCCAAGGAGGGCGGGCAGTCGATAAAGATATAGTCTAGGCGGGGCAGCCCGGCTGCTTCTCGGGCGGCGGCGTAATCAGATAAGGCGGTTTTTAAGCGGGTTTCGCGGGCGACCATGGAGACCAGCTCGATTTCGGCTCCTGCCAGGTCGATGTTGGCCGGGGCGCACCAGAGGTTTTCAATATCGGGGCAGGGTTGCACAATATCTGCCAGGGGTTTGTCGTCTATTAGCACATCGTAGGTGGAGGGTACTTCTACCCCGTGTTCTATGCCCAGCGCGGTTGAGGCATTACCCTGGGGGTCGTTATCGACGACCAGTACATTCATACCTTTGAGGGCGAGCGCTGCTGCGATGTTCACGGCGGTTGAGGTTTTGCCAACCCCGCCTTTCTGGTTGGAGATTGTGAAGATGCGAGTTTCTTGGGGGCGGTTCAGTGTCTCACCGGTGAGCTTTTCGAACTGTTGTTTTGCCGATTGAGCCTGTTGGGTGATGGGGCTGGTCTGGGCGGAGATAAGGTCAGTGCGCTCCAGTTTTTCACGTGTTTCACGTGAAACATGTGAGCCGCGGTCGGGCTTGGCGGGGACGTTCTGGGGTTCAGGCGGTAGCCCAAAGTCTGGGATATTGGAGATGGTAGACACCGGCTATACTCCCTTGGTAGGTATGGTGGTCTCGCTTATCTAAGATTACCTTCTCTCACCGACCTCTCGAAACAGGGAAAATTAAGCACCGTAAATACGTTGTTTTACGAATAAAAAATCTATGTTTCATGTGAAACATTCCCACTCAATCTTATGACCATTGCCCATCATCACCGCTCGCCACACCTTCACCCAAGACACGCAGACTCTGGCAGCTTCATCTGCCACCACTTACACTCAGGGCTAGGTAGCAGGTATATAAAAGCCCGGCTACCTCACACAGGAGGTAAGCCGGGCTTTACTAGAGCTAAGGCTCTTAGAGGCTCACACGCACCACAGTGGTGGGCTCTTCGAGCAGGGACTCACCAGCGATAAGAATCTCGGTCTGGCGAGCACCGTACTTATTGAGCTTCTTCTGGGCCTTGGTGATTTCATCAGCCGCACTGCGCCCCTTCAGAGCTAGGAGCTGGCCAGTGCCGCGCAGAATCGGCAGGGTGATGTCCAGCAGTCCAACCAGGGCAGAAACTGCACGGGCGGTCGCATAGTCTGCTTCTACCTGCCCTATGGCCTGTTCAGCACGCGAACGTAGAATATCGACGTTCTCTAACCCTAGGTCATCTACGACCTCTGTCAGCCAGATGACGCGGCGTTCTAGGGGCTCGATGAGGGTCAGGTGCAGATCAGGGCGGGCGATAGCCAGGCAGAGCCCTGGGAGGCCCGCTCCTGAGCCTACGTCAGCCACGCGAGCACCGTCCTCAATGAATTCCTCAACCACGGCACAGTTGAGCACGTGACGCTCCCAGAGGCGGGGAACCTCACGAGGGCCGATGAGACCGCGTTCGATGCCGCTGGTTGCCAGATGTTCAACATAGCGCTCTGCCAGGGGCAGGCGGTCACCGAAAACCTGGTCAGCAGCTACCAGGGTAGGGCCAGCTAGCTCCGGCAGGTGGGTGCTTCCTTCGCTCATGGTTTAGCCCTCCTCTAGCATGATGACGATATGGCGGTCAGGCCCAGAGCCTTCTGATTCTGAGTAGAGCCCGTGGGCTGCCACGATGTCGTGCACGAGTTTACGCTCGTAGGGTCCCAGGGGGTCTAGGTGCACTTCATCGCCGGTGTCTTGGACCTGGGCGATGGCAGTCTCAGCCATCTCTACCAGGGCTTTTTGGTGGCTAGCGCGGTGCTCGGCGATGTCGAGAATTAGGCGGGTGCGCTGGCCAGTGGCAGCTAGGACGGAGAGGCGGACGAGCTCTTGCAGGGCGTCCAGCACTTCACCGTCCTGACCGACAAGAGCTTGTAGATCGGTGTTGTTGCCATCTTCGGTAACGACCGACAGGTGGGTGCGGCCATTGCGCACCTCGATGTCGATGTCGCCGTCGATATCTGCGATGTCGAGGAGTTCTTCGAGGTAGTCTGCGGCGATGTCGCCTTCGTCCTCAAAGCCCTGCTCTGGGGCGTCGTCTAGGGCGATTTCTGCGGCGTTTTCTTCGTATGCTTCAGTCATGGGGGGTTTCTCCTGTAGCTGCCGCTATTTCTTCTTCTTTTTCTGCTGCTGCTTTTGGCGTTTCTTGCTCATGGGCTGCTGACGCTGGCCGCGGTTGGCACGCTCACGCTGGGCTTCGATTTCAGCTTCGTGCTCTTCCTTGGTCTTGCCGACAGGGGGCAGGCCCTTAGCGGCGCGGCGTTCGTTCAGTTCGCGTTCGGCCTGGGAGCCGGGGGTGGGGTTGTTCTTGATGACCCAGTACTGCTGGCCTACTGACCAGAAGTTTGAGACGGTCCAGTAGACGAGCACGCCGAGGGGGAAGTTAATACCTGAGATAGCGAAAACTAGGGGCAGTACGTAGAGCATGATTTGCTGCTGACGGTACATGGGGGACTGTTTAGCGGCGTCCGACATGTTCTTTGCAGAGAGCTGCTTGGTGGTGTAGAACTGGGCGGCGCTCATAAGCACAACCATGATGGCGGCGATAAGGATGGTGGCGGTGTGGTTACCATCGCCAGGGCGCATCATGGAGGAGAAGAGGGGGGCACCAAAGATGTAGGCGTCGTTGAACTGCTCAATTTTGGCATTTTCGAGTACCAGGATGCCAGTGTTGTTAGCTGCTGCGGTGGGCACACCGTTGAGCACCTGGAAGAGGCCGAAGAAGATGGGCATCTGCACCAGGATAGGCATACAGGAGGCGAGGGGGTTGGAGCCCGTTTCGCGGTAGAGGGCCATCTGTTCCTGGGCCATGGCCTGGCGGGAGAGTTGATCGGTTTTGCCCTTGTATTTAGCCTGTAGTTTGGCCAGTTCAGGTTGCAGTTCCTGCATACCGCGCATGGCCTTGATTTGCTTCATAAAGAGCGGGATGGTGAGGGTTCGCATGACCAGGGTCAGGCCGATGATGGCAAGTACCCAGGTGATGCCGGAGGCGGGGTCCATGCCGATGGTGGTGAGGAGTTCGTGGAATGCCCAGAGAATCGCAGAGACGATCCATTTAAAGGGCCAGAGAATGATGTCGAACATAGTTCTCTCCCTGGCTCGATGAGGTGAGCCGGTTGTGGTGGATTGCAGCCAGGACCTGTTAGTGGTTCAGGTGCTGGTGCGGGTGGTTTAGAAGAATTATTTTGGGTTCTTTGCCCGGTGCAAAGGTGCGTGGGCCCTTAGGTACGGGGTCCAGGCCGCCGGTGGCCCAGGGGTGGCAGCGCAGTATGCGGCGGACGGTCAGTGAGAGGCCGCGTATTGCGCCGTGGGTGGTGAGCGCTTCAAGCCCGTAGGCGGAGCAGCTCGGGTAGTACCGGCAGACGTTGCCGTAGAGTGGCGAGACGATTGCACGGTAGATCTTGATAAAAGCGATGAGGACGTTCTGGGGCAGGGTGATGGCTGCTTGGACGATGCTGGTGGGGACCACAAATTCGTGGGGGGCTTGGGTGAGTAGGACGTCTTCGTCCTCTTGGCCCCGGGTAGGTGGGGTGTGGGAGCTGCTCATGGGTTAGAGCTCCTCGGGGGCGGTGGCACCGAGTTTTTTGAGGGTGGTGGTCAGGGCGCTTTTTAGGTCTGTTTCTAGGTCGCTGTAGGGTGCGGACGCTGCGGGGGGCAGGGCGCGCACAACTATCTGGTAGCCGGTGGGATGGGTGGCAATGAAGGGGGCGATGATTTCGCGTAGGCGTCGTTTGGTTTTGTTGCGGGTGACCGCGTTGCCGACGGCTTTTGAGACGATGAAACCGATGATGGTTGGTTCTTGGCCTGTTTTGGCTGTATATAGAACTAAGTTCCGACGCCCTGAGCGGGCGCCGGAACGTGTAGTTGCTGAGAATTGAGCCGAGGCTCGCATCCGGTGCTGTTGTGCCAGCACGTGTTCTCCTTTGTTTTCTTCGGTCGTCTCTCGGCGGGCTGCGTGTTCACGCTGGCCTGCACAAGGGGCTAGGCCGAGGCGAGGAGATGGGAAGCCTTATGCTGAGAGGCTTGCGCGGCCCTTTGAACGACGGTGCGCGAGGATAGCGCGGCCTGCACGGGTGCGCATACGAAGACGGAAGCCGTGCTTCTTGGCGCGACGGCGGTTATTCGGCTGGAAAGTCCGCTTGCTCATTTGGTTACTCCAAAAATGGTTGGTACGGGGGCCAACCTTTCAACAGTTCTTCGAACAGGTTGACGCTTCTTGCTGTGTGCTAGCTCCGACACTGAGGGGGCGGATATCAGGCCTTAGATATAGGCATAGTCCTAGCACACTTTGACTAAACAACTCTAGAAGAGGTTGCGATATAAGGTCAAGCCCGCTAGGGGTAGGTCTTTAATCACAGGAGGGCAGGAGAGTTTGCCCACACCTGTGGATAGTCTGCAACTGCACCCACCCTAGCGAGAGTTATCCACAAGGTGGCCGAGAAAAGTTGTAAGTTACAAAATCTGCGACTTTGAGCTAGCGGTGCACGGTTTAATCACATACTGTAAACAGGTAACCCACTCGTTAAATCACAAGTTTTCCACCCTGTGGATAACATGGTGATAAATTGGTGGAGCCTGTGGCTAAGCTGTGGGTAAGTTTTTTTGCGTGACCTGAGATTATAGGAGAGCCAGTGGGCGATTACATGGACCCGGAGCTTCAAAAGAAGTGGATG
The DNA here is from genome assembly GCF_053544215.1 of Rothia sp. 88186D007BW. Taxonomy (NCBI): domain Bacteria; kingdom Bacillati; phylum Actinomycetota; class Actinomycetes; order Micrococcales; family Micrococcaceae; genus Rothia; species Rothia sp. 88186D007BW. The sequence goes on along the minus strand of NZ_JBPPTR010000002.1, from coordinate 158,569 downwards.
CACTTGGTAGCTCTGTTGCGTGCAGATACTTCGGTGGCTCAGCGTCACCGTGCACATATTGGTTTAGCTCAGCCTCACGCCTTCATGGGAAATGTGCTCCTGATTGCGGTACCTAGTGAGTTCACCCGCGACATTTTTCAGCACGAGCTGAAAGAGACTCTACAAGAAGCGATTACCGCCACTTTCGGTCAGGGCGTGACTGAGGCTTTCATTATTGATACCAGCCTAGAGAACTCCCCCGAGAAGGTAGCCCTACCTGCCACCGAGCGTCCTACTGCACCTTTTCCCGCCCCTGTTGAGCGGGAACCTGCTCCTGGGGCAGGGTTCGAGGAAGTAGCACCCCAGCGTCCGGCCCACTCCCCCACCGAGACTCCGGCTGCAAGTGCTGAGAGCATTCAGACTTCCCAGGAACCAGCCCCGGTCCAAGAGCCGGCAGAAGCTGGGCAGATGGTAGAAGCATCTGCCGAGCCTGGTGAGGTAAAAACCTGGGATTCCACCGCACGCCTGAACCCCAAGTACACCTTCGATAGCTTTGTGATCGGCCAGTCCAACCGTTTTGCCCACGCTGCGGCCTTCGCCGTCTCGGAGACTCCAGCCTCAGCCTATAATCCCCTCTTTATCTATGGCGGATCAGGCCTGGGCAAGACCCACCTGCTGCACGCCATTGGCCACTATGCTAAGAGCCTCTACCCCGGTTTGCGGGTGCGCTATGTGAACTCTGAGGAGTTTACCAACGACTTTATTAATTCCATCCGCGATAATAACGGCATTACTTTTAAGCAGATTTACCGCAACGTCGATATGCTGCTGATTGACGATATTCAGTTCCTGGCTGGGAAAGACAGCACCCAAGAAGAGTTCTTCCATACCTTCAACGCCTTACATAATCACCAGAAGCAGGTAGTGATTACCTCTGATTTGCCCCCTAAGCAGCTGACCGGTTTCGCTGAGCGTATGCGCTCGCGCTTTGAGTGGGGTCTGATTACAGATGTGCAGCCCCCGGAGCTTGAGACCCGTATCGCGATTCTTAGTAAGAAGGCTCAGAATGAGGGCCTTGATGTGCCTGATGATGTAATGGAATATATTGCCTCGCATATCTCCACGAACATTCGTGAGTTAGAAGGTGCGCTGATTCGTGTGACGGCTTTTGCTTCTTTGCAGGGCCAGCCGGCAGATATGCAGTTAGCGGAGCAGGTGCTCAAAGATCTTTTGTTGGACGATGGTGCCCAGGAAATTACCGCTTCGCAGGTTTTGCAGGCAACAGCTGAGTATTTCGATGTGACGATTGAAGATCTTCGTTCGAAGTCTCGTAGCCGTACCTTGGTGAATGCTCGTCAGATTGCTATGTATCTCTTGCGAGAGCTGACTGATATGTCTTTGCCGCGTATTGGCCAGGAGTTGGGCGATCGTGACCATACCACTGTCATGTATGCAGACCGTAAGATTCGTAATCTCATGGCAGAGCGGCGGCCTATCTTTAACCAGGTCACAGAGCTAACTAACCGTATTAAGCAGGGTTCTCGCGATTCGTCCAAGTCTTAAAGGCCCTTGTCAGAGGGTTGTGGATAAGTCTGGGGCTTAAGGGGTTTTGCTGTGGATGTTAAGTGCATGAATATGCATAGCCTGTGTAGTTCTTAGATTGCATAAATATCCATCCACTATTCATTCACAGTGAAGCTAGATTTTCTACACAGATACCCCACAAGCTCTGAGGCTAGATTCCGGGCTGAAAGAGAGTTTTCCACAGTTTTCACAAGGGTTATTAACACTACGATTCTTAAAGAAAAAACGTCAAATAACAAAAAACCTTGTGCTCGTGCTGCCGTGAGGTTCAGGCTCTTGTAATTACAGATTTCAGTGCGGTAAGGTCGGTGCAGGGTCACTGCTTGTAATTACAGAAAAACAGCGTTAGCACTCAGGCAGTCCGGTAGACTGAACACTTGAACTTCGCCCACTGTCAGGGCTTCTTACGTTTAACCTTTGGAAGGTGCTCCGGTGAAATTTACTGTCGAACGCGATACCCTAGCCGAGGCTGTCAGCTGGACTGCTCGCTCCCTCTCCCCCCGTCCGCCAGTACCCGTACTCTCTGGCCTGCTCATCAAAGCAGCAGCCGGTGAAGTCTCCATCGCAAGCTTCGACTACGAAACCTCAGCCAAGCTCAACATCGCAGCTGACATCGCTGAAGAAGGCGAAGCTCTCGTCTCTGGCCGACTACTAGCCGATATCTGCCGCTCTCTTCCTAAAGCAGATGCACTCTTTGAACTCCGTGAAGGTAAAGTTCACCTCTCCTGCGGTTCCTCTAACTTCAACCTTTCCTCCATGCCAGTAGCCGATTACCCCGAGCTGCCTGCCCTACCAGCAGTATCAGGCACCGTCGAAGGCTCCGAATTCGCTAAAGCCGTAACCCAGGTATCGGTAGCAGCATCTAAGGATGACACCCTTCCGATTCTCACCGGCGTGCGAATGGAAATTGAAGGAAACCAGATCACCTTACTGGCAACTGACCGCTACCGTCTGGCCATGCGCGAACTGACCTGGAACCCCGCAGACCCCTCCATCTCCACCGCAGCTCTGGTCAAGGCCAAAACCCTCTCTGAGGTCGCAAAGACCCTAGGTGGTGCTGGGGAACTAGCTATCGCCCTCTCCGATGCCCACGAACTCATCGGCTTTGAATCTGACTCACGCCGCACCACCAGCCTTCTGGTTGACGGTGAATACCCCAAGATTCGCTCCCTCTTCCCCGATGTAACCCCGGTACACGCTATCGTCCGCACCTCAGACCTCATGGAGGCTGTGCGCCGTGTTTCCCTCGTCGCTGAGCGCAACACCCCCGTGCGCCTGTCCTTCAGCCAAGGTCAGGTCACCCTGGACGCTGGCACCGGCGAAGATGCCCAGGCAACTGAGGTCCTACAGGCTCACCTGCATGGAGGAGATATCACCGTAGCCTTCAACCCCAGCTACCTCTCTGAAGGTCTGCACACCTTTGCCGCTAACAAGTTCGTACGGTTCTCCTTCACCGACCCCCGCAAGCCCGTTGTACTCTCAGAGCAAGAGGACTGGCAGGCAGACAATGAGAAGAACTACCGCTACCTGCTCATGCCTATCCGCCTACAAAACCAGTAAAACCCTAGAACACCCCCTTTATCTCAAGGAGAGCGCGCTGTACATCGACCACCTTTCGTTGATGGACTACCGCACCTACCAGTTGCTGACCCTGCCCCTGAGCCCCGGCGTCACCGTCTTTCTCGGGTCAAATGGGGTGGGCAAAACCAATATCGTCGAGGCCATTGACTACACCGCGCAATTAGCCTCGCACCGAGTCAGTCAGGACGCCCCGCTGGTACGTGTGGGTGCTGACCGCGCCTATATCCGTACCCGCACGGTACGGGGTAACCAGCAAACTATCCTTGAGTTTGAACTGGCACCGGGTAAAAGTAACCGGGTGCGCATCAATCGGGCAGCGCCCGTGCGTGCCCGTGAAGCCCTGGGTGTTACTCGCACCGTGCTTTTTTCCCCCGAAGATCTGCAACTGGTCAAGGGGGATCCCGCCGGGCGTCGCCGTTTTCTCGATGATTTGGCGGTCTCCTTACGTCCGTCTGTGGCTGCTTACCGGGCTGATTATGAGCGTATTGTGCGCCAGCGCAATTCCCTGCTCAAATCTTTGCGCTCGCACAGGCGGGCAAAAGCGGACGATAGCTACACTCTAGAGGTGTGGAACAAGCAGCTAGCGGACGTCGGTGCCCACCTCTTGCAGGCCCGTTTGCGCACTCTGGCCCTGCTGCTGCCGCAACTTCAGAGAGCTTATGGGGAGCTAACAGAGGGCTCTAAGATGGCAAGCCTGGTCTATGACTCCACCGTCTTCCCTGCGATCTCAGCTGCCGTTTTACCCTCTGCTGCGCTGATGGGTGTGGATGATATGCGGGCAGCATTGATGCGTGCTTTTGCTGAGAAACAGCAAGAAGAAATAGAGCGCGGTGTGACCCTAGTGGGCCCTCACCGTGATGATGTGGTCTTAGAGCTGGGAGGAATTCCAGTTAAGGGTTTTGCCTCTCATGGGGAAAGCTGGTCCTATGCTTTGGCTTTGAAATTGGCGTCCTGGTATGTGCACCTGGCTGATCATGATGCTCCTGGTGCCTCTCCCATTCTGATTCTTGATGATGTCTTTGCAGAGCTTGATACGGCCCGCCGTCATAAACTGGGGGCCATCGTAGCGGGTGCTGAACAAGTGTTGGTGACCTGCGCGGTTGCAAGCGATATTCCTGAGGAACTGGGCGATATCACCCTGGTGCGGGTTGAACCTGGCAAAGCCTGGGTAGATAGCCTACCACTAGGTGATATTCCAGATAAGGAATAGCTTCTGATGCCTAATGATATGACTCATTCAGAATACGGGGCAGAATCGGTTGACGCCCCCCACGCCCTACTTAGCCGCATACGAGCTGCAAAAGAGGCCCGCGGTGAACATCGAGTCCAAGGGGCCGCAGGGCGAAAAATTATCAAAGACTTTGGCCGCGTCATGAACACCGAACCCGGCACAAAAAAACGCCGCTTCAAACCCGCCGAATCCACCGGGCAGCTTGGCGGCTACACCGGGTCAGGCCCTAGCGCCCGCGACCCCCAAAATCTCAGTGGGCTACTAGATCGCGTCATCATGGAACGAGGCTGGAGCACTCCCCTAGCTGTCTCATCCGTTATGGCCCGCTGGGATAAACTGGTCGGCCCCCAAATTGCCTCAAAAGCCACCCCTGAGAGCTTTGAAGATGGGGTGATGACCGTACGCTGTGAATCAACCGCCTGGGCCGTGCAAATTCGCCAAATGAAATACGACATCATGCGCCGCTTCAACGGAGAGCTAGGTGATGATGTGGTGAAGGACGTCCGCGCCTTTGGCCCTGCTGCCCCCTCCTGGAAAAAAGGGCGACGGGTTGCCCCCGGCGGTCGTGGGCCGCGCGATACCTACGGGTAAAAAACGAAGAGCAGAAAATGATAAAAATCGCTTCTGCGCCCCTGCCCCCCTCACCCTGTGAGAACCCACAGTGTAGGGGTTCCATTCGCTCTCATGGCTCACTCAGGCTCTTGTGGCCCTAAGTGCCCTGCTAAAAGGTCACAAAACAGGCTCAAAAATAGCCCTGTGCGGTAGAATTGAGAGCATATATACGCGCGCCTGCCCGCCCGCACAGTAGCCACACCCCGCAACCTAACCGCCGGGCGTCCGCGCTGAAGGGCCGCCGGTGCGAGACCGACCATGCAAGGAGCCTAATTACCTGTGGCAACTGAAGAAACCTCCCACGAATACGGCGCCGCCGACATCATGGTCCTCGAAGGCCTTGAAGCTGTGCGCAAGCGCCCCGGTATGTACATCGGTTCAACCGGCGAACGCGGCCTACACCACCTGGTCTATGAAGTTGTCGATAACTCCGTCGATGAAGCCCTAGCAGGGCACGCCGACCTGATTGAGGTCGTCATCCAGCAAGACGGCGCAGTACGAGTTGCCGATAACGGTCGAGGCATCCCCGTCGACGAACACCCCACCGAAAAGAAACCTACCGTCGAAGTCGTCATGACCATTCTGCACGCCGGCGGTAAATTCGGCGGCGGCGGCTATGCGGTCTCCGGCGGTCTGCACGGTGTAGGTATCTCCGTGGTCAACGCACTGTCCACCAAGGTCGAAACCGAAGTACGCCGCCAAGGCTACAAGTGGCACATCAGCTACGCCAACGGTGGTCACACCACCCAGCCCCTTACCCGCGGTGAAGCAACCGAAGAAACCGGCACCACCCAGACCTTCTACCCCGACCCCGAAATCTTCGAAACCGTTGAATTCGACTTCGAGACCCTGCGCGCCCGCTTCCAGCAGATGGCCTTCCTCAATAAGGGTCTAACCATCCAGCTCACCGATGAACGCGAGCTCCACGAAGGCGATGAAGTCACCGGCGAAGAAAAGCCCGAAAAGCTACCCCTCAACCAGGTAGGGGCCAACGCCCAGGGCCACAAGACCGTCACCTACATGTACAAAGACGGCCTCTTCGACTACGTCAACTTCCTCAACACCTCCAAGAAACTCACCGTAGTTCACGATGACATCATCGCCTTCGACACCGAAGACACCGACCGCATGATGAGCCTGGAAGTGGCCATGCAATGGACCACCGCCTATAAAGAATCGGTGCACACCTACGCCAACACCATCAACACCCACGAGGGCGGTACCCACGAAGAAGGCTTCCGCACCGCCCTGACCACCCTCATTAACCGATTTGCCCGCGATAACAAGATGCTGCGCGAAAAGGACGATAACCTCACCGGTGAAGACGTCCGTGAGGGCCTTACCGCCGTCATCTCCGTAAAAATCTCTGAACCCCAGTTCGAGGGTCAGACCAAGACCAAACTGGGTAACTCCGAAGCCAAGGCTTTTGTCCAGCGTGAAACCATGGACCAGCTGGGCGACTGGCTGGGGCGCAACCCCAGCACCGGTAAAGAAATCGTCCGCCGTGCCATCACCGCATCCCAGGCCCGCCTGGCAGCCCGCAAAGCCCGCGAAACCACCCGCCGTAAAGGCCTGCTAGAAACCGGCTCCATGCCCGGCAAACTCAAAGACTGCTCATCAAAAGACCCCTCCATCTCAGAGATTTACCTGGTAGAGGGTGACTCAGCAGGCGGCTCAGCAGTGCGCGGCCGCAACCCCGAAACCCAAGCCATTTTGCCCCTGCGAGGCAAGGTGCTGAACGTGGAGCGCGCTCGCATAGATCGTGCCCTCTCTAACGCAGAAATTCAGTCACTGATTACCGCCTTTGGTACCGGCATCGGTGAAGAATTCAACATTGAGAAAGCCCGCTACCACAAGGTCGTGCTCATGGCTGATGCGGACGTAGATGGCCAGCACATCACCACCTTGCTGCTGACCTTGCTCTTCCGCTACATGCGTCCGCTCATTGAAGCTGGCTACGTCTACCTGGCCCAGCCCCCGCTCTACCGCATCAAGTGGTCCAATGCCCCCCATGACTACGTCTTCTCAGATGCCGAACGTGACGCTGCCTTAGCGGCAGGTTATGCCAAGAACCAGCGCATCCCCAAGGACAACGGCATTCAGCGCTATAAGGGTCTGGGCGAAATGGACTACACCGAACTGTGGGACACCACCATGGACCCCGACCGCCGCACTCTATTGCAGGTCAAGATGGAGGACGCAGCCGCGGCCGACCAGATCTTCTCCGTGCTGATGGGTGAGGATGTCGAAGCCCGCCGAGAATTCATCCAGCAGAACGCAAAGGATATCCGCTTCCTTGATATCTAAGGCTTATAAGTGTGAAACAAACGCTATATAGCCACTATGGAATATAAACATCAAGGACGAAATACGAGGAACTTATGAGCGACGAGAACACCACCAGCTCACCCCAGCCCATCGACGGCGAAACCGTTGCAACTGACGCAACCCCGGCACCTGCCGGCGGCAAGGTCGAAGTTGTAGACCTGCGTTCTGAAATGGAACGCTCATACCTGGACTACGCCATGGCCGTCATCATCGGTCGCGCCCTACCTGATGTGCGCGATGGCCTCAAGCCCGTCCACCGCCGCGTCATCTACGCCATGTACGACGGCGGCTACCGCCCCGAACGCTCCTTCAACAAGTGCGCCCGCGTCGTTGGCGAAGTGATGGGTCAATACCACCCTCACGGTGACGGGGCTATCTATGACACCCTGGTGCGCCTCATCCAGGACTGGGTCATGCGCTACCCCCTAGCCCTCGGTCAGGGTAACTTCGGCTCCCCCGGTAATGACGGTGCCGCAGCCCCCCGTTATACCGAAACCAAGATGGCTCCCCTGGCCCTGGAGATGGTACGAGATATCACCGAGGAAGCCGTAGACTTCCAGCCCAACTACGACGGCAAGAACCAGGAGCCGGTCGTCCTGCCCTCGCGTATCCCCAATCTGCTGGTTAACGGCTCATCCGGTATCGCCGTTGGTATGGCAACCAACATCCCGCCGCATAACCTGCGTGAGGTAGCGGACGGCGTGCAATGGTTCCTGCAGAACCCCCAAGCTAGCAACGAAGAGCTGCTTGAGGCCCTGATTGCCCGCATTAAGGGCCCTGACTTTCCCACCGGCGCCACCATCCTGGGCCATAAGGGAATTGAGCAGGCCTACCGTACTGGCCGTGGTTCAATCACCATGCGCGCAGTGGTCAACGTTGAAGAAATTCAGGGGCGCACCTGCCTGGTCGTCACCGAGCTGCCCTACCAGGCCAACCCCGACAACCTGGCCATCAAAATCGCTGAATTGGTCAAGGACGGCAAAATCAGCGGCATCGCTGATTTGCGCGATGAAACGTCTGGCCGCACTGGCCAGCGCCTGGTCATCGTTCTCAAACGTGATGCTGTGCCCAAGGTGGTGCTGAATAACCTCTACAAGCACACCCAGCTCCAGGAAAACTTCTCAGCTAACATGCTGGCGATTGTGGACGGCGTGCCCCGCACCCTCTCCCTGGATGCCTTCATCCGCCACTGGGTCAACCACCAGCTCGAAGTGATTGTGCGCCGCACCCGCTACCGCCTGCGTCAGGCCCAAGAAGAAGCGCATATTCTGCGCGGCCTGCTCAAGGCCCTCGATGCCCTCGATGAGGTCATCGCCCTGATTCGCCGCTCTCCCACCGCCGATGACGCCCGCGCAGCCCTGATGGACTTCCTCGACATTGATGAGGCCCAGGCTCAGGCGATTTTGAACATGCAGCTGCGCCGCTTAGCCGCCCTGGAACGTCAGAAGATTCAGGACCGCCACGACGAACTCATGCGCATGATCGATGAGTACAACGCGATTATCGCCTCTGAGGATCGTCAGCGCGCCATCATCTCTGAAGAACTGGCCGAAATTGTAGCCCGCTTTGGTGATGACCGCCGCTCCAAGATCCTTATGGGCTATGACGGTGATATGTCTATGGAAGATCTCATCCCTGAGGAAGAAATGGTCGTCACCATTACCCGCGGTGGCTATGTCAAGCGCACCCGCAGCGACCAGTACCGCTCCCAGCACCGCGGCGGCAAGGGCATTAAGGGTGCCTCCTTGCGCGGGGACGACGTCGTTCAGCACTTCTTTGTTACCTCCACCCACTCCTGGATTCTCTTCTTCACCAACCTGGGTCGGGTCTACCGCACTAAGGCCTACGAGCTCATGGAAGCAGGCCGCGACGCCAAGGGCCAGCATGTGGCTAACCTGCTGGCCTTCCAGCCTGAGGAGACCATCGCTAAGGTCATGGAGCTTAAGTCCTATGAGGATGCCCCCTACCTGATTTTGGCTACTAAGAACGGTTTGGTGAAGAAAACTGCCCTGTCGGATTACGACACCAACCGTGCCGCTGGCGTCATTGCCATTAATCTGCGTGAGGGCGATGAGCTGGTCTCAGCCCAGCTAGCCAGCGCTGACGATGATTTGCTGCTGATCTCCCGCCAGGGCCAGTCCTTGCGTTTCACTGCTTCTGACGAGGCCCTGCGACCTATGGGCCGTGCAACCTCTGGTGTGACCGGTATGAAGTTCCGTGACGGGGATGAGTTGCTCTCAGCCAACGTGGTCACCGATGATTCCTTCGTCTTTGTGGTGACCGCAGGTGGTTATGCTAAGCGCACCCAGGTTGATCAGTACCGTGTTCAGGGTCGTGGCGGCCTGGGCATCAAGGTTGCCAAGCTGGCAGAGGACCGCGGCGAGCTCGTGGGCGGTCTGATTGTCAGTGAAGAGGACGAGGTCATGGTCGTGATGCAATCCGGTAAGGTCGTGCGCACCTCAGTTGCAGAGGTGCCGGCTAAGGGCCGCGACACCATGGGCGTTATTTTTGCTAAGCCTGGCAAGAACGATGAGATCCTTGAGGTTGCCCGCAACTACGAACGCAACATCGATGAGGTAGACGACACCGAGGAAAACGGCGCTGAAAGCCCCGAAAAGCCGGCAGATGAAGTACCTTTAGAAAACAAGACCACCCCGGCAGTAGCCGACACCGCAGACGCACTTGGAGGTAAGAGTGAGCACTAGAAGCACCGGAACCGCACCGCGGCCAGCGCCGCGAGCCGGCACCCCGCGCGCTGCCCAAGGTAAGGCACGCCCCCAGGGTGGAGCGTCCGCAAATGCCCAGCGTAAGCCTCTGGTGCGCCCGGCCCCTCGCTCCAAGATTCGCCGTGCGCGCCTGGTCATTGCTAAGGTCGATACCTTCTCTGTAGCTAAGCTTGTCTTCCTGCTCTCGGTTGCTATTGGTATCGCTACCGTTGTTGCAGCGGTGATTCTCTGGCTGGTTATGCAGGCCACTGGCACCTTCCAGAGCCTCAATGATCTGCTGACCTTGCTAGGTACCACTGGTGATGCTGTGGATATATCCCAGTACCTCTCCTTGGGGCAGGTGGCTCTTTATAGCACCATTATTTCCGTCGTGAATGTAATTCTTTACACTCTGCTAGGCACTCTAGCTGCCATGTTGTATAACCTGGCAGCCAGATTGGTTGGTGGTGTGGGCGTGACCCTCACCGACGAATAAATCTGAGTTAGAGCCCTGATGTAGCCTCGTGGTGCCCTGTATTTTTAGGGCGCCACGAGGCTTTTAACTACCAATTTAGATGATGTGTCTCAGAACACCCATTTTTAATTTGGCAAGGTGTCAAAACCTGTGTAAAGTTATATCTCGTTCTGATGAACATCAAGGGCGTATAGCTCAGACGGTTAGAGCGCTACACTGATAATGTAGAGGTCCCAGGTTCAATTCCTGGTACGCCCACTCACCTTGGTTGAAAGGTTGACATGAAGAAATTTATGACAATCGCACTTGCTGCACTGGCAACAGTGATGGCGGTGAAGAAAGCTAAGGATTCTCAGGAGAATAAAAAAACTTGGGAAGAAGCTACAGATAAAATCTCATAGGTAGCACCCGATGGGGGCGTGGCGCAATTGGTAGCGCACCTGCTTTGCAAGCAGGGGGTTAGGGGTTCGAGTCCCCTCGCCTCCACTCTTCGGTGATTATAGCAAGAGGGAAACACCCGGTCCCATCCCGAACCCGGAAGTTAAGGCTCTTAGCGCCGATGGTACTGCACTGGCGACGGTGTGGGAGAGTAGGTCATCGCCGAATTATATTTGGTAAGGAACCCCAGTCGAAAGACTGGGGTTCCTTTTTGTATGTGCGGTTCTTTTTTTGGGGGGGCTCGCGCTACTTGTGCCCTTTAGTGGGATTATGGGTTATAGGCAGAAAAGTGTGTCCCACCCCTGCGAGCGTGCACCATATCACTGAGCGTGCGTTTACCCTGCGCACGCTCAGCGATATGGTGCACGCTCGTTACTTTGGTTGATGCTGTCGAGGTATGTGTCTCAAGAATAGGTTTCAAGTAAGCCTTGAGCTTTTATGGCAGTTTATGAGCAACCCCACGGGAGTATAAAATGAACAAATGGTAAACAACATCGCTCTGCATGTGGGTTTGCCGCTGTAGAAGGGGCTGCCTGCTCAGGTAAAACCATGTAAAACCACATTTCTTTAAGGAGCAGTATCGCAAAAAATATCCCCTAACCAGGTGAAACGAACATATCTTCACCTCTATCGTTGCAGGTATCTCTGCCCAAAATATGTATCTTGTGGGTTTTAAGAAACTTAATCAACATTTCACCCTTGCCTAATCCCTCAGACGCCTGATGTTTCCCAAAACCTGCCTTGCCTACAAGAATAGAACTGTGACTACAGAACTCATCATTCTGGTGATCGTAGTGCTCACCGCACTAGCCTTCGACTTCACCAACGGCTTTCATGACACCGCCAACGCCATGGCCTCATCCATCGCCACAGGAGCCCTCAAACCTAAAGCGGCTGTGGCGCTCGCGGCCGTCCTTAACCTAGCGGGCGCCTTCCTCTCCATTGAGGTAGCTAAAACCGTCGGCTCTGGCCTCATCGACCTGGAGACAGCCGGGGGCGGACCCAGTCTCATGCTGATTGTCTTTACCGGGCTGGTGGGTGCAATCCTCTGGAACGTCTTCACCTGGCTGTTAGGATTGCCCTCCAGCTCCTCTCATGCCCTCTTTGGTGGCCTCATCGGCGCGACCCTGGCTTCACTGGGTGCTAACGGTGTGCTGTGGAATGGCGTGCTGATGAAGATTATTATTCCGGCCCTGCTGGCCCCGCTCATTGCCGGTGTAGTTGCTGGTGTGGGTGCTGCTCTGATTTATGCTCTCACCAAGACCGTGCCTGAGCAACAGAAGAAAAAGAACTTCCGCTTCGGCCAGATTTCCGCCGCTTCTCTCATGTCTCTAGCTCACGGCACCAATGATGCGCAGAAAACCATGGGTGTTATCTTCCTAGCCCTGGTTGCAGCCCAGGAAATCAACCCCGAAGCAGATATTCCTTTCTGGGTGCGCCTGGTCTGTGCGCTGGCTATCGCCCTGGGAACCTACCTGGGTGGCTGGCGCATCATTAAAACCTTGGGTAAGGGCATTGTTGATATTGAAGGCCCCCAGGGCTTTGCTGCGGACGGCTCCTCGGCAGCTATTATTCTGACCTCCTCCCATTTCGGTATGGCCCTGTCTACTACCCACGTGGCCACCGGTTCTATTATTGGATCCGGCATTGGCCGTCGCGCCAAGGTAAGCTGGTCAACCGCCCGCCGTATGGTCATCGCCTGGGTTATTACCCTGCCGGCTGCTGGCTCCGTCGGTGCGCTGACCTGGTTCGTGGGTAACGGCATCAACTCTTTGACCGGTAGCGCCTGGATAGGTGAAGCTGCTGTTTTCCTCCTTCTGGTGGGCTTCTGTGTTTGGATGTGGGCTCACTCCCGCAAGAGCGCCGTCAGCCATATTGATATGCACTCGGGTGAGGCTGTCACTACCCGTGAGGTACACACCGAGTCGATTCCCATCGTGAAGGCTGGTTCCTAAATGCTGATTGTTGATATCTTCCACAAGATTTACCCCGTCTTCCTGGCCGGTCTGGGTTTTGGTGCTGGCCTGCCGATTCTCTATGCCCTGGGTGTGCGCCTGATGAGTGGCATAGCTGTAGAAACCCCTGAGGGTACCGTCTACACCGAGCCTGCCCCGGCAGCGCGTGCTGCCGCCTATGTACTGTTTGCGGTGCTGACTCTGGCTGTTGTGAGCGGTATTCTCTGGATCGCCAAGGACTTCATCTACGCCTACACCGGCTTCAACTTCCTAGGGACTGCAGGCTAAATAGGGCAGTTATGGCCTGTTCTTCAGGTTTTTATCTTAAACCTGTGGTGGAGCTAACCGTTTATTTGGTAGAATTAGTTTGCGCGTGCAAAAAACCTGTAGTAAGGTAGAAGCATAACACCACGGGGGCGTGGCGCAATTGGTAGCGCACCTGCTTTGCAAGCAGGGGGTTAGGGGTTCGAGTCCCCTCGCCTCCACTCTTCGGTGATTATAGCAAGAGGGAAACACCCGGTCCCATCCCGAACCCGGAAGTTAAGGCTCTTAGCGCCGATGGTACTGCACTGGCGACGGTGTGGGAGAGTAGGTCATCGCCGAATTATATTTGGTAAGAAGCCCTGGTCGAAAGACCAGGACTTCTTTTGTATTTCCTTCCCGCTACGATTATCTGCAAAGCCTCACAAGACCGTCGGCATACGTCCTCACGTTACAAGAACATCAAAGTCCCTGCCCCCGCCGTTCTCGGCCGGTAAGCTAAGGACTATGACATCACCAACATCATCTCCTCCACGCATCCTTGCTATCACAGCCTGCCCCACGGGTATCGCCCACACCTATATGGCCGCTGAAAACCTAGCTGCTGCGGCAGAAGAAAAAGGAATCAATCTCAAAGTTGAGACTCACGGCTCCATCGGCGTCGAAGGAGCCTTTACCGCTGATGATATTAAAGAAGCGGACGCTATTCTTATCTGTGCTGACATCGACGTTGATAAAAGCCGTTTTGCCGGGAAAAAACTACTGGCCACCCCCGTAGCCCAGGCTATTAAGAACCCCCAAGCTCTACTCACTCAGGCTCAAACCGCCCCTATCTACCAAGAGGGCAGAGCACAAACTGACCAAGAAAACACTCAAAAACCCACCAAACAATCTATCGGCCAGCAACTCTACCAGGCACTCATGAACGGCGTATCGCACATGATTCCCTTCGTGGTAACTGGCGGTCTGATGATTGCTGTGGCCCTATCACTGGGAGGAACCCCCAGCACTGAAGGCCTAGTAGTCCCAGAAGATTCTTTCTGGAACACCCTCTTGCAAATGGGTGTACTGGCCTTTAGTCTCATGGTGCCTGTTCTCTCAGCCTTTATCGCCTCGGCTATTGCTGGTCGGCCTGGTCTAGCCCCAGGCTTCATCACCGGTCTCATCGCTGTGACTGGGTCCCTCTACGGTTCCGAAGCCGGAGCAGGGTTCATCGGAGGTATTCTCACCGGTTTTCTCTCCGGTTACCTTGCTCTTGCCATCAAAAAAATACCGGTGAACCGCTACCTGGCCACCATCTGGCCGATCCTCATTATTCCCATCGTCACCACCGCAGTCGTAGGCTTCCTCTTCGTCTACCTGCTCGGGCACCCCATCTCTCTTCTCTTTGAAGCACTCACCCAGTGGCTAGCACATTTGGATGGCGCTTCTGTACTGGTGCTTGGTGCTGTGTTGGGAGCTATGATTGCCTTTGACATGGGTGGGCCCTTTAACAAGACCGCCTTTCTTTTTGCCGGCGGCATGATTACCGCCGGTAATGCTGCACCCATGGGTATGGCAGCAACTGCTATCGCCGTCCCGCCTATTGCAGTAGGTATTGCCACTCTTATCCGCCGACAGGTCTTTAGTAAGGCCGAACAAGAATCTGGTATTGCAGCGCTACTGATGGGCTTCTTCGGTATCACCGAAGGCGCTATTCCCCTGGCCGCTGCGCGCCCCCTTCAGGTAATCCCCGCTAACGTACTCGGTGGAGCTACCGCTGGGGCATTAGCTGGTCTCTGGCAGGTAAAAGATAACGTCATGCACGGTGGACCCATCGTGGCAGTTCTTGGCGCTGTAGACAATACTCTTTTCTTCTTCCTAGCACTTCTAGCAGGTGTGGCTACCACCGTGGTACTGATGCTGGCCCTTATCCACATCAGTAACCGCAGCTCTTCTCCTGCCATCTCCAAGACGGAAGAAGATAGTACTCAGAACACCGCAGGCTCTATGCGCTCTGAAACTACCCTCACACCAAAGGCTCATCATGAGCACCAGAGCGCCGCTGAGCTCATCGAGAGTGACCTTATCCTGCTCGATGACCAGGCACCTACCGGTTCACCGGATACCGTTATTCGAGGCCTAGTCGATGCCGCCTCAGCACGATTCTCAAATCCCCAAGCTGTCATTGAAGCTGCCTTAGCGCGTGAAGAGAAAACCTCAACCGCGGTAGGCCACGGAGTAGCAATTCCCCACGCCCGCACCGCGGCAGTCGTAACACCCACGTTGGCCTTCGCCCGTTTACCCGAAGGAATTGACTGGAAAGCCCCCGATCAGTCTCCGGTACGTCTGGTCTTCCTCATCGCGGTACCTGAGAGCTCTGGCAACGAACACCTACGCATCTTATCGACCTTAGCTCGTGCCTTGATGCGTGATTCTTTCCGCCAGCAACTCCTCACCGCACCAGACCAAGAATCAGTAGAACAGGCCATTCAGCAGGTAATTGTTCAGACTAAGACCCCTGCTAGCTAGTCACTGCCAGTACATAGCAAAAGGCCCCGGCCTCCCGCTAGGGGAGCCGGGGCCGGGCGTCCGCGCTCGCAATCAACGAGGGGCGGACGCGCGTGAGTAACTAGTGAGGACTAGGCGGCAGGAGTCTTCCAGGGGTCCTCAACGGGGCGAGAAGCCTTGAAAGCAGCTGCGCCAGCAGCAACACCAGCAACAACCAGGCCAAAGACCAGCAGACCCTTGTTGCTCTTAGAAGCCTTCTTCTGCTCCTTGGCGTAGCTCTTAGCGGCCTTAACGGCAGCCTTCTGAGCCTTCTTCAGGGCCTTCTTGTCGCCAGTGACCTTAGCGGCAAGGTGCTCAACCTGGGTGGGAACCTCAGCATCAGAGAGCTTATCTGCAACGGTGTTTGCAACGTCAGCAGCCTTCACACGGGCGGTTGCTACAGCGTTTTCAACGGCGGGGGTGACGTCGTCGATGGTGTGCTGAATCTTATCGGCCAGGGTGGACTGGACGTTCTCAAACTTCTTAGCGCCATCCTTAGCAGCAGACTGGGTGGCCTTGGAGACGTTCTTACCGTACTTCTCAGCAGCCTTCTGCAACTGGGAGAACTTCTTACCGGTCAGCTTCTCAGCACGAGAAGCCTTCTTCTGAGCCAGGCTGGTCAGCTTGTCAGCCTTCTTGCCAGTGGTCTTAGCTGCCTTTGAGAAGAACTTCTCTGCCTGCTTCTGAGCTTTCTTAGCCTTGCTCTTCTTGCACAGTGCCATGGTTATTTCCTCCATGTCTGGGCCCGCCCCGGCAGGTTGCCGATCTTCACAGACCAGCTCACGGCCGAATGCGAGCGACTTACATTTAGTATCAGCTTACTTTCTAAAACTCTAAAGTTCTCTGTACTAGGGCAAAAACTCGTATGTTTCTCTGCCCGCTAAAGTAGTAGACAGTGAATCAAGATCTTAACCCCTTTACCCCCGGTGCAGGGCTTACCCCGCCTGAACTCACAGGGCGAGACCAAGAAATCATCGACTTCGATAGGCTCGTAGCCCGTAGCAAAATGCGACTGACCGATAGAGTCTTATGCTCTACGGCCTGCGCGGAGTCGGTAAGACCGTTCTGCTTCGCAGATTAGAAAACCACGTAGAACGCTCCGGCTGGCTCACTCTCAGGCTCGAAGGGAGCCTTACTCCCTCTGCCCAGAAACAACTTCGAATCAAACTCGCACGAGACCTTGCCCAGCAGACTATAGAGTAGCTACCCAGGGGCACACTGGAAGCGCAATACAGCGAGCAATCGCCTCTATCGCCGAACTATCGCTCACGCTGGGCTTTGCCCAAGCCCGCCTAGTGCTCAAACCTAAGAATGACGAGCCTGCCTTCACCACCGGCGTCCTCGATATAGACTTCCCCGAAGCAATCTTGAACCTAGCAGAAGCCCTCAAAGAACTTCCCCAGCCTAAAGCTATCGGTTTTTTCATTGATGAAATCCAAGACTTTGATAGTGAACTACTCGATATGCTCCTGACAACCCAACACGAAGCAGGGCAACGGGAACTCCCCTTCTACATTATCGGGGCTGGTCTGCCCTCAGTTCCCACGCGGCTAGGAGAAATAAAAACCTACGCTGAACGTCTCTTTAGCTACCGTGAAATAGGTGCTCTCACTCCTGATGCAACCCGCCGGGCTTTCATAGAACCCATCTGCAGGCCAGGCGGGAACATCATAGAAAGCGCCCTCGAAAAAGCCACTGCCGCTTCGCAAGGCTACCCCTACTTCATCCAGCAATATGGGCAGGCCATCTGGAACTCTGCTGCTCAACAGACAATTACTGATGATGACGTGCTTGCTGGCCTTGCAGTAGGGCGAAGCGAGTTAGATAGCGGTTTCTATCTCACCCGCTGGCAGCGGACTACCGATGCAGAACAGGACTACCTGGTTGCTATGGCCCACCTGATGAAAGGTAATGCCGCCCGCACCGGAGAAATCGCAAAGGCTCTGGATAAGACCACTAACGGAACCAGCGTAGTGCGTAAATCCTTGATTGAAAAAGGGTTGGTGTATTCGCCCGGTGTGGGTCAGCTGGCCTTTACAGTACCAGGAATGCAGGACTTCGTACTTAGGCAAGCAGAAGTAGGCTAGGGCACCTAGTGCCGACCATGCCCTTTCACTGACCGCAAAAGCCCAGTGCATACCTAGCGGCTGCCCACCTACCCGTGCGAGAATAGGGGCATGACTGCAACTGCAAAAGCAACAATTCACACCAACCACGGTGACATCGTCGTTAACCTCTTCGGTAACCACGCACCGGCAACCGTCAAGAACTTCATCGGCCTCTCCGATGGCACCCAGGAATGGCGCCACCCCCGCACCGGTGAGGTGCAGGAAGGCCCCCTCTACAAGGACGTCATCTTCCACCGCATCATCCGCGACTTCATGATCCAGGGTGGTGACCCCCTCGGTCAGGGTATCGGCGGCCCCGGCTACCAGTTCAAGGACGAAATTCACCCCGAACTGAGCTTCAACAAGCCCTACCTGCTGGCTATGGCCAACGCAGGCCCCGGCACCAACGGCTCACAGTTCTTCATCACCACTGTTGAGACCCCCTGGCTCAACGGCCGCCACACCATCTTCGGTGAGGTCGCAGATGAAGACTCCAAGGAGGTCGTTGACGCTATTGAAGGTGTAGCAACCGGTGCTATGGACCGCCCCGTTGAAGACGTCGTCATCTCTTCCATCGACATCGAAGAACTCTAAACCTCACAGAGGTTAGTACCAAAGGCCCGCCCATCTTGGGTGGGCCTTTCTTCTACCCCTAGAAAAATTTTTTATGTGAGCGGCTAAGGCCGCAGGTGAAAGGACGAGCGCGTGAGTGAGCAGGTAGGCCGATACGGCTATTCCAGTGATGAGGTGCCGGTGTGCCCCCGTCACCCCAACCAGGTGACCTATGTGCGGTGCGGACGCTGCAACCGGCTAGCCTGCGGGCAGTGCCAAATACCGCTAGAAGTGGGCATGATGTGCGTGGACTGTATGGCAGCAGCACAGCGTTCAGCCCCGCGTCCTTCTTACGCCAAGGCCCGCCCCACTCTTACCTATGCTCTCATCGCTATTAACAGCGTGGTGTGGGTTCTGCAGCTTCTCTTCCCCCAGGTGACTATGTGGGGTATCTATAACCCTCTCTACGTGGAATATTCGGGGCAGTGGTACCGTATGCTGAGCGCGGGCTTCTTGCACGCGCCATCTAATATCACCCACCTGCTGCTTAATATGTTTACTCTCTACCTCTTTGGTCAGATGTTAGAGCCGCTGATGGGCAGATGGAAGTTCCTTGCAACCTACCTATTCTCGATTGTTGGTGGGTCTGTGGCTGTGCACCTGCTGGCTTCTGTTGTCGGTGGTATGAGTGTGAGCACCCTGGGGGCTTCTGGGGGCGTCTTTGGTCTTTTTGGGGCGTATTTTTCTCTGGCTCGTGCCCGCCGGCAGAGTACCAATGGCATCGTCGTTCTGGTAGCTATCAACTTTGTTTTTGGTTTTATCATGCCGGGTATCTCGTGGGAGGCTCACCTGGGTGGGCTGGTGACAGGTGCGCTGGTAGCAACGATTCTTGATCGTTTACCGAGTAAGCCTGGCAGGTTCTAGGGCAATAAAGAGAGTGTGGGCCCACCATCATGGTGAGCCCACACTTTTTGTCCACAGTGCTTATCCACAGCTGTTAATAACTACAAGAGTGTAATTCCACAGTTGTTAAAAACCTGTGTATATGGCCCAAAGGCCTTAAGAATGGGCTGTAATTACACTGATGTAAGCGATTTCCCCAGTTTTATCCCCACCTGTGGATAACTTCTATCCGCAGGGTGTAGACAACCTGTAATTTCAAAAATCTACTCTTACCGCTTACTCGCTACTTGCCTGAGGCCTCGATCAGCTCGGCAACAGTCTGCGGTGCGCTGGCTGCAGAAGCAACAAAAGATCGCTCAGCAGTGCGAACGGTGGGCACCACAGCATTACCGTCATTAACGCTCTTGACGTAGGCCTCGGCGTCCGCATCCTCCCAGATATTGACCCATAGGGCCCGCTGGCCTAGCTCACCTAAGCCAGTTTCAAGTCGTTGGCAGAAAGGGCAGCCCGGCCGCCAATAAATGACAACACCGCCTTCGGTAACAAACTTCTCAGCCTCAGCGTGGGTAGAAGATGTGCGTGGCATTGGAAAACTCCTTAGAAAATAGGGTGGTAGGGAAGTGGCAGTCAGCATCAGATTGCCAGAGTTAATAGATGGGGTGGAGATAGCAGTAGGGGAGGCTGCCGTAAACGGCAACCTCCCCTTCTAAAGTTAGCAAGGATTAGTCCTTCTTGAAGGAATCCTTAATGCCATTGATAGCGCCTTTAGCCTTATCAATACCATCTGAGAGTACCTGCTTGACCTCATCGACCTTGTCCTTGGCTTCAGCCTTGGCCTGATCGGTCTTGCCTTCAGATTCTAGGCGGTCGTTGCCGGTGAGCTTGCCGCCAGCCTCCTTGGCCTTACCTGCCAGGTTGTCGAGGCCGTTTTCAAACTTGTCTTCTGTAGCCATGATGGGCTTCCTTTCATCTCTCGCTTCTGCGAGCTTGGGCTGCGGGATAGTTCGCAAGCTTCCCTTATTGATAAGTTTACGCATTAACGCCATAAAAAGAAAGTCCTGCCCCATATCAGCTAAAAATCCCGATCCGCCGGGAAACCCGCCACCATAGGCAAAAACTCAGGGTCAGCATAGCCTCGCTGAGCATACGCTAACGCCACCTGCTCCGCAGCCGACTCCAGCAAATCAACAGGAAGCAGGGCCATCACAGCCCCACCAAAACCGCCACCCACAATACGAGCACCCAAAGCACCAGCGGCCAAACAAACATCCACCGCACAATCAATCTCCGGGCGCGAGACCCGCAACTCATCGCGCATAGACACAAAACTCTCCGTAAAAAGCCTGCCCAGCTCATCCCAATCAACCCGCTCACCGGCGTCCTGACGGCCCAAAAGATAAGCAGCCCGCTCCACCAGCGTCATATCATGCAAAGTATGGCGAACCCAGCCGCGCGGGAAAGTACGGGGTTGCCCACTCTCCTCCAGGGCAGTCAAAGCACGATTAACCGTCTGATCCACCAAATCCAGGCGGCACCGCTTAGCCTCACGCTCGCTCAAACCAGAACAGGTCAAATCCTCAGGCAAGGCATTACGCAGATAATCAAGCCCCATCGCCTCAGTCACCGCCTCATTAGCCGCACGACGAGCCGCAAACTCACCCCCCGCCAGCTCATGAGGAGTATGAGTATCAATCACCAGCCAACCCAAACCAGCGCTGGTCACATCAACAGTCAGCGGAGTAATCGAAAAATCACGGAAGTCCACCACCAGGGCCTTACCCGGTGCTGAACGCAAGGAAGCCGTCTGGTCAAGGCCACCAGTACGAGCCCCAGCCACCTCATTCTCAGCCCGAATACAAACCTGGGCCAGGCGAGCCCGCAGGCCATCATTAGCGGGGGAGAGATCAGAGGGAAGAGCCTCAGCGCAAACACACCCCTGGTGCAGGGGGCAAGAAAGATCCAGCAGAGCCAGGGCTGTGGAGCACTCCAAAGCAGCTGACGACGATAGCCCCCCGCCCACCGGCACCTGGGAGGTAATCAAGAGGTCAGCCCCGAACTGGTGGGGGAGAGCAATATCTTTACCACCCTCCCGGTTCATGGCCCAGGCAACCCCCGCCACATAGGTAAACCAGCCCTTAAAAGTGCCCGGAGCAATTTCACGGATTACGACCGTGCGGTCATCCCCCGGCATCTGTAAGGATGCTGCCCGCAAAACCCCATCTGTGCGTACCTTACCTGCCACATAGGTACGGTAGGGCAGGGGCATGGGCATGCACGAGCCTCCCAGAAAATCGATGTATTCCCCCAAGAGGTTGAGACGCCCGGGGGCTGACCAGACTCCATCCGGCTCTACCCCGTACTTCTGGGTAAAGGCACGACGGGCCGCCTCAACTTCAGCACGATGATCTGGCAAGGTAGCCCAGGTGGGCTCAACACGGAGGGTCACGGTCTTATTTTCCTTCTGCGGGGTTTGTGAACGTTGAGGCATATTAGGCGGTGAAGCCCTTAATGATGGCCGTGAGCGCAGCGATATAGGACGCCGGTGGTTCAGCAGACGGGGTGATGGCAGTGAGAAGAGCTCGGGTCTGCTCCTGCTCAATCAGACTCAGGCAGGTGTGCATGAAAATCTCAGCCGCTAGAGCTGGTTGTGGGGTGCCGGTTGCGGCAGCAAAGTCATCTTCTAAGGTATCGAGTAAAGTGAGTCGGTCGGGGGCTAGGGGTGAGGGGCGAAGGGCTAAAGCTAGGCGTATGACTTCGGAACATTCCTTAACAGGAATAAGTTGCTGGTAGGTATTGTGAGCTACCAGTAAGAGACTGTTACTACTTGCAGGGCCGCTGGGGTGCTCTACCCTAGCTAGCATGCGTGAAGCTAAAGAAGCCAGCAGTTCCTGCTTATTTTTCACATGGTAGTAGAGCGCACCGGGCGCTACGCCAAGCTCGGTAGCTAGGCGGCGCATGGAAAGGTCAGCCAGACCGAATTGGCACAGTACATCAAAAGCAGTGTTAAGAATCTTCTCACGGGATAAAGCCACCCCCTCATTGTGACCTACTTTCGGCCCGTACAACAGCTGACAGCAGGTCTATCGAGTAAAGAGTAGTAAATTTGAAGCCATGACCCTCAACTTCTCAGATCTCGTTACCCGCCTACGTGCCGGTGAGAATGCCTCCCTGGGCGACCTGCATAAGGTACTTATCGCCAGCCCTGCTGCCACCTTCGCCCTCATCGAATTAGCCGCAGAACTGCGTATTGAACATTTCGGTACAACTCTTACCGTCACCAACCTGCTGGGTGCACCTGGTGATCAGGTGGCGTCCGCCCCGGTGGAAGTCAGTGCCCCGCTTGATGCTCATGCTTTGGCGGCGACTCTAGTAGAACTAGCAGCTAACACCTCGGTGCAGCGCATTGACCTGGACTATGTGGGCCAGCCTTCTCTCACCCCCATGGAGGCCCTGTGCGTGCTTGCTGCTACCCGCCTAGCTGCACCGGCAAAGAGCCTGCACCTGGGGGAGGGGCGTGAGACTACCCTGCGCTCCTTGCAGCCCCTGGCGGTGAGAGCCCTGGATTCTCTGGTGCTCACGGTGGACCCTGCCCAGCCGTCCTTGGTCTTTGAGGATCTCAAGTTGATAGTGGGTGCTGGTTTGACCGTTGCTCATGCAGGTGACCGTGACCTGGTGGCTGACTATGTGGCCTATTTGCGTAATGCCGGAGTTGAGGGCGCGGACGCCTACGCCCACAGTGCACTGGAGGGTGCGGACGCTGGTGGCGGCTGCGGCGGGAATTGCGCCTGCGGGGCAGGAGGGTGCGGCGCATAATCGCCCTTCTCTTCCTTCCCTAAGGGGGTGTATGAGCGGTGGGTGATGAAGTAACAATTTGAACACCGTTCAAAATCAGTGTTGACTAGTTCCATGACTGATTTCTCTTCCATCGCCGAACGCGCACTCAAGGGCCAGCCCGCAACCCGCGAAGAAGCCCTCGCCGCCCTCACCGCCAGTGACGCCGAAACCTTCGCCCTCGTTGACGCCGCATCCCGCCTCCGCCGCCACTACTTCGGAAACACTGTCAAGGTTAACTACCTGGTCAACCTCAAATCCGGCCTCTGCCCCGAAGACTGCACCTACTGCTCCCAGCGCCTAGGCTCAGAAGCTGAAGTGCTCAAATACTCCTGGATCAAAACAGACGAAGCCGTCAAACAAGCCGGCTACGGAATCGCCGGCGGCGCCTCCCGCGTCTGCATGGTCGCCTCAGGTAAAGGCCCCACCGACCGCGACGTGGAACGAGTAGCCACCATGGTCGAAGACCTCAAAGAAGAGCACCCCCAGGTAGAAGTCTGCGCCTGCCTAGGCATCCTCAAAGACGGCCAAGCCAACCGCCTCAAAGAAGCCGGTGTAGACGCCTACAACCACAACCTCAACACCAGCGAAGACCACTACGCAGATATCTGCACCACCCACACCTACGCCGACCGCCTAGCCACCGTCGATAAAGCCCAGGACGCCGGGCTCTCAGCCTGCTCCGGCCTGATTGTGGGCATGAAAGAAACCGACGAGCAACTAGTCGATGCCATCTTCGCCCTGCGTGATCTGGGTGGTGACTCCATCCCCGTCAACTTCCTCATGCCCTTTGATGGCACCCCGCTTGCAGGCACCTGGGAACTGACCCCCATGCGCTGCCTGCGCATCCTAGCCACCGTGCGCCTAGTAGCCCCCGAAAAGGAACTGCGCATGGCAGGTGGCCGCGAGATGCACCTACGCACCCTCCAACCCCTGGCCCTGCACGTGGTCAACTCCCTCTTCTTGGGTGACTATCTGACTTCTACCGGCCAGTCAGCACTTGATGACCTGAAAATGATTCGAGACAGCGGGTTTGTGGTACTCGGTGCAGAAGACCGTGACCTGGTCGCTGAACACGAAGACTATCTACGAGCTCACGGGGTAGACCTGGCCGAAGAAGCTACCCCTGAAATCACCCCCTGCGGCTCATCTGCTGGCTGCGGTGGCTGTAGCACCGAAGCCTGCGGCAGCCACCCCTCCGCAGAAGAACAGAGCGAGCACGCAGGCCCTGCTGATGCGCAAGATGGCCAGGTGGTAGTGCCTGAGATTCGCCGCCGGGGCGTAGGAACGGACGCCACCCCCAACTTCTAGTACCAGGGGATGTGGTGCATAAGCCCACCTCAGAGGCAGGCTCACCCCAACCTGAAGGACTAGAATTATAAATTGGTAGATTAAACCAGTTGTGAAGGGGTGGGCGTGGAAGTCCTCATTGTTATCGTGGTGCTTTTGCTAGCGACAGTGGTGCTGGTGAGCGTGGGAGAGCGGTTAAACCTTCCCTGGCCGGTGCTACTGACGCTGGTAACCACCGTGGTTATCGTGATTCCGCAGATGCCTAGTCTACACATTGAGCCTGAGATTATTCTGCCGATTTTTCTGCCACCTTTACTGTGGGCTATTGGCCAGCGCGTCTCTTGGGGAATGCTACGCAGAAGCTGGCGGAGCGTCCTCATCTACTCCATTGCCCTTACCACCGTCTCTGCCCTGGCAGTAGGCTGGACGACCTGGATGATTGTACCCGGTATTAGTATCGCCCTGGCCCTGGCCATTGGTGCTGCTGTTGCCCCGCCTGACCCTGTGGCGGTAGAAGCTGTTGCCGAGCCAGTAGGCATTCCCCGCCGTGTTATTTCTAACCTGCAAACTGAAGGTATCTTCAATGACGCGGTTTCTCTGGTCCTTTTCCAGATTGCCCTAGCTGCCCTAGCAGCTGGTACTGACCCCCACCCGCTCTCTGCCCTGGGTAGTTTCGTCTATAGCGCCCTTGTGGCTGTGGCCTTAGGGCTGACTATGGGGTGGGGCGGCAGCATGCTACGCCGTAACCTCTCCGATACTGTAGCTCGTAGCGCACTGACCCTAGTTATTCCTTTCGGTGTATATATTATCGCTGAAGAACTCCACGCCTCAGGTGTGGTGGCAGTGGTCATTGCAGCAATTCAGATGGCTAGCTACAGTGCGGATCTAACAGCCGAAGAGCGCCTGGCTAATGCATCCTTCTGGAGCGTGCTTGAAATGCTGGTGACTGGTCTGGCCTTTGGGCTCATTGGGCTACAAGCTGGCGAATTACTCTACAGTGCAGATAACAATGTGCTGACTATGGTGTGGCATGGGGTGCTAATTTCGGCTGTGGCAATTGGGACCCGTCTAGCCTGGATGACTGGTCTATGGCTCTGGGGTCGCTGGCAAAACTCTCGTCGCACCACTCCGCGTTCTTTCGCTGAAGTGCTGGTGATGACCTGGGCTGGTATGCGTGGTCTAGTAACCCTGGCCTTAGCCTTAATCCTGCCTGAGATGACCGATAGGTTGCGTGCCGAAGCAGTCTTCATTGTGTTAACCGTTCTCTTCTTCACTATGGTATTCCCCGGCTTGACACTGCCCTGGTTGGTGCGGGTGCTGGGTGTAAGTGCCACAGCCGAAAAGGATGACCATGAGGAAGAAGAACTCCTGCAGATTGCCCAGCAAGCCATGTGGAAGTCCATGTATAAGACGGTTGCAGAGAGCGGGGATTTGAAATCCTTTGAGCAACTCAAGAATGCGGTAACTAGTATGATGAATCGTGCTGAGGAGGGGCAAAAGACAGGGGACTTCCAAGAGCGCTCGGCTGAGCGGCAGCGTCAGCGTGAACTGATGAACCTGATGCGGCAGAAATCTGTGCTAGCTGCTCAAGCGGCTGTTCTGGATGTGCGTAATGAATATGACTATGAGGTAGTAAGTAGCGTACTCTATCAGATTGATGTGCAGGTAAGGGCTCAGAATGTTATGGAGCAAGGCCCTGAGGCGCTTACCATGTCATTGTCTAAGTCTCTTATTAACAGTGACTACAAGCTTGATTATGAGAAAGCAGAGGAGCTGTTCAAGACCACCGAGATGCGTATTATTTCAGCCCAGAAAGAGCTGGATGATGAGGCTCTGAGGGTAGCTACCCGGCAGCTGCCGGTCGTAGGCGGTAAGGACGCTGGCAGTCGGGAATAATTCGATGTGTTGGCTCGGTGGCACTCAAGAAATTTGCAGAATCATCACCTACTATGGGTAAGTACTTATTCCGCTGTGGGTCTGCATCTGCTCAGAGTTGTTTTCTGGGGGCTGGCGGGCACACCGCCACTATATTCTCTCAATGGAATATTAAGTTTTCTTATAGAATCAGGATCAATGGACATTAAAGACCTCTCCCCGGCATACCTCACCTCCCTTGCGGCCATCTTCGCAGCAGCCCTGATGGTAAGTGCAAACTCTACCTGGGTTTCGGTGCTGGGCTGGGTCTTGCTACTGGTAAGTCTGGGTTTGAACGCCTTTGCCACCCTGGTTATGGTGCAGCGTATCAAGGGCGGGCCCCTGCCTGCCCTGATTACCGGCGAGAGCTCCCACCCCCAGGTAGAGTATGAGGAAGAAGAGGGTGCTGAGGCCAGTGTTGACCTCTACGAGCCTGAAGCTACCACCGAGTCACAGCCCCTCGTCTCACCCGCACCATCTAGCGCAGCAAGCGACGAGCGTATCTTCCGCTCCCGTGCCCCGCGTCCGCGCGTCCGCTAGAAACACCGAGAGGACCCCATGGACACCCGCTTTCTTCTCTCTCCCGCCTACCTGGTCTCAGTTGCTGCCCTCATTATTGGTGCAGTCCTCAGCGGCACCGCCCTAATGGTCGTCGGCTGGATTATCTTCATCATCGGCCTGGCCCTGAACTCCCTAGCCCTGGTAGTGCTGGCTAACCGGGAGCAACTCTACAAGGCCCAGCGCGTTGGGATTATCCCTAAAGCCCCCAAACCGGGCACAACTGAGCAAAAGTAAAAACCTTGGACGCACCCACCTGCCGCCGGGTGCGATCAGTTACAATTTAGAGACTTTTAAAGAATGGCGGGGAGAGTTTCTGCCCTCCCCGCCATTGCTGTATCGGTAGATCGCCCCCTAGATACTCGGTGTGTTCCCTTTAAGTAATTCCTCAAAAGGGGTGACCGTCAGGGCTTCTAGCCCCGGGGCCTTGTAGGCTGCCGCAGGTGCCTGGCCACCCCGCTCTTTTTCAAGAATTCCAAAGAAGGAACCGGCGTTGGCGTCCTGAACTGTCTGCTGCTTGGCCGTCCTAGCCCCGCCCTTACTCGCCTGCTGGGCTGCCTGTTCTGCGGAGGTTGCCGCCCCGAGCGCCCAAAGCACCAACTGGGCAAACTCGGTAGCTGCCTTGGAGATGCGCGAAACCAAGCTCCTGTCGGAACCGAAGTCCTCGGTCGCAGCAAAGACGCCCGAGGGGGCTACGATTGCTTTGAGATAGCTAAAGAGCGGACGCATGGCCGTCTCCAATACCAGAGAGTGGCGGGCGGTGCCGCCGGTAGCAGCAATCAGCACGGGCTTACCTGCCAGAGAACCGTCCTCGACAAGGTCCCAGAAGCTTTTGAAGAGCCCCGAATAGCTGGCCTTGAAGACCGGGGTTACCACAATCAGAGCGTCAGCCTCCCTCACCTGATCCAAGGCGGTAGCCAGCTTGCCCATAGGGAAACCGGTGAGGTAGTGGTTGGTGATATCGGTAGCTAGAGAGCGGAGCGAAATCTGGGTGAAGCTCGCCTCAACTCCAGCAACAGCTAGGGCGTGGGCGGTAGCCTCACTGAGGTTCTCACCCAGCAGAGCGGTTGTGGACGGCTCACCCAAACCTGCCGTGACAACAAGGATAGAAGGAGTGATCATGATGGGGTTCCTGCTCTCTACTTACCCTGCTCGGCCAAGTAGGCAGCATAGCGAGGGTGGACGGGGGCCTCAGGTACACCGGAAGGACGTAGCTTAGCGAACTCCTCGCGCAGGACGGGCACAACCTGCTCGCCCAGCATCTCAATCTGATGTAGGACCTCCTTGAGGGGCAGGCCCGCGTGATCTACCAAGAAGAGCTGACGCTGGTAGTCGCCAGCATAGTCGCGGAAGGATAGAGTCTTTTCAATGACCTGCTGGGGTGAACCCACGGTCAGCGGGGTCTGGTCAGCAAAATCTTCCAGAGAAGGGCCGCCGCCGTAGACCGGGGCATTGTCGAAGTAGGGGCGGAACTTAGCAACGGCGTCCTGGGAGTTCTTGCTCATGAAGACCTGACCACCCAGGCCCACGATGGCCTGCTCGGCGGTGCCGTGGCCGTAATGCTCATAGCGCTCGCGGTAGAGGTTGATCATCTGCTGGGTGTGTTCCTTGTTCCAGAAGATGTTGTTGTGGAAGAAACCGTCCCCGTAGTAGGCGGCCTGCTCAGCGATCTCGGGGGTGCGAATCGAGCCGTGCCAGACGAAGGGGGCGGTGCCGTCCAGGGGTTGCGGGGTTACGGAGAAGGCGTTGAGCGGGGTGCGGAAGTTGCCGGACCAGTTGACCACCTGTTCGCTCCAGAGCTTACGCAGCAGGGCATAGTTTTCAATGGCCAGGTTGACACCCTGGCGGATGTCCTTACCGAACCAGGGGTAAACGGGGCCGGTATTACCGCGTCCCAGCATGAGGTCCATACGGCCGTCGGTTAGGTGCTGTAGGGTGCCATAGTCTTCGGCGATGCGTACGGGGTCGGTAGTGGTAATCAAGGTGGTGGCGGTTGACAGCAGGATGTTCTTGGTCTGAGCTGCAATGTAGGCCAGGGTGGTGGTCGGTGAGGAGGCAATGAAGGGTGGGTTGTGGTGCTGGCCGACGGCAAAGACATCCAGGCCAACCTCGTCAGCCTTCTTTGCAATTTCAATGATGGCCTTTTGGCGCTCGTATTCGCTGGGGGTCTTGCCTGTGGTGGGATCCATGGTGATGTCGCCGACGGAGAAGATGCCGAATTGCATAATGGTGACCTTTCGAGATTGTGGTGTTGTTTTTATGGTTTTAATCTACTCCCAAATACTTTCCTTGTAAAGTATTTAGGTGAGGTGAAGAGGTGAGGGTAAGGTGATTTTTTTGTGTAGGTTGGTGAGGTTTGCGTTTTAGTCAAAAAGGGTAGTGTAGGCGGTATAAAAGTACATTGATGAATTATTTGAAAGATTTTCTGACATGCCAACCATCTCAACCGCCCAGCAACTCACTAATGCTCTGTCAGCCGGCACCAGCGTCCTTGATATCTCCAGTCGCATCGCCCTACTCTTTCTCTCATGACCCTAGAGGTTATCTCGGGGTGAAGAGAGAAAGAATAGGGTGTTATTTGTGACGGGAAAGGGGAAACTTCTAGCGATCTTATCCACAGGCATTTGACGAGCAGAAATGAGGGTTATCCACAGAAATGAATAGGGTTGCTTGAAACGCCCAAACCTTTTTTGCCACAGTAACGGCATGGAACTCAACCTCTCACATATCTGTTCAGCCATGCACACCCACCGCGAACTAAAAGACTCAGGTATGAGCAATAACCTCATCAGTGCAAAGCGCCGCAGAGGCGAACTTATACGCTTGACCCGCGGGATCTACCTCAAAGGCGACATCGCACGACACTGCACAGACAGCGACCGAGCCAAAGCTATGGCAGTAGCCCTTCAGAAAAACCGTCCCACAGCCGTAGTAAGTCACCAGTCGGCCACCCTGCTATGGGGCGCACCGCTGCTGACCCTACCCCCTAAGGTGCATCTTTCCCTCTTAGGTACCAATAAGTCGGGGCACCCACAGGCAGTCCTACATAGCCATAAGGTAACGGAATGCTCTCTGGCTACTGATTTAGGCGGAGTCAAAGTCACGAACCCGCTAACTACCGTTGTAGACTGCGGAAAAACTATGCCTCTGCAAGAGTCGCTAGCTATCGTAGATTTCTTTTTAAAACATGGGAATCTTAAACTCGACATGGTGCGAGAAGAACTAGAGCAAATTGTGGGACGAGGCTCCCAGAAAATACGTGTTGTGGCTCATCTGATGAGCCCGCTGAGCGAATCTCCTTTAGAGTCCTTTGCCAGACTTCGCCTCTATCAGGGAGGAATCGAACAGCCTATTCAACAGTTTGAGATCATGACCCCCTCCGGTCGCCTGTACCGAGCTGACTTTGCGTGGCCTGACCTCAAACTACTTCTTGAGGTAGACGGTCTACATAAGTATTACGGAGCCTATCGGTCCACCGATGCGCAGTTGCGTAACGATACGCTGCGGCAACGGGAATTAGAACTGGCAGGGTGGACGGTCCTGCGTGCTACCTGGGGTGACCTGGCGCAGCGTCCGGAACTGTTGATATCGAGATTGCGTCACCTTGGCGTCCGGAAAACAAGCCAATGACCCTACTCTTTCTCTCTTCACCCTAGAGGTTATCTCGGGGTGAAGAGAGAAAGAATAGGGCCAACAACGCTAGGAGATACCGTACTGGTCCCGGGCCAAACGGGCAATATGAATCGTCAAATAGGTCAGCTCATCGTCCGTCAGGTTCTGCCCCAGATGCACCTCAAGTACCAGCTTCACCTTAGTAGCTACAGCAAAAGCGCGGGGGTGAGCCTCCTTCAAACTCTCCAAGAGCAGGGGGACGCTAGTGCCCACGTCCGTAGCCTGGGCGGCGCTCGCGCGGGCAAAGAGATAGCGCAGATGCGTCACGAAACGAGCTGCGCTCATCAGTGACCGATCCATAGGGCCGCCAAAACCGGCCCCAATCACCTCAAAAATCTGGGCAAAAACCTCGGTCATACGGTAGGTGCCACCCATGCTCTCAGAAGCAAACTGCGAATTTACCAGGTGCATAGCCAAGGGGATAGCCTCCACCTCAGGCAGTTCAACCCCCAGACGCTCCTTCACTAGCTCCAAGGCGCGCCGACCAAAGCGAACCTCTTGCGGGTAGAGCTGAGAAACTTCAAGAGCCAAAGGGTAATCCACGGACAAGCCCTCACGGGCGCGCACCACCGCATAACTTATATGGTCGGCCACCGGCACAATAAAGGAATGAGAAATCGTAATGCCCTCAGCCTTGACCAGAAACTCAAGCTCAGTAGCTAGCCCCAAAATCTCAGAGGGAATCTTGGCCAGGGACCCGGCTAAATGCTCATCGGGGGTGCCATGTTCAGGGACAAAAGTCTGCTCAATTAAGGTGGGATCTAGCATGTCGCCCTTGCGCTTACCAAAGGCTAAACCCCGACCAATGACCACCATGTGGTCACCTGTGTAGGACTGGGCCAGCGCCACATTATTGTTATAAATACGTGAAATACGCATTACGGCCCCCCTTTCGCCTCAGTTTCACAATGCGAACATCCTTATCAGTTTACAGACCTGAAACTTAGAAGAAGGCTCTAACGCCCCTTTCTAGCTTTTAAGAGGAGTAGACTGACTCCATTCGTCCATACACAGAACTACCCCTTTCTTTTACCTATGAAATCAACATCCGTTAAGTCATCATCACCCATGATGAGCATCGTGTTTATCGCACTGATGCTCTTCTCCATGTTCTTCGGCGCAGGAAACCTCATCTTCCCGGCCATGCTCGGCGCAGAATCAGGAGAGAAATTCACCCCCGCCATTATCGGCTTCCTTGTTACCGGCGTCCTTATGCCTATTCTTGCGGTCATCGCGCTGGCTGTGACCGGCCGCGACATGCAAGATCTGGCATCACGCGGTGGCAAGATTTTTGCCCTGCTCTTCCCGCCCCTGGTCTACCTGTCTATCGGTGCCCTCTACGCCCTGCCACGTACCGCTACCGTCAGCTACGCCATGGCCGTTGAACCCCGCTTCAACGAGGGGGGCATGCTTCCTACCATCATCTTTGCCGCTATCTTCTTCGGTATCTCCTACGCCCTGGCAATGAATCCCACCGGCATTGTCGATAAGCTCGGTAAGTATCTGACCCCTGCCCTGGTTATTCTGCTGGCTGTGCTGGTGGTCATGAGCTTCATTACCTTGCACTCTCCGGCCTCTGCCCCCACCGAAGATTACGTCAACGGTGCTTTTGCTACCGGCTTTGTTAAGGGCTACCTCACCATGGACTCCCTGGCAGGTCTGGCCTTCGGTATTATCGTCATCGCCTCCCTGCGTGAAAAGGGCATCACCGGTCGTAACGAGCTGCTGCGCGGTGTGATTCTTGCCGGTAGCATCGCAGGTGTCCTGCTGGGTGCCTTCTACCTGGGCCTAGGCTACATCGGTAAGCACATTGCTGATGGCCAAGGCTATAAGGACGGTGCAGCCCTGCTAACCGATGCCGCTGCTCAGACTATGGGCGGCCCCGGCGCTATCATCTTTGGTCTAATCGTACTGCTAGCCTGCTTGACTACCGCCGTAGGTTTGATTGGTGCCACCAGCTCCTTCTTCAATAAGCTGCTCCCTGGGATTTCCTACCGTGCCTGGGCTATCGTTTTCACCTTCATTGCCTTTGTGCTGGCTTCCTTCGGCCTGGAAAACCTGATGAGCTTCGCTGTCCCGATTATTACCACCCTCTACCCGCCGGCGCTGACCCTGGTCGTCCTGACCCTGGTTGAGGCTGCCTTGCGCGCCCCCTGGATGAACCTGACTCACCGCTTTGCTCTGGTTATTTCAGTGATTTGGGCTCTTCTGATGACCCTGAACTCTCATAGTCTGGGTTCAAGCGTCATTGAGCCTCTGATTGGCTGGGCTCCTGCTCACTCCTACGATTTGGGCTGGGTCCTACCTACCTTTATCGCCGCTGTTGTAGGTGCAGTTATCGATATCGTGCAGCACCGTAGCCGTGCGGCTGTCGCCCACTAAAGAGGTAACGCCTTCACCCCGTTGAGGGTAAAAAGAAAGGGTCTTGCTCCCGCTTCTGCGGGGCAAGACCCTTTGCTATAGAGAGGCTCGCGCTGAGGGGAACCACAACCATCAACGCGAGCCCGTCTAACGAGTTGCAAGGTGGTTCATTCAACTCAAACTTAGAAAGCCTTTGGGCAACCCGTCATAAAGTTTCTTAAAAAATAAACAATTGACAGCCTCAGTAAAACTCTACCCGATGAAGCTGAGGAAAGAAACCCGTAAGGCTCATAAAGACAGGTCTTTGTGAAAAATTACATCTATATGTCACTTCAATTACACCCAGACTGCTCCCCTGTTATTCAGCGCACCACCCCTGCCCCACATACAGCGCTAGCCGCAAGTGCCGGTCTTGCCCTAGGAGCCCTCACCCAAACCCCTCGCACAGAACCTAACACTCCCTGTAAAGACCCAGCTAAAATCGATACACTCAAGCACACAGCACCCCACCACCTACGAGGCCATGCGGTACTACTTCCACTTCTCCATCCCAGTGCTCCACCAAGCACTCTCCCTCTGGGCCCTGCTCATGATATTTATCGTGCCCACCCTCTGTTGGTGCGGCCGTAAACTACCTACCCGCAGGCTCCTACGCCGCATAGCTGCCACCAGCGTCCTCGTCCTCTACGCCACCGGGGTCATCGCCTACACCTTCCTACCCCTACCCGATCAAGACACCTTCATCTGCCCCGACGGCTGGGGCAACACCTACCCCCGCTTCTACCTCGGCTGGAGCCTCCAATTCGCCATAGCAGCAAACGATGGCCTACTCGGCGCCCTCTTCTCCACCTACATGCTGCAGATGCTACTCAACGTCTTACTCTTCCTACCCTTTGGCTTCCTAGCCCGCTGGCGCTGGGGAGCAAGCTTCCGCACCGTCATGTTCAGCGCCTTCAGCGCCTCCCTCACCATCGAACTAACCCAAGTAACCGGCATCTGGGGCTACTACGACTGCGCCATCCGCACCTTCGACGCAGAAGACATCTTCAACAACACCCTAGGAGCCCTCATAGGGTGGAGTGCCCTAGCAGCCTGGCAACACCGCCACACCCTGCCCAGGCACCTCCGCCACCTCTTCGGACGCCAAGGGACTACTGGCCCCTAGCCCACTCCAAGACCTTCACCATAAAACGGTCACACGC
Organism: Rothia sp. 88186D007BW; assembly: GCF_053544215.1. Classification (NCBI taxonomy): domain Bacteria; kingdom Bacillati; phylum Actinomycetota; class Actinomycetes; order Micrococcales; family Micrococcaceae; genus Rothia; species Rothia sp. 88186D007BW. Next base: position 124,500 of record NZ_JBPPTR010000002.1, on the reverse strand, counting down.
CTCAATCTGACTCAAATCAATCCACTCATTAGGGGTATGAGCCTGGGCAATATCACCAGGGCCACAAACCACCGCCTGCACCCCACCATAAAGGGCAAACTGGCCAGCCTCAGTACCATAAGTCACCTTCTGCGACTCCATAGAACCCGCACGACCAGCCCACCCATTAGCCAAGCCAATCACCTCAGCCCCATCAGCAGTACCCAAAGGCGGCACCGCAGCAAGCAACTCATGAGTAATACCCACCGCGCCCACAAACTCACCAGAAGCAGCGCCAGCCAAAACCTCAGCGTCCGCCGCCCGCGCCTTCAAGGCAGGCAACAAATCATCGGCGATCTTCGCCTCAACCTGAGCCACCACCTCAGCGGTAGTCATCTGCGGAACAGTGCGGAAATCATACTCCAAAACCACATGCTCACCCACAATGTTGTACTGAATACCACCACGAGCAAAATTCACCCCGCCCGTAGAATAAGGCACCACAAAACCCTCATCAAAAGGGCCCTCAGCCCGCCAAGTAGCAGCCAACTTCTCAAAGAAAGTAATAAACTCCGCCGCCTGCGCCAAAGCATTCACACCATGCGGGCCCAAAGACGCATGCTTAGCAATACCCTTAAAGGTCACCCGGCCACGATGAGAACCCTTATGAGCCGAAATTACCTGCATCATCGACGGCTCACCAATCACCGCGAAATCAGGGGCAATACCGCGCTCCCGGAAATCCTCAATCATGGCAGGAGCACCCGCACAACCAACCTCCTCATCATAAGAAAAAGCGAAATGCACCGGCCTCACCAAATCCACCTGCATCAGCTGCGGCAACAACCACATAGCCGACCCAATAAAAGACTTCATATCCGAAGCCCCACGGCCATACAGCTTCCCGTCCTTAACAAGAGGTGTGAAAGGGTCAGTGACCGTCCAAGCCTGCCCCTCAACCGGCACCACATCCGTATGCCCCGACAAGACCACACCACCGTCCGTACCGCCATCTGCTGCAGGTACGGTCACAAAGAGGTTAGCGCGCTCGCCGTCCTCGCTATAGGTGTAATAGGACGTAAGGCCATGAGCCTCAAACTCAGCCGCCAAGAGGGCAAGCACGGGCAGATTACTGGTCTGGCTGATGGACTGGGCGGCAATCAGCTTTTCAGTCCAAGGAAGAGATGCAGGAAAAGTCATAAAAACCAGTCTAAAACCAGAAACCTGCCGTACACCCTTTAGGTCGTGAGATTACAGAAGCGAATGATCGCCCAGACCATGGAAACAATGAGCCTGAGAGGCAGACGCTCTGGCAGCCAGAATATCTAAGGGGCGGACGCCGATGAGCAGCTCACATAGCTACCGGCGGTGACAACAGTAACAAGCATGACATGCCAGAAGGGCAGCCCGCAGGCAAGAAGGTAAATCATAATAGACCCAGCACTACAAAAGTTGCCACCCACACCTAGAAAGAACAGGTCAGTATGCCTCTTCCCGATGACTGGACCCCGGCCCTCACCGCCGGTCCCCTCCTCGCCCTTGCAACTGGTGCCGTCCTGTTGCTCCTGCTGCTCATTATCAAATTCAAGCTCCACGCCTTCCTGGCCCTGATTATCGTCAGTCTGGTCACTGCCATAGCAGCAGGCATCCCCCTGATGAGTATCGTTACCGTCATGCTCGAGGGTTTCGGCTCAACCCTCGCCACCGTCGTCCTTCTCGTGGGTCTAGGGTCCATGCTCGGGGCCCTGCTAGAGCACTCCGGCGGCGCACAAGTGCTAGCCCACAAACTCATCTCAGTCTGTGGTGAAACTCGCGCCCCCCTAGCTCTAGGCATCGCAGCCCTCCTCTTTGGCTTCCCTATCTCCTTCAACGCCGGGCTCGTCGTTATGCTCCCTATCGTCTTCTCCGTAGCCCGCTGGGTGGGTGGATCGCTCCTCTACTACGGCCTTCCCGTGGTCGGCGCCCTAGCCGTGATGCACGTCTTTGTGCCACCCCACCCCGGAGTGGTTCTGGCGACCTCCTTCTTCAAAGCAAACATCGGCACGCTCCTGCTCATCTCCCTCCTTATCGCTGTGCCCACCTGGTACATCGCCGTCTACCTCTATAGCCGCTTCGTTGGCCGCCGCATCAATGTGCCCGTACCTGCCCTCCTTGGCCACGAAACCGCCCAAAAAGACCCCCACAACCCCCCAAGCTTCGGCACCGTCCTTTTTATCTTGCTGCTCCCCATGCTGCTGATCTTCCTCAACAACGGCCTAGAAATGCTGGTCGCCGGCGAAGTTCTCCCCCCAGAAACCACACAAGAACCCTGGTTCCAAGGCATCAAACTCCTGGGCGAAACCCCCGTCGCTCTTCTTTTAACCTGCCTTCTAGCCATGTACCTGCTGGGTTATAAACGCAAAGAATCAGCCCTAAGCATTCAAAACATCATGGACAGTGCCCTGCCCTCTGTCTGCTCCATCCTGCTCATTACCGGGGCAGGCGGCATGTTCGGCGGGGTGCTCCGCACCTCCGGCATCGGAGACGCTATCGCCGACACCCTAGGCGACCTAGGTGTTCCCCTCATCGTGGCAGGCTTCCTCATCTCAGCCATGCTGCGTGTAGCACAAGGGTCAGCCACCGTCGCTCTCACCACCTCAGCAGGGCTCATTTCCCCCGGTGTCCTGGCAGCTGACTACAACCCCATCCAACTTGCTGCCCTGGTCGTCTCCGTTGCGGCAGGATCCATTGTGCTCTCTCACTTCAACGACTCCGGCTTCTGGCTCATCAGCCGCTTCTTCGAAATGGACGAAAAAACCACCCTCAAAACCTGGACCGTCATGGAAACCCTCATCGGCCTCGTCGGTTTTACCGGCGCCCTGACCGTCTTCGGGGTAGCTAGCCTGCTGTAACTGCGTGTGAGTTAAAGCCGGACGCGCCCGCCCCGCCAACAGGGCCGGGATGGAGTAGCCGATGGAACCCCACAGGGGCATGCCGATGAAGTGAGAATCGCGTGGGAACTTACGGGTAGCCATGCCGAAGAAAGAAGTGCCCATATCAACCACAACCGTGTTCTTCTCATCCAGGTTTGATGAGAGTACCTTCCACAGAACATCCTGCGTGAGAGCCTCATCGGTGATATCGGGCAGAGGTTCCTCGCTGGTGGGAGCCTCAAAGGGAGTGCCCCTGAGACCCAGCTCTAGGGACACCTCTTTAACGATGTTCAAAGCGCTGCGACAGGCTCCCCACATAAATACCCGCAAAATTGGGCTTGATCTCGTTCAACACGGCCTTACCCCACATCAGTGACGCAAAGGGGAACTTGGTCTCGGTAACCAGGGCGCCTAGCCCCTTAACGCGGGCATAGCCGTCCGCCGCATAGCCGGCGTTGAGTTCGTTAGCGTTGCCCACCCAATCAAGCTTCTCATGCGCCAATACGTCATCGAGGAAGAAGATGTTAAAGTCCCCGGGTACGCCGAAGACCTTATCAACGCCCAGCTCAGCCAGGCGATCGAGAATATAGTTACCCCACGGTATGGGTCATCATTGACTCCTTGGTATCAAACACAGCAAGTCGTGTGACCTGCGACATTCATACATATCTAGTGTAGTGGGTTAAGGAAAGTTAGATATTGGGCTCCAAGCGCCTGAGTCTTAGTCTGGTGCGCAGAGGTGCAGGGGTGAAACCTAATATGTAGCATGTGTAGCTCCATTGGGCACTAACTAGGGAAAAGCGATTGGCTATATATCTAGGGCTGAGCTTACAGAGAGACGGAACCCTGTAGACTGAAATGCAGTGCAAAATGTATAGGGCTAGCACGTTGTATGGTATGACCTGCTGGTTAGAAAGAAAAAGGGTTCTATGAGCTGGGAAGATGTTACTACTCCCTTAGCCGCGTGTATTTTCCTGGTTTTAGCACCAGGCTTTATCGTGGCAGTGGGGGCTCGTCAAAGAGGTGTACACGCTCTAGGACTTGCGGCACCATTATCTATAGGCGTTCTTTCTATAGCTTCGATGGTCGCTCCCTTCATGGGCCTTTCATGGTCTTACGGGGTGGTTTTTGGCTTTGCGTTATTCTTTGCCCTCTTTTTCTGGTTGTGGACTACATATTTTTCTGCAATAGGGGTGCGGAGCCGCACTAGGGCTGATCGACAGAGCGGCAGCGTCGCGGTAGCTACTCGCCTACGATGGTGGTCACCTGGCGATCAGTGGTGGTATATCTCAGCTGCGATTGGTATATGGCTCGTCATGGCGACCATGACTAGCGTTATTAGGAACCCAGAGTGGGTTGGTCAATCTTTTGACGAGATTTTCCATTTGAATCTGGTTCGTTATTTTGTAGATACAGAAAATGCCTCATCATTAGGGGCTTCGAAGGTTGCCGCTGGAGATGAACCTGGATCTTTTTACCCTGCTGTATGGCATGCTCTTGCAGCACTGGTATATCAAGCGACAGATAACACGACTATACCTATAGCCGTAAACGTTACGGCAGTTGTTGTGGGATCTATTGTATGGCCACTTTCTATGATGTATTTCGCCTACACAACAGTTCACCTTAACCGTATAGCCATTCTGACGGTCGGCGTTTTCTCTGCTTCACTCTCAGCTTTTCCCCTGCTTCTAGTTCATTGGGGGATTCTGTACCCTAACAGTCTAGGGATTGCTTTAATTCCAGTTGGACTTGCCCTAACTGCCCAGGTTTTTCGTGTTTCACACCGGCTCCACATGAGCGCCTCTGAGGGGATTGCACTGGGTATAGTGGTTGTTCTAGGAATGGCGGTAGCCCATCCTAGCGCTATGATGTCGATGCTAGTTATGGCCGTACCTATTGTTGTAGCTCGTATGGCTTTACAAGTAAAAACTACTATCGAGGGATCCCTCTCCCCGATGATGGGTGGGCTTCAAGTTACTGGTCTTGTTGGCCTACTTTTAGTTACCTGGATTTTATGGGGCGTTATCAGGCCTGCTCCTTATCTTGATTGGCCACCTACAGCAAGTAGTGCCCAAGCAGTGGGAGAATTTCTAACGAATGGCGTTATGGGAATGAACGCTTATTGGCTGACCAGCGTTTTCATGCTCCTTGGTGTTTTCTTCGTGGCGAGAAGTCGTAACCGTGCTCTGTGGATTGTTGGATCATGGTTGGTGGTGGCCTACTTCTATGTGGTGGGAAGATACCTGCCATACGAAGAAGGCAGGAACGCCATTACAGGTGTCTGGTACAACGATGTATATAGAATTGCTGCGCTGACGCCTATTATGGCAAGTCTACTGGCTGCTCTTGGTATTCATTATGTCTCTGATTATTTGGTGAAAAAAATCAATGGACTTAGTGTGAAAACGTCTACTCCGAGTAGATTTATAAAACAGGTGGGCGGTCTATTTCTTACTGTTCTAGTTGTATTCCAACTAGGGTATGGCACCCAGACTGCAAAGCCCTACACCGATTATGTAGAAACTGTAGCTAAATACTACGATCCATCCCTAAATGCCTGGCGTATCAGTCCGGATGAACTTCAGGTGCTGGACTATGTCGAAGAAAATGTTCCCAGTGACAACACTATTGTGGTAGATCCCGGTACCGGTGGAGCTTATGCTTATGCGATTGCAGGCCGGAAGGTAACGGCTGCTCATATATTCCGGGTAGAAAGTGAGAATCAGCGTTTGTTAAACCTATACTTTGACGATGTAGCAGACCATCCCGAGGTCTGCGAGGCTGTGCGTGAAGAGAATGCCTACTACGCCCTTGACTTTGGAGAGGTTGCGCGTGACAGCCAAATTACTGGTATCGACAATTTATCAAACCAGCCCGGATACACAGAGGTCTATAGGGTCGGTGATGCAGCCTTGTATCGAATTGATATATGTGACTAGGCTCTTACGACACTGCGCAGCAGACCTTTTTGAGCGCTAGACTGCTAGACTGAGGTGATTCTTCAGTATGGCGGTAATAGTTAAGTAAGTAGGTACAGGAGCTTAGCCCTTCAATGAATGAAAACATGTCGGCGGTGCCAGACCCTAGTGTGCTAGTGATTATGCCTGCCTGGAATGAGGAAGAGGCAATCGGAGCGACGATTGCTGATCTTCGGGCTAAGGCTCCCTGGGTTGACCTAGTCGTTATCAACGACGGCTCTACCGATAACACGGCTCAGGCGGCCCGCCAAGCCGGGGCCTTCGTCATTGACCTGCCCTACAACATGGGCGTTGGTGCTGCCATGCGCACAGGGTACCGGTATGCCCGCCGTATGGACTACGATATCGCTATGCAGATGGACTCGGACGGCCAGCACCCCCCTGAGTTTATCGAGACCCTCATTGAAGGCCTGGGGCGGGCCGATATCGTCATTGGTTCCCGCTTCGCTGCCTCTGATGCCTATAAGGTGCGAGGCCCCCGCAAATGGGCAATGGGCCTGCTCTCTTTCCTCTTTACCCGCATTTCGGGTGAGGAATTTACCGACGTCACTAGTGGGTTCCGCGCGGTCAACCGGCGCGGTATTCAACAGTACTGCGAATTTTTTCCTGCCGAGTACCTGGGCGATACCATCGACTCAACTGTGATGGCGATTCGCTCTGGTTGCAGGGTTATTCAGGTGCCGGTAGAAATGCGGGAGCGACAGGGCGGCACTCCCTCATCGGGGCCTCTCAAGTCAGCTATCTACCTGGTGCGATCATTTTTCGCCTTCGGTATCTCTATGACGCGTAAGAAAACAGTCGGGGAGGGCTAAATATGCCGTCAAATGTCTTCTTTCTGATTCTGTCGGTTCTCATTTTCGTCATGGTTTTTGCCCAGGTGCGTAACCAGAAGATGAAGGAGAAGTATGCAGCTCTGTGGCTGCTGGTATCAGCGGCAATTATCGTGCTGGCGCTCTTCCCCCACCTGTTGAGTGCACTGGCTGACCTGACAGGCGTTATTGTGCCCGTCAATCTGCTTTTCATGCTGGCAATTATCATGCTGATTGGTATTTGCCTGCACCTGACTCTAGACCTTTCGCGGCTGGGTGAAGATACCAGAACTCTGGCGGAAGAAGTAGCCATGCTCAGGGCTCAGCTAGAGCAACGTGACCTTCACGGCCCCACCCCACCTGTGGAAGATTCCGGAGAGAAATAACTGATGACTGTAGATATCATGATGCCTTTTTACGGTGACGTACGTCAGATGCGTGATGCCGTAAACTCAGTTTTGCGTCAAACCAGCGAGAATTGGCGTCTAGTTGTGATTGATGATCAGTATCCGGACCCTTCCATTGGTGAGTGGTTGCAAGCGATGGAGGACCCACGGGTCATCTATCTTCGTAATGATCAAAATTTGGGTTCGAATGGCAATTTCCGTCGTTGCGTTGAATTAGCTGAAAACGAGCTGACTGTTATTATGGGCTGTGATGATGTGCTATTACCCAATTATGTTTCTTGGGTTGAGCAAACAGCTGAATTTCATCCCGAGGTAACAGTATTTCAGCCGGGGGTAGTTGTCATCGATGAAAATGATGCATTATCGAACACCCTAGTGGAAAAGATGAAGGCCTATTATCGACCTAAAAAATCCTCTTTGATACAAGGAGAAGAGTTTGCCACGACCATTCTTCGTGGTAACTGGTTATATTTCCCTTCTTTAGCTTGGCGCACAGATGACTTGAAAAAATATAATTTTCCCCAAGGTTATGAGATTGTCCTAGATATGGCTCTGTTGCTTGATATGGCAATGGATCGCCATTCGTTGCTTTATGATCAAACTGTAGCTTTCATGTACCGTCGCCATAGTAATTCTTACTCATCATCTAGCGCTCTTGATGGTATGCGTTTTGATGAGGAGAGAAGGTTTTTCAGTGAGATAGCTACTCGTTCTCGTGCGTTGGGTTGGCAGAAGGCTGCACGAATAGCCAATCTGCATCTGTCCTCACGTTTGCATGCTGTAACTCTATTACCTAAAACAGTTGCGGCACGAAACTGGTCTGGCTCTAAAGCATTGAGCCGCCATATCATTCAGTAGCAAGATTCAATAGATAAAGGTAAGACCCGAATGAGTAGTAATGTACCTCAAGAAAATAGCAGGGTTAAGCCTATCCGCGGGAAGCTTACACGATGGCAGTCACTTGCTATCCTGGCTACCTCACTTGTAGCTGCGTTAACTAGTCTGCTTGCCACTGTCATCGCTCAACGTTTATTGCCGGGGGAAGAGGTCACAGATTTCATGATTTTCTGGTCTGCCATCTTCGCTGTTTATGGTGTGGTCTCCGGCGTGCAACAGGAAGTTACTCGCGCAGTTAGTTCCCATCGTGTAAAAACCGCTTCGGATGCTTCATATGAGGCCGGTGTATACGTGGTGCCTGCGGCGGGAGTAATCGGTATTATCATTGCAGTTATACTAGCGATAACTTCTTTTGGGTGGTCCTCTACTATTTTTTTACGTGACACCACTTCAACTGTTGTCCTACTCTGTGTTGGTGCCGCTCTATACGCAATTCATTCCGCCTACAATGGTGCTTCTGCTGGACGGGAACGGTGGTACCTATATTCAGCTATTGGTAGTGCTGAGTGTATATGGCGTCTGGTTGCAATGGCATTCGCTGGAATTGCCATCGGTACCTCAATCGCGATTAAGTCTGCAGTTGTATCCACTGTGCTGATATGGTTTTTATTTGTTGTGCTGAGTCGACAAGGCCGTAAAAACGCTGTTGCACGTGCTGACGTCTCAGCTAAACCATTCCTACGTAACGTGACTATTGCTGTTCTATCAGCAGCAGCTTCTGCTGTACTTATGACTGGCTTTCCAATTTTCATGAAAGCCAGCGAAAGTTCTCAGGACAATGCGGATGCTATAGTGACGGTAGGCGTACTCACTTTGGCTATTTCGCTAACTCGCTCACCTATTATGATTCCTTTGCAAGGATTCCAAAGTGTGGCTGTCTCACTCTTTTTGCAGAATCGTGAGAGTCCGCTCATAGCCTTACGTAAACCGTTGTTGGGACTGCTGGGTATAGGCGCGTTGGGTGCGGTACTTGCTTGGATAATAGGACCGTTCCTCTTCAGAATTATCTATCCTGCAAAACCCGGTCAGGAGGTAGTTTATGACGCGGTATCGGCAGGGCCGGTATTAGCTCTCTTAACCTTTGCTTCCGCTGTAATGGCTCTGCTGGTTCTATCAGGCACAGCTGTTCTCGCAGCCAATGAGCATCGTCTCTACATTTTGGGATGGGGGTCAGCTGCTGTGGTGAGCATACTCGTCATCTTCTTTATACCGCTTGATATTATTCCTCGAACGATCTTTGCACTCTACGTTGGTCCACTGTTAGGTTTCAGTGTGAACCTGACTGGCATGGTTGCATTAGCAAAGAGGTAAAAATACATAGAGAGAGGTGTGTATCTCGTAGGCAGCTATGAGACGCACACCTTCCCTTATGCGACTTTAGAGCCCGTATATCCTTCGAGTGTAATAGCTGTAGAGGGCTTTATAGCCCCTGGGTGATACTCGAAGCAGGATAGAACCTGCTGCAAGCTGTGGTGCAGAGAAGATGGCCTTTATGATGATTCTGGGACGTAGCATCAGCTGGCATTCTTTCACGTAGGCTTTAATCTCTTTATCATTAGAGCGAGCAGTGCGTAGCGCTCGTTGGGCTGCACTGAGCATCATGGTACACCAGATGGCAGCGAAAGCACTCTGCTCAAACTGATTCCCCTGGTGAAACCGTGTAATTGCTTTGAGATATTCTAATTGGTTATACATATGTATAAGCGGAGGGGGCTTCTTCCACGTTACTGATTGTAGGTTTACGGAGTACCAATAGAGCGAATCTTCAATGTACCTGACTTTACGCGCTCGCGTATATGCGTTTACTGTAAAGCCTTGATCCTCCGTGTACCTTAGATTAGGAAAACGTAGGCCGTCTAGTGCTGAAACCCTAAAGATTTTGTCGCATGCGAACGGGGTGGAGCCACCAGTAAAGAACTGGATAATTGCCTCATGCCCAGTCATTGTACTAGCCGGGGATACTAGGCGAAGCCGGTGCTCGCCGTTTGAGACTGAATCATGTGCACTGCCTACTATATCAATATCCTGATCAGCCGCTGCATGTAGTTTTTCGAGAAATTGATGGTGGTATTGGTCATCAGAATCTAGAAAACTAACCCACTCGCCCTGAGCTGTATCGAGAGCTTTATTGCGTGTGGCTGCAGTACCTATATTTTCAGTATTCTCAAGATACTTCACACGTGTATCTTGAGCTTCTGCTAGAAATTTTTTTACTTTTTTACGAGATGAATCGGTAGAAAGATCATCGACGAGGATTAACTCAAAGTCTTGATCTGTCTGTTCCAAAACACTTTTAATAGCCGTTGTTACAGTGTTTTCAGCATTATGAATCGGCATAATAACTGAGGTTCTAGGGGGACGCACTGGCGATTTTCTCCTTGGATTCAACTGAATGTATCTTGAACTATATTCTACGAGGCTTATTCAAAAGTAAGGAACCACCCCACACCCACCAACTAGACAACGACCCCACCAACGGCAAAAAATTGAGGATAAATCACTACACATAACCTCACACCACACCGGAAAAGACCATTGCCCAACCAACGCACAACAGGACTAACAGCTACGCAACTCGCCACACTACTCACACACCTCACCCACCAACTCACCTGAGGCACACCAGGCGGCAGACCATCAGCGCTCACCCCATCCAAAGGACTCAAAGCCACCTTGCTCTACCACCGCCACAACCTCACCGAAAAGCTCTTAGCAGACCTCTTCGGCACCTCCCAGCCAACGATATCGCAGGGGCATCAACACCATCGAACACACCATAGAGAACATCCTCTCCCCACTGAATCGACCTTTGAAAGAAAGCCTAAGAATCCCTGGCTCATGGGTGGTTGATGGGACACTCATACCCATCTGGAACTGGCGTTCATGAGGTACAACACATTTCTCAGGCAAGCACACAAAGGCTGGTTTTAATCATCAGATTATCTGCACACTTGACGGTAAACTCTGAGCGATGACAGACCCGTCACCTGGGGCTAGGCACGGTGCATATTGCTTCAAGGAGCACGGGTTGAATCGGTTCCTAAATTCTTCGACGTTGGCTGATAAGGGCTATATCGGGCTAGGGCTGGTGAGACTGAACAAGAGGCCTGCTGGTGAGAAACTAGGCAGGAATCGTAAGGCAGTGAATCGTCAGATCAATAGGCTGCGTTCGGTCATTGGAGTAAGTCATTGCCAAGTGTTTTATGGCCTGGCGTGTTGTGCACACTGGGTTTAGGCGGCTGTTGGGGTCTTACTGGCGGGTGTTTTCTTCTGGTGCGGGGGTTGGTGTTTTTTGCGGCTGGGGAGACTTTTGAATAAGCCTCATAAGAGAGTGATGAGCGAAACCTTGGATAATTTGAAATTTTGCGACATCTCTTCGATCTCGATTGAACATGACACTGTGATAGAATCCCTCAGTTGCTGGTTTGGCATACTTTATTTGCTCAGGTCCTTGTAGGTAGTGGGAAGAGATGACGAAAATGAGCCACAGACATAAGCCCCTGGGTAGCTTCATTGAGCAACCCAAATTCAGGCCAGAAGTTCAAGGGCTCCGCTCACTGGCGGTTCTCCTTGTCGTGATGTACCACGTCTGGTTCGGTAAGGTCTCCGGCGGTGTGGATGTATTCCTCTTCATCTCTGCCTTCTTGCTCTCGCTCTCCTCCTTACGCAAGATTCAGGGCGGTAAACCCCTCAAGGTTCTCAGCTACTGGCTCCACGTTTTCCAGCGTCTCCTACCAGCGTCCGCAACCGTTATCTTCACAACTCTAGTAGCCGCCTACTTCATCATCGCCCCCTCTCGCTGGGCGTCCCTGCTGGCCGATGCTAAAGCAGCCCTCTTTTACTTCCTCAACTGGCGCCTGGCCTTCACCTCGGTGGACTACTACGCCCAAGATGCCACCCTAAAAACCCCTTTCCAGCATTTCTGGTCCCTCTCTATGCAGGGGCAAATCTTTATCATCTGGCCCTTGCTCTTTGCCTTTGTTGCTTTCTTAGTGGGCTACCTACGCCTTAAGGTGCTCCCTACCGCCCTCTTTATCTTTGGCACAGTTTTTGTTACCTCTTTGACTTTTTCGGTACTTGAGACTTCCACGAACCAGTCTTTCGCCTATTTCGACACCCGCACCCGTCTGTGGGAATTTGCAGCCGGTACCCTGCTGGCTATGCTCATGCTGGCTTGGCGTGTTCCCTCTTGGCTCAAGGTGCCCATGGGCTGGGTAGGCATAATTGGTCTTATTACCTGTGGCTGGCTCCTACCCGTTGAGAAAGCTTTCCCTGGCTATCTGGCTCTGTGGCCCTTGCTCTCGGGCGCTTTTGTGATTGCTGCTGGTCAGACCGGTTCGCCTTTCGGTGTAGATCGCCTTCTCTCCGTTAAGCCTTTACAGAAGATGGGGGCAATTTCTTACTGCCTTTACCTGGTGCACTGGCCCATCCTCATTCTGTACACCACCGCTATCGGGGAGCCTAAGGCCGGATGGTTGGACGGATCTTTGGTGATTCTCTCGTCTATCGGGGTTGCCTGGGTCTTGCATAATGTGGTTGAGAAGCCCCTCCGGGCATGGGAGAAAAAACCCAGCCGCCGGTCCTTGCAACAGGTAACGCACAGCGAGGCTCCCTGGAGCCTTAAAAAACAGGACGCCCGAAGCTACTGGGCGCGTCCGGTGGCTGTGATTGCGGTGTGCTTTACCCTAGTTGGTGGCCTCATTGCCGGCGGTACGCGATGGCTAGATGTTCAAACCACTATATGGGCACACAGTGCCTCCCTTGCAGGAACTTTACAGTTCCCCGGTGCTCTAGCTATAGGTGAGACTAAGAGCTACCAGAATCCTCCCATCCCCCTTATTCGTGATCAAGGGTGGGTTGATACCTCTAGCGGTGAGCAGTGCAATTCCTACCCCGGTATGGAAAACTCAAGTCTCAACAATCCAGAGGCTGAGGAATACTGCTATGTGATGCAAACAAAGATAAGCCCTGATGCACCTACTTTTGTATTTGCAGGTGATTCGCATAGCCAGCAGTCCCTGCCCTTATTTGAAGAAGTAATCCCCGACGACGCCACAGTTATTCTAATGATTAAACCCTGGTGTCGTTTGACTGTTCCAGAAGAAAGCTACTCAACTGCTGGTCCTACAGCTGATGCTGCATGTCAAAGCTACAATGCGCGTGCTCTTGACGAAATCCAACACTTGAAGCCCACCTACCTTGCGGTAATCTCTACCCGACCTCAAGATGGTATCCCTGATGAGCGGCCAGTCAGCGGAATCGATGCTGTTGCGAGTTTTGCGGAATCCTACGGGGGTAAACTCATATCTGTCCGTGATAACCCACGATTTGCGCAGAACATGTTTGAGTGCTCCCAGCGCGAAAATACCTCGAGTTGCACAGTTCCACAGTCGCAGGTATTAGCATCTACGAACCCTGCCCAGCCCATGCTCGAGCGCTTCTCTAATGTCTACGAAGTGGATTTATCAAACTATTTTTGCCCTGAGGAATACTGCGGCCCTGTAATAGGAAATGTAGCGCTGTATATGGACAATAACCACCTCACAGTACAGTATGCCAAGACACTTTCGAGTGCGGTGGCACAACAACTTGAAGCCCAAGGTTGGGACCCTTCTGCCCCCAACCCCAGTAAGGAAAACCCCGGAGACGAATAGCTAACCTCTAAAGGTAAGACGCCCGCCCTAGCTTATATAAGCTAGGGCGGGCGTCTTTCTGTAGAAAGGAAACTTAGGGCTTTCTCATGCCGCGGGGTTAGTTACATTCTGGCCGATAAGCTGTCGTAATTCATTACGGTCGTTGCGGTTGAAACCATCAACGTTTTTTCGTCTTAATCGCGCACTTATTGTATGCAACTGGTGCGCGGTATCTTTACGTAACCCAATGAGATTTTTACGATGAAGGCCCCAGGGAATGCTCATAAAATGTTCTCGTATCAGTAGGAGTGACCTGAGATCTTTGAGATCTCTATCGAGATAACCTCTACCTGCGGTGGCGAAGGTTTTTAGAATGACAGCCTGTTCAACTGGAGGAATACATAGAGTTGCTGTGGTTTCAAAATCTGAAAAATATACTTTGAGTCGAACTGGTGGAACGGTGAGAACATGCTCTAATTCGAAGAGGGAGTCAAGCTGGCGTAGGCTATCTTCATCGGCAAGAGGAATCCGCGCGGCTTGAATCTTCCCCGCTTTAGGGTTGGCATTGAAGGGCTGTAGAAAATTTACCTCTTGATAACTGTCTGTGCCGTGTTGACCCCGTGTGTATGCAGAACCACCTGCCTTAGTGAAGCCTACGCGGATTAATTGCTGGTCTGCCTTTTCCAAGAGTTCCAGAACTGAGGTGTTCTCTTTGAGAGGCGTTTCAGTATTACCTAGGGCAGCATCTGTGTCGAGGGTGAAGCGGGGCTCAGTTTGTTCTGGTAGAGGGTAAATCTTCTGGAGAAGCATGACCATCTGACCTCCAATGATTCGATAGTCAGTTCTTCCGGCGTATGCTTGTGCAACAAGGAGTAGTGTTTCATGTGCGAGGCTCTCAGCCTTACTTGTGGAAGTGAGCGTAATTGGAATTTCGGATTCTGACATTACTTCATAACCCCTTCTAGTATTTTGGTTTTGAGTATCTGAGCAGCTTCACGGATATCTGCTTCTTTACTGCGTAGTAAGGTTAGATAGGTATCAACGGGGTCGGTGTAGATTCCTGGGAGGCCAGACTCATCGCTCCACCATTGTGCAGTAGTAAAACGTGTAGGGTCAGCCGGTATTGATATCTGCATAGTTGCTTTTTCTGGTGAGCTCTCGAAAAAGCCCTCCTCTTCGAAATCAGTAATTTTTGAAGTGAGTATTAGGCCTGTTTGAGGGTGCTTCCATGGTGAATACATGTCACTGGCTGCTACTCCTGCTACTGCTGAAGGGGTACCTGTTGCTGATAGGACTTTCTGAACGGTTTTAATTTGCTGAGCAAGGGGCGCTGAAGAGGACCAATATATCGTGAAATCATGCTTGGTAGGGTAAACGTGTTCAAGCCAGCTCAAGAGGTTTGATTTTTGGGTAAGGGAGGTGGAACTATCGAATTGTTTGAGGTTATGGCGTAAGAGGCTGAAAGTGCGTGAGATGGTGGGCTGGGTGGTATTGAGTATGTCGGCTATCTCTTGCTGATGGGGAATGGTTGGGGAGAAAATGATGAAACGAGCCAAGGCATAGAGATTCCAGGGCAGGGGGCGGGGTGTCTTACCCGAGCTGCTGACTGCATGTTTCTGCTGATAGAAGGTGCCATCTAAGTAGGCAGAACCTTGATGGAGGGCGATGTAGCTGCTACCTGTGCGTATGAGCTGTTCGCGCGCTTTCGCTGTGATGGTTGAGGCTATGACGAGGCAAGGCGAAGTATCGTTATCAGATTTGTTGTAGTGGTTGGGGCCCTCAAGGGAGGTAAGCTGTAGCATCTGTGAGGCCCCTACTGTTTCAAAAAGATGGGTAGAGAATGTGACGGTTCGGTTGCTGGGAAGTTCTAACTTCCACAGTTGGTGAGAGTGGTTACGAGGTTGCTGAGGATAAGCTGAGGCTTGAAGAAGGACGCTACCGATCTCTTGCAAAAAGCCATGGATAGTATGCTCTGACATTGCTCTTTTCCGCTTTCACACAAGTGTGTATACGTTACATCAAATAATTTTAATATAGCGTATATGACAATATTTATAAAATATGATATATGAATTTGGTTGCGATACTAGCTTTTAATCAGCAATAAGCGCACGCCCGCCCTAGCTTATATAAGCTAGGGCGGGCGTCTTTTGGGGTGGGGGAGTGGGCCGTATTAGGCGGCGGCGAGCTTAGCTTCGATAGCCTCGCGCAGGGCCAGGGCTTCTTCAACCCAGGCCTCAAAGTCGCCCTTGTCGTTGATATCGGGTAGGGCACCTGCTTCTAGGCGGGCTGCACGGAAGGCGCGGGCGATATCGTTGGCTGAGGCCCCGTACTTTTTCTTCATCTCGTACACGAAGGTGATTCCCGTGTGGTTGATGATGCGGTTGGCTGCTCGGGTTGCAATGATTTCGCTGCGCAGGGGGTGCTGGTTAAAGTAGGGGGCAAACTTTTCGGTAGCGGCGGCTGGGAAGTAGTCGGCTAACAGATCGTTGAGGTCTAGGTCTGGCTCGTCGGCGTAGTTGCCCTCAAGAAGTGCGGCGGTCAGATCAATTTTGGCGTAGGCGGTCAGCACTGAGAGCTCTGGGCCGGTTAGGGGGACGTTTGCTTCTGCCCGGTCTGCCAGGTCTGCCTCGGAGGGGAGCAGTTCGACCTCCCGGTTGAGGTGCACGGTTTCGGTCAGGTAGTCCATGAATTCGCCGGCAATGCTGTTGGTGTTGAAAACTTCGGTGCGTTCTGCTTGCAAGAGCGTGTTCTGCTCTAGGTTAGAGCGCAGGACGCGGCGGCCTACTTCTTCGACCTGGGTGGCGATGAAGTCTGCGCGGTGAGAGTCAGCGAAGTCACCTGCTTCGATGGCGCGGTCCATGAGGATTTTGAGGTTGACTTCGCGGTCGGAGGTTTCCACACCGGCTGAGTTATCGATGGCGTCGGTGTTGATGAGGATTCCGCCTGCTGCTGCTTCGATGCGGGCGCGCTGGGTGAGGCCCAGGTTACCGCCTTCGGCAATGACGCGAACTCGCAGCTCGGGGGCGGTGATGCGGAGTTTGTCGTTGGCGGGGTCCCCGACCTGGCTGTTGCTTTCTTCGGTGGAGCGCACATAGGTGCCGGTTCCGCCGGTGTAGAGCAAATCTACGGGGGCTTTGAGGAGGGCGACGATGAGTTCGTCGGCGCTCAGGGCTTCGGCTGAGGTTTCCAGGCCGAGGGCTTCACGCATCTGGTCGGTGACGGGGATTTCCTTGTCCTTGCGGGAGAAGATACCACCGCCAGCTGAGATGAGGTCATGGTCATAGTCGGTCCAGTAGGCACGGGGGAGGCCGAACAGGCGCTTGCGCTCTGCGAAAGAGGTGGCCGCATCGGGGTTGGGGTCGATGAAGATGTGGCGGGAATCGAAGGCACCAATGAGGCGAATGTGCTCTGAGAGCAGGGCACCGTTGCCGAAGACGTCGCCGGCCATGCCGCCGATGCCAACCATGGTGAAGTCTTGGGCCTGGGAGTTGTGGCCTAGGGCGGCGAAGTGGCGCTTGGTGGATTCCCAGGCGCCGCGGGCGGTGATGCCCATTTCTTTGTGGTCGAAGCCGACAGAGCCGCCGGAGGCGAAGGCATCGCCTAGCCAGAAGCCGCGTTCTAGGGAGATGCTGTTGGCCATGTCTGAGAAGGTGGCGGTGCCCTTATCTGCGGCAACGACTAGGTAATGGTCGTCCTCGTCGAGGGCTATAACTGCCTCGGGGTGCACGATGGTGTTCTTGCCGTTCTCAGTGACTAGGTTGTCGGTGACATCGAGCAGGGAGGCGATGAAGAGCTTGTAGGCGTCCGCGCCCATCTGCTGGTATTTTTCTTGCTCTGTATCGCGGTCGGGCAGGTTCTTGGGTACGAAACCGCCCTTGGAGCCGGTGGGGATAATGACGGCGTTTTTGGTGACCTGGGCTTTGACCAAACCGAGCACTTCGGTGCGGAAGTCCTCAGGGCGGTCGCTCCAGCGCAGACCGCCGCGGGCTACCTTGCCAAAGCGTAGGTGTACGCCTTCTAGGGCTGGGCCTTCAACAAAGATTTCGAAGAGGGGCTTGGGTAGGGGCGCAAAGGAGATGTCGCGGGTGGAGATTTTTAGGGCGATGGTGTCTTTATCCTGGTAGGCGTTGGTGCGCACGGTTGCCAGGACGACCTCAAGCAACTGGGTGAAGAAGTCTTGGGTGTCGGCGTCCTTGAGTTGCTCAATGTCGGCGCGGACGCCTTGAGCCAGGTTGCGCTGGTTGGCGCGGCGGGCGTCCTTATCCTCGGTGAGATCGGGGTCAAAGCCTGTGGTGAAAATGTCGGTGATACCTGCGGTGATGCTGGGGTTATCAGAGAGGGCCTGAGCCATGAAGTCTTCTGTGAAGCTCGCTCCTAGCTGGAGGAGGTAGCGGGAATAGGTGTGGAGAACCTTGGGTAAAAGCTGTGAGCTGCTGGTCGATGACATTCTTAGCCCTTCGTGGGTGCAACGGGTGGATGGGGTGAAATTCCAGCATACGATTGCTTGGGGCCCTTGAACGACAGTTTCTTCGCAATATGAGATTTTATGTCTCGTATATGAAGAGAGGAGCCAGAGATATCTGGGAGTGCCATTCTGGGAATTTTCCAAAAGAGCTGTAACACAAGTGGTTCAGAAGATTAACACGGCAGTAATGGCCCAGGATTCACTCTTAGAGTGTTCGAGACTACTATTAAAGGAAGCTCGTATGAGGAACACCACAGGCATTGCGGTATGACCCCGCCCCGGCCCACACCCCAGAGAAAGGCAAATCCTTGCTCACCAACACCCACTCAGTTACCTGGTCAGCAGACAAAGACTGGATTAACGAATACTACCGGCACAGCTCAGCCGAAGAACTGCAAGGACTCACCGGGGAACAACTCACCGAGCTCGCCCAAACCCACCACCAGCTAGCCGCCACCCGCCACAGCGGGCAAGAACTAGTCACCGTCCACCAGGATGACCACACCGGCAGCACCCTCTTTATCATCACCGACGACACCAGCTACCTGGTCTCATCGGTCACCGCCCAAATCGCCAGCAACTGGGGCGGCATCGCAGGGCTGATCCACCCCACCTTCATCACAGAACGAGACGCAACCGGCCATCTCACCAGCCTCCAAGGCACCGGTGCCCCCCAGCCCGTAGCCAGCGGCGACACCATCTCCCTTCCCACCCTGCCCCAGACAACCAACGGCAGCACCAAACCCGCCATTGAATCCTGGATTGCCGTGCGCCTGACCCGCCACCTGACCGCCGACCAAGCCAGCCGCCTCGAAAACGAAATCCGCGCCGTCCTACTCGATGTGCGCCGCGCTGCCCACGACAACCAGGCCATGGCTGCCCGAACCCTAGAAATCGCCCAAAAAATTGGGGAACACACGGCCAACCCCCTGAGTGCGACCCTCAGCAAGACCGGATCCATTAGTGCGGACGCCGACCCCGCCACCAACCCACAAACAGTACAAGAATTCCTCCGCTGGCTCACCCACGGCAACTTCCTCTTCGTGGGCATTAAAGAACGAGACATCTCAAACCACTCAGGGGAGGTGCTTCTGACCGACCGTGAGGGCTCTGGCCTAGGTATTCTCTCCGACACCGGAAAAGGTGAGCCCATCGTCCTCACCGGTCTAGGCCTAAAAAACGCCCGCGACCCCAAACCCCTCTACATCACCAAAGCCAACTCCCGCTCCACCATCCAACGCCACGAATACCTGGACTACATCGGGGTGCGCGACATCGACGTATCAGGTACCATCATCGGCGAATACGCCATCTTAGGGCTCTTCACCAGCCAGGCCTACTCCCTGCCCGCAGCAGAAACCCCCCTCATTCGTGAACGTATCGCCAGCATGCGCCGCGACCTGGGCTACCAGCCCGGCTCCTACTCCGATGAAGCCCTCACCGGAATCCTCGAAGACTACCCCCGCCTGGAACTGCTCCACGCTAACCTCAACGAACTCACCGACACCTTCCGCGGCATCATGGGCCTAGAAGAGCGCCGCGCCACCCGCCTCTTCCTCCGCCCCGACGCCTTCGGACGCTTCGTCTCAGCCACCGTCTTCCTACCCCGCGACCGCTACAACACCCACGTGCGCCGCCGCCTAGAGTCGGTCTTCCACCAATATATTGAGATTGAAAGCATCGACTACGAGGTGCACCTCTCCACCTCATCTCTGGTGCGTATCTTCTTCCGCATCCGCCTCAGCACGCCCAACATCGTCCCGGTACTCGATACCGCCACCATAGAGCGCAGCCTGCAACAAGCCACCCGCTCCTGGGCCGAAGCGACCTCAACCGCTGTAGAAAAAGCCGCCCTCAAGGCCGGTTGCACCGCCCAAGAAGCCCGCCAAGCCTCCTACGACTGGGCTGATGCTGTACCTGCCACCTACCAGGCTGACTACGAAGTGGCTGATGCAGTAGAAGACATCGTCATCTTCGAATCCCTCAGCCCTAGCAAACCCGCCGCCATCGGCATCATTGATGACGCTGAAGGCACCCGCATCAAAACCTACCTGGCCTCAGCTCACACTCTCACCGAGCTACTACCCATCATGCAGAACATGGGCCTCGTAGTTATCGACCAAAAACCCTACGACATCACCCCCGCAGACGGACGCTCCTTCTCCCTCTACGACTTCGGCGTACAACTACCAGCAGGAGTTGACTCCCAAAAAATTGCAGGCCTCTACGAGGACGCCCTCAACGCCTATCTGCTCGGCCAGCGCGAATCAGACACCCTCGACCGCCTCATCCTGACAGAATCCCTCACCTGGGAGCAGGTGCGCGTCCTGCGCGCCTACACCCACTACCTGGTGCAGCTCGGGCAGGTCTACACCGCCGAATTCATGTCTGACACCCTGCTAGCCCACCCCCAGGCCACCCGCCTGCTCACCCAATACTTCTCCACCAGTTTCAACCCC
Source organism: Rothia sp. 88186D007BW (assembly GCF_053544215.1). Lineage (NCBI taxonomy): Bacteria > Bacillati > Actinomycetota > Actinomycetes > Micrococcales > Micrococcaceae > Rothia > Rothia sp. 88186D007BW. The sequence continues at coordinate 103,955 of NZ_JBPPTR010000002.1, read as the reverse complement.
GACACCCCCTTTGAAAATGATGACCACCGCGAAGAAGCCCGCGAAGAAGTCTGGGCGGAACTTGGCAAGGTACTAGACCACATCCCCACCCTCGACGTTGACCGCTTCATGCGCTCCCTAGCGACCGTCATGAAAGCCACCCTGCGCACCAACGCCTACCTGGGCCGCCCCGCCCTCTCCCTCAAGGTGGCACCGGGCCAGATTGACTTCGCACCGCTACCGCGGCCCACCTATGAAATCTTTGTCTACTCACCCCGCGTTGAAGGCGTGCACCTACGCTTTGGTGCTGTAGCCCGCGGTGGCCTGCGCTGGTCTGACCGCCGCGAAGACTTCCGCACCGAAGTGCTCGGTTTGGTTAAAGCCCAAATGGTTAAAAATGCCGTCATTATTCCCACCGGCGCCAAGGGCGGCTTCTACCCCAAGCAACTGCCCAACCCGGCTGCCGACCGCGACGCATGGGTTGCCGAGGGCCGCGAATCCTACAAGGTCTTCATCGCCTCCCTGCTCGATGTCACCGATAACCTCAGCATCGCAGCAGATGGCACCGAAACCGTAGTGCACAACCCCCGCGTCATCGCCCGCGATGGTGACGACTACTACCTGGTCGTTGCTGCAGATAAGGGAACCGCCTCCTTCTCAGATACCGCCAACGCTATCAGCGCCGACTACAACTTCTGGCTGGGTGACGCCTTTGCCTCCGGCGGGTCAGTGGGTTACGACCACAAGGCCATGGGCATCACTGCCCGCGGCGCCTGGGAATCGGTCAAACGCCACTTCGCAGAACTGGGTATCGACTGCCAAACCGAAGAGTTCACTGCCGTTGGTATTGGCGATATGAGCGGTGACGTTTTCGGTAACGGGCTGATGCGCTCACGTGCCACCCGCCTGGTCGCTGCCTTTGACCACCGCGATATTTTCCTTGACCCCAACCCCGATGCTGCGGCTTCTTTCGAAGAGCGTGTGCGCCTCTACAACCTGCCCCGTTCGTCCTGGCAGGATTACAACCCTGAACTGATTTCAGCCGGTGGCGGCGTCTACTCCCGTGGCGCTAAGTCCATCCCCGTATCTGAGCAGGTTCGCGCTGTGTTGGGCCTGGAAGAGGACATCACCGAACTGCCCCCCACCGAGCTCCTGTCTGCCATTCTTACTGCCCCTGTGGATTTGCTCTACAACGGTGGTATCGGCACCTATGTGAAGAGCCAGGAGGAAAGCCACACGGCTGCAGGGGATAAGGCCAACGACGCTATCCGCGTCAATGGTGCTGACCTGCGGGCGCGCATCGTGGGCGAAGGCGGCAACTTGGGCTTTACCCAGCTTGGCCGTATCGAAGCTGCCCGCAAGGGTATTCTCATCAACACTGATGCTATTGATAACTCTGCCGGTGTAGAGACCTCTGACCGCGAGGTGAACATCAAGATTCTGGTGGATCGTCTGGTGACTGCCGGTGAGCTCTCTGCAGATGAGCGCGCAGAGTTCATTGAGGCTCAGCGGGAGGACGTCGGCGCCCAGGTTCTGCTCACGAACGTAGAGCAAAATGTGCTCTTGCAGGCAGAACGCCACTACGCCGCCCCTGGCATGGAAGGCTACATTCGCCTCATTCAGGACTTGGAAGAAAAGGCCGGGCTCAACCGTGCAGTGGAGTTCCTGCCTACGGACGCTCAAATTCGTGAGCGCTACGATGCGACAGGGGAGACCCTGAGTGGCCCTGAGCTGGCGGTGTTGGTGGCCTATGTGAAGATTTATCTGACAGAGCAGCTAGAGAAGACTGATATTGCTGATGACCCCTACTTACAGCGGGTGCTGAGGGGCTACTTCCCCCCTGCGCTGGTGGAGCGTTTTGGTGAGCACCTTGACTCTCACCCCTTGCGCAAGCAGATTATCTGCACCCAGGTCGCTAACGAAATCGTCAATATTGGTGGTCTCACCTACGCCTTCCGCGCTATGGAAGAGACAGGCATGCCCGTGGACGCTCTAGCACGCGCCTTCTACGTTTCACGTGAAACATTCGGGGTTGGCAACTCTGCACGGTTGCATCGCCAACTTCCTGCCTCTACCCCGGTAGAAGGCTGGCAGGCACCCATCAGGGACTGGCAGCGCATCCTGGACCGCCTGGCCCGCTGGTTCGCCGCCGAACAATCAGTGCTAGCAGGCACCCCCATCGACCAGATGATCGAGCGGTTCAAACCAGTAGCCCAACTCATCCCCTCACTCAACGACTATTTCGCTGATCAGACCCGCGCCCGCGTCCGCGCCCTGCGCAACCAAGGTGAAGCCTGGGAGTTCCCCGAGGAACTCATCGTCAACTGGATCCGCGGCTTTGAAGCCTTCGCCCTGATGGATGTAGTACGCATCGCTGAAAGCCACGGGCTGTCAATTGAGCAGGTAGCCCGCGTCTACTACTCGGTCTACGACCGCTTCCAGATTGACATGCTCCTCACCACGATCTCCGAGCTGCCGCGCGCTGACCGCTGGGAGACCCTAGCCCGCTCAGCCCTGCGTGAGGGACTCTACGAAATCACCGCCACCTTGGCGTTGAAGATCGTACAAGAAGCCGGGGATCGCTTCATCTCAGGGGACGAAACCGGCGACCAGGCGGTGGCCCGCTGGACCCAAAACCACCCCGTCCAGACCAGTCGCGTAGACTCCATGCTGGCAGACATTCAACAAGCAGCCCCCGATGAGGAGGGCCGCCCCCGCCTGGCCGTCCTGCAGGTAGCCCTACGCGCCCTGCGAGGCATGGTCAGCTAGGCTTCGAACTACATAGGCCCCTCTCTTATAGCCCACAGTTGTCTGCGGGTGCACAAGAGAGGGGTTCTTTGTGTTAAGTGAGAATCTGTTGAGCTACACTTCTCATTAATCGGCAATATTCTGCCGGTTAGGAGCTGCTGTGGAGTTGGGGGAAACGATACGTTCTTACCGGAAGAACCTCTTACGGATGAACCATTTATCTATCAAGCTGGTGCTCTGCCTCCGTTTTTTACAGGTCTTTTACCCGAAGGTCGTCGTCTGACGAGCTTACGAAATACACTGAAAGTATCTAAAGATGACGAGCTCTCTCTCCTCTTAGCGGTAGGGGCTGACACTGTGGGGGATGTACGAGTTCTTCCTCCCGGTAGCGTGCCTAATAATGAGTATCTTCAACCCATAACAGAGTTCAATCCAACCCAGCTGTCATCAATTTCGTTTGCTGATTTTTTCTCGGCCCAAGGGCTAGTAGATTATGCTACTCTTCCAGGGGTTCAAGAGAAAGTGTCGGGGAAGATGCTGACCATTCCGCTTCGCCATCATCACAATTTCTATCACTGAATCTTCAGGCAAATATCGATTAGCTCCTGTGAATCCTCTTTATGCTTTTTGCTTCGTATAGTGAGGCATGCTCAGAAGGATAAGCAAAGCATGCCCACAACGAATTCCTGCAAGCTAGCTAAGAGTGACGGGCACCCAGACCTGCAACTGAAAATCATCGGCGGACGGGTCACCGGGGCCGTAAGCCTCAAAGATTGGGCCGTTAGGCTTGAAACCTGAAGCGGGCAGGAAAGTGCCCATCAGGTGATCGATCCCGGCCATAGTGCTCATAGGTACAGGGCCCTCAACCTGAGTAACAGCGAATTCGCCGCCCTCCACCTTCAGGGCATTAAGGCCCAGACCCTGCGCGGTTTCTAGATTCTTCACCAGAATTCCGGCCATGTAGTCAAAATCGCCGACTGCATTCATGCCCATAATTACACCCACAGAGCGCACCTCAGGCATGGTGACACCCCGCTTCTCGGCGTGGTCGGTGAGCTTCTTCCAAAGCTCACTAATGCCCGAACCCTGCTTGACGGTCTCACGGAAGCCCGCAATAAAGAACTCATCCTTGTGCTCTACGCGTGCACCAATCATCAGCTACTCCTTAGAAAAATGTGTGTTGGCCTTATTCTAGTGGCCGCACCCGCAAGAGCCGCCGCACCCGCCACCAGAGGCACCCTGTGAAGCTGGTGCCGAATCGTGCCCGCCTAGCAGGTTGATACGGTCGCCAATCTCAGGGCCACCGGCAGGCTGAGGGGTCACACCTGCCAAAACGGCCGCAAACCCGGCCGGCTCCGCAAGAGGAACCGTTGTAGGGGCGTTCGCGCCCCCGGTGCCGCAGGCAGCCGCCGCAGCCTTAACCTTGGGCTGCTTGACCTCACCAAACCGTGAAAAACGGCGTAGCTGCTCAGCGGTGGGGTACATGTAGGAGACCTTCACCAGCCCCTCAACGAGCAAGATAGGTAAGACCTCAGAACCGGCTATGGCAAGCTGGTCGGCTACCGGTTCACAGTCGGTAAAGGCAGAGGGGTAGGAGTCGGTGGAGTAGACGGCAATATCTAGGCCCTCATTGAGGAGTTCCTGGGCTGCTGCCAGGAAAATCTCGCGCTGGGTGTCGCCGGGGTCGTCCGGGTTTTCACCGGCTGCAGGGATGAAAACTTCAAGGGGGGTGCTGCCCAGGGTGTCTTTTGGTGAGCGTGCCACTGCTACTCCATTCGTTGAATCGTATGCCTTATAAGCCTACGCCTGCGGCTGCCCACAGAAAAGGTCAGCTAATAGGCTCAGGAAGGGAATGTGTTAGGTGTGGGGCTGATGGGATGAGAAATCCTTCTCACCTTTCTTGGAATTTCTCTGAGTACATCGGTGTGGGTGCTATGCTAATTTCTACTCAAACACTTTTAGGGGAAAATAAAATATGTCTACCACATTAAATCGTCGTGCCCTGGTGCGCGGTGCTGCCTGGGCGGCACCTGTTGTCGTCGCGGCCTCAAACATTCCGGCTATGGCCGCCTCCTCACCCACAGGTCAGCTGGGGGTTGGCACGGTGCGTTCCTACCAGCAAATTTTTATGCGCCAGCCTAATAACTGCAACCCCACCACCAACCCTCGAGAAGGTTTTATCGACACTCTCTGCTGTGATGCCGCAGTGACTCCCACCGACTCAAACTGTCTCCGAGATCCTGATACTTCTGTTGGGTGGTGGGTTGAATCTGATCCAACGACTCCCGGAAGCGTCGTCATCGATACTTTCACCGTCACTCATACTTTTTCTCGTCCCGTCACATTTACTGATGCACCTCTTGAGGGCGGTGGCGCATCTACTGCAGGTACCACAAAATGGACGAATCCTACCCAGCTACAGCCAGGCTGGTCTATCGTTTCCACCACCTCTACCTCCATCACCTTGATCTACAAGGGCGACGGAACTCCCGTTGATATGTCTGATGATGTCGCTGGTAGTGGTTTCTGCACCGGCTACTTCCTGAATTTCCGTGAAGAAGTGTGTTCTCTTAGCCGGAATACGCTTACTACTACTCGACAGGCAATCTACACTGACGCAACAGGTTCTCATACTGTTAACTGGGTTGTTGGCCCCAGCAGAATGTAAAGCTGCGACTTCGCTGACCGGCGGCGTGAGATAGGGAGTCACGCCAGCTCAGGTAAGAGATTGCCTTGCAGGGAATAAGGAGGGCTGGTGCCCCATGGGTTTCATGGGGCACCAGCCCTCCTTATGTACGCTCAACTATAAGCGGTGGGTGGACGCCCACCCCACCAGGGTGTGTGAGGTGGGCTACCTTAGGGGGTGAAGGGGGCGTAAGATGGTCAGAAGAAAAGCTATCTGAGACCCTCACCACATAAGTGGTGTGTGAAAGGTGCCCCAGCCATGACCGTAAACATCAAAGAACTCCTAGCAAAAGTCCCCACCGACCTACTCATCGGCGGCCAATGGACAGAAGCACAACAAGGCGAAACCTTCACCGTAGAAAACCCCGCCACCGGCGAAACCCTCGCCACCCTAGCCTCCGCCGGTGAAAAAGACGCCCTAGCCGCACTCGATGCCGCCTGCACAGCAGAAAAAGAAGCAGGCGAGCACGGCTGGGCTGCCACCACCGCACGCGAACGCGCCACAATCCTCAGCCGCGCCTTCGAACTTGTCACCGAACGCGCCGAAGAATTCGCCACCCTCATGACCCTAGAGATGGGCAAGCCCTACGCCGAAGCCCTCGGTGAGGTCAAGTGCGGAGCCGAGTTCCTACGCTGGTTCGCCGAAGAAACACCCCGCCACTACGGCCGCTCCCTCGACGCACCCGAAGGCAACCTGCGCATGATCACCCGCCGCAAACCAGTGGGCCCCTGCCTACTCATTACCCCCTGGAACTTCCCCCTAGCCATGGGCACCCGCAAAGTCGCCCCCGCCATCGCAGCAGGCTGCACCATGGTGCTCAAACCTGCCCGCCTCACCCCACTCACCAGCCAATACTTCGCTAAGACCATGCTAGATGCTGGCCTGCCCGCCGGCGTCCTCAATGTCGTTTCCTCCAAGTCAGCTGCCGCTATCTCTAAGCCCCTCATGAGCGATCCGCGCCTCCGCAAAGTCTCCTTCACCGGCTCCACCGCCGTAGGCAAAGACCTGCTAAAACAAGCCGCCGACAAGGTACTGCGCACCTCCATGGAACTCGGCGGCAACGCCCCCTTCCTGGTCTTTGAAGATGCCGACATCGACCAGGCCGTCGCCGGTGCCATGGCCGCCAAGATGCGCAACATCGGCGAAGCCTACACCGCCGCCAACCGCTTCATCGTGCACGAATCCCTGGCCGAAGAATTCTCCCAGAAGTTCGCCGAAAAAATGGGTGAGCTCAAGGTCGGCAATGGCCTGGACGAGGGCGTCACCTGCGGCCCCCTCATCAACAAAAAAGCCCAAGACACCATGGTTGACCTCGTTGAGGACGCCCTCACCAAAGGCGCCCGGGTACTCACCGGCGGCGAAAAGGGCGAGGGGACAGGCTACTTCTACCAGCCCACCGTACTCATAGATGTTCCCCTCAACGCCCGCGTCATCCGTGAAGAAATCTTCGGCCCCCTCGCCCCCATCCTCACCTTCACAGACGAATACGAAGCCTACAAGCTAGCCAACGACACCGAATACGGCCTAGCCTGCTACGTCTACACCGAATCCATCGACCGCCTCTACCGCGCCAGTGACCACCTAGAATTCGGCATCATGGGCCTCAACGCCGGGGTTATCTCCAACGCGGCAGCCCCCTTCGGCGGCGTCAAACAATCGGGCATAGGCCGGGAAGGCGCTGCCGAAGGCATCGACGAATACTCATCCACCCAGTACATCGGCATCCGCAACCCCTACACCAAGTAAGGCCCCAACTTTTTGTAGTTACACAAAAACCTCAGCAAAGGAAACCCAGCCATGGCCGACATCACCTACCGCCTACCCCAACAGATCAAACTCACCACCGCCATCCCCGGCCCCGCATCCGCTGAACTTACCACCCGCCGCACCAAGAGCGTCCCAGGCTCCGTAGCCTCCACCCTGCCCATCTACGCAGCAGACGCCGATGGCGGCATCATCATCGACGTCGACGGCAACTCCTTCGCCGACCTAGGCTCAGGCATCGCCGTTACCTCCGTCGGTGCCTCCGCCCCCAAAGTCGTAGAAGCCGTACGCCAAGCCGTCACCCACTTCACCCACACCTGCTTCATGGTCACCCCCTACGAGGCCTATATAGCCGTTGCCGAAAAGCTCAACCAGCTCACCCCCGGCAACTTCGACAAACGCACCGTACTCTTCAACTCCGGTGCCGAAGCCGTCGAAAACGCCGTCAAAATCGCCCGCGCCGCCACCGGCCGCAACGCCATCGTCGTCTTCGACCACGCCTACCACGGCCGCACCAACCTCACCATGGCCCTCACCGCCAAAGCCGCCCCCTACAAGAAAGGCTTCGGCCCCTTCGCCCCCGAAATCTACCGGGCCCCCATGAGCTACCCCTACCGCGACGGCACCACAGACGGCAAAAAAGCCGCCGCCCGCGTCATCGACATGATCGAAAAACAAATCGGCTCCCACGACGTCGCCGCAATCCTCATCGAACCCATCCAAGGTGAAGGCGGCTTCATCGTCCCCGCCGAAGGGTTCCTGCCCGAACTGGTCACCTGGGCCCGCGACAAAGGCATCATCTTCATAGCGGACGAAGTCCAAGCAGGCTTCTGCCGCACCGGCAGCTGGTTCGCCTCCGACCACGAAGGCATCGAACCCGACCTCATCACCACCGCCAAAGGCATCGCCGGGGGCATGCCCCTCTCCGCCGTCACCGGCCGCACCGAACTCTTCGACAAGGTCCAGCCCGGCGGTCTAGGCGGAACCTACGGCGGCAACCCCGTCGCCTGCGCCGCCGCCCTAGCCACCATCGAAACCATGGAAGACTGGAACCTCAACTCCCGCGCCACCCGCATCGAAAACATCACCCGCGAAAAACTCGGCCCCCTGGCCGATGAACTCAATATCATCGGTGAAATCCGCGGCCGCGGCGCCATGCTCGCCATCGAATTCGTAACAGAATCCGACTCCAAGGAACCCCACCCCACCGCCGCCAAAAACATCGCAACAGCCTGCGCCCAACGCGGCGTCCTTATCCTCACCTGTGGCACCTACGGCAACGTCATCCGCCTGCTACCCCCACTGACCATGCCAGAAGAACTCTTCAACCAAGCCCTAGACATCCTCATCGAAGAAATCCGCAAGGCCGCGGGGAACTAACCACCAGTTTTGCGTGGGCAGGGCAGGTGCCCAACCCCAACCTACAAACACAAAGGAGCTAAACCCATGAGCTACCGACTTGAAGACCCCACCACCGGCGAGGTACTCGAAACCTACGACACCCTCACCGACGAGCAAGCCACCGCAGCCCTAGAACGCGCCCACAGCGCCTACCTAGAATGGTGCACTACCAGCGTCCAAGAACGCGCCGCTACCCTGGGCCGTATCGCCGAGCTCTTCAAAGAGCGCAAACAGAAACTAGCCGAAATTATTGCCCAAGAGATGGGTAAACCCATTGCAGAAGGCATCGAAGAAGCAGAATTTTCCGCCGCTATCTTCACCTACTACGCCACAATCGCCGCCGACCATCTCAAAGACGAACCCATCCCCTCAAAAACTAAAAATTCTGAGGCCTACATCCAACGCAAACCCCTAGGCGCCCTACTAGGCATCATGCCCTGGAACTTCCCCTACTACCAGGTCGCCCGATTCGCCGCCCCCAACCTCATGCTGGGCAACACCATCGTGCTCAAACACGCCGAAATCTGCCCCACCTCAGCGCTCGCCATCGCTGACATCATGAAGGACGCCGGGCTACCCCACGGCGCCTACGAGGCAGTTTTCGCAAGCCACCACCAGATCGAAACCATGATCGGCCACCACCACATTCAGGGCGTTTCCCTCACCGGCTCCGAACGCGCCGGGGCCACTGTGGCCGCTATCGCCGGGCGCAACCTCAAAAAAGCTGTGCTGGAACTAGGCGGCTCAGACCCCTACATTGTGCTGGATACTGACAATGTCGCTGAAGCTGCCGCCACCGCCTGGGCCGTGCGCATGTACAACACCGGCCAGGCCTGCAACTCCAACAAACGCATAATCATTATGAGCGACATCTACGAAGAGTTCGTGGCTGAACTCGTCAAACAAGCTGAGGCTATGAAGCCGGGCAAACCCACTGAAGCCACGGAAAAAACCTACATGCCCCTCTCATCCCGATCAGCAGCTGAAAACCTTAAAAAGCAGCTGGATGCCGCCGTGGCAGCCGGTGCCACCCTGCATACCGGTGGGCAGCTCCTGGATGAGAAAAGCGCCTACCTTTCCCCAGCCGTCCTCACCGATGTGCCCGTCGGCTCTGAGGCCTACTATCAGGAGCTTTTTGGTCCCGTTGCCACCGTCTACCGGGTTGAGAGCGACCAAGAAGCTATCGAGCTGGCGAATAACACCCAGTACGGTCTAGGTGGTGCCGTCTTCTCCCAGGACGAGGCTCGCGCCCGCCGCCTGGCCCAGCAGCTTGAGGCTGGCATGGTCAACGTCAACACTCCCGCCGGTGAGGGCGTCGAAATTCCCTTCGGTGGTGTGAAGAACTCCGGCTATGGGCGCGAACTTGGCCCCTACGGCATGGACGAATTCGTCAACAAGCGCCTCTACTTCGTGCAGAAGTAAAAGCTTCTACACTCCCAAAATTCCCTATAGTCATTGGCCAGCCCCCCAAACGCCACGAAACCCGCAGCTAAAGCTGCGGGTTTCGTGATAAACAGGGGAGGCTAATAAACCTTAGGAGTTAGCCTTGGTGAGGGCGGCGGCAACGTCAGCCAGCAGGGCGGGGACGTCGTCCTTACCCATGAGCACCTCGATAAAGACCATCTTGTCGCGGGTCTTCTTGGTCAGTTCGGTAGCTTCAAGCAGCTCAGCGGCGGTGGAGACGCGCAGGGTGAGAACATCGTCCTCGGTTGCGCCCAGGGCCGCAGGAACCATCTGCCAGTTGTAGCCGCGGATGTCGTTGTAAGCCTGGGTGGGGCCGTGGATAGCGCGCTCAACAGTGTAACCATCGTTGTTGATGAGGAACACTACAGGGTTGAGCTTGTGCTCCAGAACAGTACCCAGCTCCTGGATGGTCAGCTGAGCTGAGCCATCACCAATGAGCAGGACGCCGCGGGCCTCACGGTCGGCCATAGCCGCACCCAGCAGGGCCGGGAGGCTGTAACCGATAGAACCCCACAGGGGCTGACCAATGAACTTGGAGTTCTCGGGGAAACGGCGTGAAGCCATACCGAAGAAGGAAGTGCCCTGCTCAGCGACCACAATGTTGCCCGGTGACAGCTCGTGAGAGAGCAGTGACCAGAGGGCGTCCTGGGTGAGGGGGGCGTCCTGATCTACATTCTCGTGACCCTCAGCTGACCAGTCCAGCAGGGGCTTGGGCTCAGCCTTAACCTCTAGGGCTACCTCGCGCACAATATCCAGGGCAACATCCAGGGTCAGGGGTGCGTAGGTCTTGCGGCCAATCTTGGCGGTCTGAGCGTCCAAGAAGACAGTGTTTTCGGGCAGGTTCTGTGAGAAACCGGCGGTGGTGGTGTCGGTGAAGGTCACACCGGCGCAGATGAGGGCCTCTGCCTGCTCCACGGCGTCCTTAGTGCGGTCGCTAGAGACCACACCGGCGTAGATACCTGCGAAGGCGGGCTTGGACTCATCAACCAGGGTCTTACCCCACATGAGGGTTGCATAGGGCAGGCCGGTAGCTTCAAGCATCTGGGTCAGGTTGCCCTGGGCACCTAGGCGGTGTACCAGCAGGTCAGCCAGGACGGTGGTCTTCTTGCCACGCAGAACCTCAGCCAGGTCGGTGCGGAAAGCCTCAGTTGCCCCAGCAGATGAGAGAGCGGCAGGGATTTCTAGGGGCTCGGTGGGGCGCTCTACCTCAACACGGGCCACGTCGGTTGCCAGCAGAATGTAACCGGGGCGCTTCTGAATCATTACTTCGCGCAGAACACGGTCGATCTCGGTGGTTGCGGTAGCGTGGTTCAAATCTGCTACGGCACAAGAAACCTCTTCGGCCATACGGAGGAAGTGGGTGAAGTCCCCGTCGCCCAGGGTATGGTGCATGGCCAGGTGTGCAGCCTGGGCGTCCTTAGAAGGAGCACCAACAATGTGCACTACCGGCACGTGCTCGGCGTAGGAGCCTGCGGTGGCGTTGATGGCAGAAAGCTCACCGACACCGTAGGTAGTGACCAGTGCGCCAATACCCTTGATGCGGGCGTAGCCATCAGCTGCGTAACCGCCGTTCAATTCGTTGGCGGTACCTACCCAGTCCAGCTTTTCATTGGAGATAACGTGGTCAAGGAACTGCAGGTTGAAGTCACCGGGTACGCCGAATACTTCGGCTACGCCTAGAGAAGCAAGGCGGTCAAGCAGGTAGTCGCTGACGGTATAGGTCATGGGTGGTGTCCTTAATGGTGAAGATGCCCGCAGGGTGGTGCGGTCATAAGTGGTCATCTTTTCTATGATAGGGGCGGGCAGGGCAAATACGCTAGGCCAAGGCCTGGGCCAGGACGCAGAAGGAGCAGTAGGGTGCCTGTGTTGCCCTGGGCGAGTTCCTTGACTGCCTGTAGAAGCCCCTTATCGGTAAGCAACTCAGCCCTACCTCACCTTCCAGTTATGTGAGGAAGCATACAGAGTTACTTTGGGCTAGCTGGAAGAAAGCTTGGAAAATCTTTACGCTTAGACCTATGACAAACCAACCACATGAAGCAGCCCCTGCCACTGCTGCTCCTCAATCTCACACTGGTGAAGGTCACAACATGGGTGGTGCCTACCAGGAGAAACTGAACCGTCTGCGTGCGGCCGTGCTCGGCGCTAACGACGGTATCGTCTCTGTAGCGGCCACCGTGGTCGGTGTTGCCGGTGCAACCTCTAACACTTCCGCTATCGGTGTGGCTGCCGCCGCCGCTGTCGTCGGTGGCGCCATCTCAATGGCCCTAGGCGAATATGTCTCTGTCTCCTCCCAGGTGGATAGCCAGGAAGCCTTGATTGCCAAGGAAAAGGCCGAGCTGCGTGACATACCTGAGCGCGAGCTCGATGAGCTAACTGAAATCCTTGAAGATCGCGGTATCGCCCCCGATACTGCCCGCAAGGCCGCTATCGAGATGACCGAGAAGGACGCCCTCAAAACCCACCTGCACTTTGAGCTGGGCATTGACGCTGAGGACATCCCCTCACCCTGGTCTGCTGCTTTCGCATCAGCCGGTGCCTTCCTGGTCGGTGCCTTACTGCCCACTTTACTGATTCTGCTCTTCCCCGAATCTATCCGTATCCCGGTGACTTTCGCTGGTGTTCTGATTGCTCTGGCTATCACCGGTAGCCTGGGTGCCAAGTGGGGCGGCTCCCCGCGCTATGGCAAGGCCGCTTTGCGTGTGGTCATCGGTGGTGCCCTGGCCCTGGCTGTGACCTTCGGTGTCGGCTCCCTGCTGGGTGCCACCGGCGTGGTTTAATCTCTCACAACACTTCCTACCAATGTGGGGTTCCTTTCGGGGTGCGGCGTGTGCCGCAGACCGCCAGGAACCCCACTCTTCTTTAAAACGCTCTTTCTTTAGTGGGTGACCTGGTGCAGGCTGGTGACTTCCCAGCTAAAGGCGGGGCCGGCGTCCTTACCGCAGGAGGCTGGGCGGGGCGCCAATTCGGTGCGACGGGCTGTTACTAGCCAGGAGCGTCCGTCGCGGTGGGTGATGCGGGCAGTCTGCTGGTTGGTGTCAGTGGCAGCCAATTCGCCCAGGCTCAGCTCGTTGAGGTTCACACCGGTGGGGCTCAAGTCGCTGGGCCCTGCCTGCTCACCGGCCTCCTGCAAGAGGGTGCGGACGGCCACCTCCGCTACCTGCTCGATAGGGCAGTAGCATGAGCGACCGCGCAGACCGGCCACTTCTACACGGCCTTCCTGGGCGCTACGGGTGAGAGTGAGGGCCTGCTCGACAGTGAGGCGTCCGTAGGTGTAGCCGGTAGGTAGGCTGAGGGCTACCGGGGCAAAACGGTGCCCGCCGGTGTGTGAGCACTCCCAGATACTGCCATCCGCTAGGTGTTCTGCTAGAAAGGACGCAAGGGGGCGGCCGCGTACTGCACAGCAGCGGTCGCGCTTGGCGTGGGTGCAGATAAGGGTGAGGGTTTCACCTGAAACAACCGCACCGGGGATATTATCCGGTTCATCCAGGGGCAAGGTTAATAAACTCTCCGCACCAGGTATCTCAAAAGAGTAAAGGGTGGCCTCAGCAAAACCCCTACCCCCGGTGACCGCAAGAAAAGCACGGCGGCTGGCAGCGTCCTTATTCTTCTGCCCTGCCCGGCCAGGTTGCCTCATCAGGAGCAAGCGGGCACCTACCTGAGCCATTTTCTCCTTCAAGGCGGCTGAGAGTTCGGGGCCAAAGGCTGTTCCGTCCAGAATATCTCGCCCCCACCCGCCGGGGTGCTCTAGGAGCACCCAGCGGGACTCACCGGCAGCGGTGCCCGGCAGGTTCTCATCAATCGGCAGGGAACATGAACCAAGGGGAAGGGTAGGGGTGGTAGGGCTAGTCATGGGCACAAGTGTACGGCAGGGCAGAACCCGTTGGGTCGCGAAAGTGCGTCATATCGCCGAGAGTGCGCACGGCTGCCGCACTCTCGGCGATATGGTGCACGCTCGGGTGGGGAAGAGGCGGGGAAGCATCTCATTCGCTCATTAGGTAGCCTAGAAACATGAATTCACCCAGCGCCCACCCGCTAGTAGAGGCCCCCGGCCCCACAGGGCCACAGCCGCCAGTGCGTATCGACGCCTGGCTCTGGTCCGTGCGCGTTTTTAAAACCCGCTCACTGGCGTCCGCCGAAGTCAAAGCTGGGCACGTGCGCATCAACAGCGAACACGCCAAGCCCTCGCAGAAAATCAAACCCGGCGATACTATTACTGTGCGCTACCCTGGCTGGGAGCGCGTACTGGTAGTGCATAAGACCATTTCTAAGCGGGTTGGTGCGCCGGTGGCTGCCACCTGCTATAAAGATATCTCTGCCCCTAAACCTGCCTACCTCACCAGCGGCGCCCTACCCCGCCGTGAGAGGGGCGCAGGGCGACCAACAAAAACTGAACGCCGGGCCTTGAACAAGCTCCGCGGTTACGAGAAAGAATAAGGATGAGCTACACCCTACGCCCTGCTACCCTCGCTGACGCCCCGGCCCTCTCAGCTTTCGCCAGCGCCCACTTCCCGGACTCCACCCCGCCGATAGTTTCCAGCGAGCACATAGAAGTCTTTGTGAGCGAAAACCTAGATGAGGCCTCTTTCACCCATTTTCTAGAAACTGGCTCCCACAGCTTCACCCTGGCAGTGGATAAAAATGATGACATCATCGCCTACGCCGGTATTGACCACACTGCCTCCCAGCCCGATGAGGTCCCTGGGGATGCCGCCTACCTGAGCAAGTTCTACCTCTCTGCTGAGACTCGCGGCACCGGTCTGGCTAGGGAGCTTATGCAGTCTGTGATTTCTGAGGCCCGCGCCGATGGTAAGGACGGGCTGCATTTACGCACCCCTCAGCTTAACCACCGCGCCCAGGCCTTCTACGAGAAGGTGGGTTTTAGCCAGGTCGGTGAGTGCCCCTTCCACCTGACTGAGACGGTAACGGTACAGGACTACATCTACCACCTACCGCTCTAAGACCTGGATTCGGCGCAGGCCGGTTGCGGTATCATGACTCTACGCCTTGCCCCCTTTCGCTGACTCGCAGCTGCACGGCGCAAGGAGAAGAATGAACTTTGAGATCCGGCCCCCTGCGCCCGCAGAGGCTAGAGCCTGGGAAGAACTGCGCATGGTTTCCTGGCGTCACGCCTATGCAGGAACTTTCACCCCGCAGATGTTTGCCGCCCAGGAGCAACAGCTTGAGACCCGCGCTACCGGGTTTGCAGATTGGCTAGAATCTACCGGCGGCACCGGTGAGGACGTCCAGCAGCAGCTCGGTCAGCGCCGCCGCGCCCTGGTTGCGGTAGAAGCAGGAGAAAAGGACGCCCCCGGCAAGCTGCTGGGGTTGGCTTTTGCCTCCCAAATGCCCTACGAGGTACAAAAACTTGAAATGCTCTACCTGCTCCCTGAGGCCTTCGGCACGGGGGTTGCCCAGGCCCTGATGGGCCAGGTGCTGGACTCAGGCCCGGCTGAACTTGAGGTGCTTTCCACCAATGCCCGTGCCATTCGCTTCTACGAAAAAGAAGGGTTCGCCATCACCCGTAAGGACGAATTCGCTGGCCGTAAAACCTACATCATGACCCGCCCTTAACACCTATTCTGCTGAGGTGGCAGGTAGGGTGGTTTTCATGCCTTACACACCACCGCGCCCTGCCCTGTCTCAGCCTTCCTTGAACCGCCAGATCCTTGCCCTGGCGGTGCCCGCTTTTGGTGCCCTGATTGCTGAGCCCCTGCTGGTGTTGGCTGATTCTGCCATCGTAGGCCACCTGGGCAGTGCCCCTTTGGCAGGTCTGACGTTTGGCTCAACGGTGGTGCAGACCCTGGTAGGTTTCATGGTCTTTTTGGCCTATTCCACCACCCCTGCTGTGGCCCGGGCGGTAGGGGCAGGGGATATTCCCCGGGCTTTGGCTGCTGCCCGTAATGGCTTGTGGGTGGCTGCTGGCCTGGGTGTTTTCTTTGCCCTGCTGCTGGCCCTGACCGCAACTCCTCTCTTGCGGGCCTTGGGGGCTAGCGGGGAGGTGCTGACCTATGCCACCGCCTACCTGCTACCTTCACTGGTAGGCCTGCCCGGTATTTTGCTGGTGCTGGCGGCTACTGGTGCCCTGCGTGGTTTTCAGGACGCCAAAACCCCGCTCTACGTTGCTAGTACTGGCGCTGCTCTCAACGTGCCGCTGAGCTGGGCCCTGGTTTACCCGGCAGGGTGGGGTGTAGCTGGCTCAGCGGTGGCAACGGCTGCGATTCAGTGGGGCATGGCCCTGGCCCTGACCTACGCGGTAGTAGCCAGGACGCGCACCCACAGCTCTAGGGGGCGGGTGCAGCACTCTGCCTTACCGGCGCAGGGTCACAGGCCTGGCTGGCTACCGGATCGGGCTGGGCTAGCTGCCGTCTTTAAAGTGGGGGCCTGGCTGATGGTGCGGGCCGCCTGCCTACGAATCGCCCTGCTGGCTACAGTTTTTGTGGTGACCTCCCAGGGCGAGAAAAACTTGGCCGCCTACCAGCTGACCATGGCCTTCTTTAACCTGCTAGCCTTCGCCCTGGACGCTTTAGCTATTGCCGCCCAGGCCCTCCTCAGCAAGGAGATGGGGGCGCAGGATCTTTCAACCCGGCAGGGGCAGGACGCGGTGGTTCAGCTCAAAAACCGCCTGGTGCGGTGGAGCCTGGTCTTTGGTCTGGTCACGGCCTTGGTCTGCCCGGTGGTTGGCTTTGGTCTGGCCTGGGTCTTTACCTCCGACACTGAGGTGCAGCGCCTCTTTGCCCTTTCCCTGCTGGTGCTGGCGGTGGGCCAGCCCCTGGCCGCCTATGTTTTCATTCTGGACGGCGTGCTCATTGGCGCCCAGGACGTGCGCTACCTGGGGCTGGCGGGGCTCTTTACCCTGGTGTCCTATCTGCCGGTGCTGGCTGGGCTGTATTTCTGGTTCGGTGCCGGTGCCGGTGCCGGTGCGGACGCCCCCACCCCTCTTACCGGGGGCGGGCAGCTGGGCTGGGCTGGGCACGTCGATACCTCCACTCTGGCCTACCTGCTGCTCTGGTGCTCCTACGCCCTGTGGTACATGGGCGCTCGCGCCTTAACTCTCCGATGGCGGGCCCGCAGTGGGGTTTGGGTAGCTTAGGGAGGCTTGATGTTCAACAGTAAATAAAATTTTATATCAGAGTATTGATAATTACTGAGTTGGGTGGTTAAAATAGCTCTAAGAGGTTTCCCTTTGATCCCCAAGTTCAGCCAAAGGTGGTTGACCAAGAACTCAAGGAGAATAATTTATTATGGATGATATTTTTAGGAATGAATTTATCGGATTTTTAAGTGTTCCTCCAGGAAAAACTCCTGAGTGTACCTATCTAGCGTGGATAAAATTTCATGGAGGTAGAGGTGAAAATTTATTCTAAATTTTCTAGGATTTTCTTAACTTTCCTTCTCAGTATATTTTTGCTTGCTTGTTCAAGTGATTCCAAACTTTCAACTGAATCATGGTGCAACGATGTGCGTAGCCAGCTTGAAATTTTGGGTGTTGGTTGGCCCGTTGCTCAAAAAACATTGAGTCTTGAACAGGCTAAGCGGGTGGAAGAAGTTATGCATCTTGCGAATAAAATTTTTGCCAGTGGGAAAGTTGGTGAGTTCAAATGAAAAATTTTTTCAATCTTTTTTATAGCTATTTTTCTGGTTTTTGGTGTTCGAATGCCAGATGCCTCTGCTGTAGATAATGTTGTTGAAGTGCAGCGGATTGAGCGCCTTCAAGATATAGCAGGGATTCCTCAGGGTTATTTTGAGGTTTCAAATTCCGGCAATATGCAGCTAAATAGCTATGTTGATTCAGGGTGCACTCTTTATCCGAGTGCAGTTAACTTGAGAAAGTCAGGTGGTTATGAAACTAAAGAGTTTGGCATGGCCGTGTAAAAACTCTAATAAGTCAAAATTTCAACAAATAACCTATGGTGAAGTAACTATTAGTGGAACGACCATAAGAACTGTTGTGCAGACGGCGAAAAAAGATGAAAACTGCGGCTACTGATATTTCAGATTTTATCTACATAGTTTTGCACATCCCTTTTGGGGATGTATCAGTTGCCGCTGTATATTCCAGCTACCAGAAGGCAGAGAAATACTGTCAGGCCTATTGTGAGACAGAAAAATCTGTAGCCCCCTGGATTATCTGCGCACCTAAAAGAACCAGGCTCTATAATCTTTACCCCCAGACCATGGGGCAGATGGGGGCAATACGGGAAAAAATATCGGCAAACCCTTACTCTCAGGAAGGGATAGATTCTGATGTCTCTCCCGGAGAAATTGGCCATGATGGTTACATTCTCTTGGTGGAAGGTAGCCCCAATGCCCCTCACATCTTGGGCGTTTTCCCTCATCACAAATTGGGAGGGGAAGCTGACCTTTATGCGGATGAATACCTTGCTGTCCATCCTAAACAGGTTATTGAATTTTGGGATTACACTATAGATACTATCTATTTTCCTTTAGTGGAATATGATTATGAGGGACAAGTTTTCACCAATAAAATAGATGGAAGTATTTGGGAAAGTCAAGACGTAAGAATTTATCGCTAAAATAAAATTTAGGCTCAGAAAGAGGCTTACTCATAAGGGGTGCCCATACATATCAGATAGTGCAAATAGCCTGATGGTTGAGAGATATGGCAGAACCCTGCTAGTAGTTCTTCAGTCAGGTTATGTCGGTGGTAAATCAGTGTTAGGGCTCCACAAGTTCAGCCAGTAGGGCTTCGACTCGGTGCTCCTGGCCGGTGGCGCGCAGCAGCTCAATGCAGGCGTCCAGGGCAGCGGCACGGGATTTCTTGAGCTTCATCAGGTCAAAAAGCTTAGCCGCCAGCTCATAGCGGTCAATTGCCAGCTCACCCTGCCCGGCGTTAGCCGCAGCTTCAGCGGCGACCACCAACAGGCGGGCAGCCCGCTCCCACTGCTCACTCTCACAGTAGGCCTCCACCAGCTCATCAAGGAGCTGCTGGCTACCAGGAACCTTAAGGGCCAGGCACAGGCGAGCGCTCAGCTCCTGAGCCTGCAAGCAGGTCAGTAGATGGGGGCGGAGCACCTGACTATCGGCTTCGGGGTCTTGGTGCTGGGTGGCAGTGATAGCCTGCTGGGTCAGCTCTTGTAGCTCATCAACCGGGCCGCGCAGGGCCTCTAAAGCGCCCATCTGCTCCGCTGCTGGTGCCCACAGGCGCACAACCTCCACCAGTAGGGCAGGGGTGGCGTTGCCCTCCACTAGCAGGGGCCAGGCCTTCTCAAAGTAGCTGTGGGCCTCCAGTGCCTGCGCACCTGCACTAGAGCCACCCGTGAGTGTCAAGAAAGCAGCCTCAGCATAGGCCAGCCCCGCCTGGTGGGCAGGCCCGGTAGCCTCTAACTGGCGGGCTATCGCCAGGTAAGGCTCAACCGGAGTGAAAGATAGGGGAGTGGGCTCCAGCTCAGTAGGCCCCGCCTCAGTAGACCCCAGCTCAGTAGCGGCCTGGGTATCTGCACTCGCTGAGTCGGCACCGTCCGCTCCGGTGGGTAGCACAATGGGCACCAGAGCCGGCAACCTGGTGGCGGCCTCAATGGATTCTGAGAAACGAGTGTTACCCGCCCGCCGGTCAAAGGCCTGGGAGAGCGGCTGAGACTCACTCAGCGCCCACTCATAGAGCTGTCGCAAGGTCGCCCGGGGCACCTGACCGGCAGGTTGCACACCAGTGGGCATATCCCCCTGGCTCTCCACAGCCCAGGCCAAACCGGCAACAATATAGCGCAGAAAATTACGGTTATCGCCAGGGTCGCCCGCCAGGTCAAGAGCACGTTTGCCGTGGTCAGCCAGCAAATCAAAGGCCGCCTGAAGGTTCTGCCCGCGGGCTAGCACCTCAAACTCAACCCCCACATCATCTGGGTCATACTGGCCCCGGTGAGCCGCCGCCCGCAAGAGGTGACGCCCAGCCGCTTGGCCATCCCCCGTATGCAGGTAAGCCAAAGCCAACTGCCGGTGGGAGGCCGCAGGCTCCCTATTACACAAATCATCGGTGGGGGCACCTAGGCGAACAGCCGCCTCATAATCCCCATCCGTCACATAATCACGCAGGATCCCACCGTGCCTACAGGAGCCGCAGTCCATCTCGTCCTCACCGTGCGACAGCCAGCGGGCCCGCCACCTCTCAGCGGCCTCGTCCTCACCGATGTGAGCTGCCCACATGTACTCGGCACGGTCAGGGGCCATCTCGCCCATGCCCGCCAGGCGGTAGCGGCGGCGCATCTCATCGAGCAGCTCGCGCGCCTGCCCCTTAGAAATCTGCGGGTAGGCGGTCATATCGCCAATAATCCACTTAAACTGCCAGAAAAGAGTGCGGGCGGTGAACTCATCAAAATGCTCAGGGTGAGCATCGTAAAGACGCAAAAGCTTAGAGAAGACCGCAAAGGAAGCCGGGGTGGGCTGCCCAAAGACGTAGGCCTCCACCAGGTTAAGATAGGCCTCAGGCAGCATGGATTCAGGGCCCTCCCGCTCCAGGGTGCGGGTAATGTACTCCATGGCTGCGGTGCGGGCGCTACCGTAGGGCAGGTCGCGGGTAGCAGCAATTTTCTGGGCGGCTTGGTGGGTTGACCACACAGTCTTCTCCCTCGTGGGTGGCTAAAAGTTAGGGCTGGCGCAGGGCGGCCTCAAGCAGCTGGGCCAGGCTGTCGCTGAGCAGATTGGTTTCAGACCCGCGCAGGCCCTCTCCCGCCAACATAAGAGCTGACAGGTAAAGAGTGACCAGGCCCGGTTCAAAGGACGCGTGCTCCGGCTGGTGCAGCAGGCGGCGGGTATTCTCGTTAGCGTCATTGAGCACCAAGGTGCGGGTCGGCTCGGCTGCAGCCTCGGTGAAGGAGCCGAGGATTCCACCCCAGGGGCCACCGGCGTCCTCAGCCTCCTGGGCCAGGTCGCGGGCACGCTCGGCCTGCGCATCGCGCAGCAGCACCGCGGGTACCTCAGCAGGGTCAAAGGTGCGCAAGAGGACGCCGCAGTCATGGGCCGCCATTACGGCCCGGGCGCGCTCTAAGCCGCGCAGCACCTCGAACTCGCGTTCCATCTCAACGGCTGTAAGAGTCTGGGTGACGTCCTTACTGGTCAGCTCAGTGACCTTCCAGCGGGGCCGGTCAGCTAGTTTAGCCAGCAAATCAGAATCATAGACGTACCCGCCATTGACCACCCACAGCCCCTGGGCCCGCGCCACTGGGGCAACCCGGCGGTAGGCCTCGGTGGTGGGGGTGTAGAGCACCTGCCCGGTCTCTTCCACAACCTGGGAGAGGGTAGCGATACCGCCGGTGGTCTCAAAGGGCAGGGAACGCGCTACTACATCGAGCATGTCGTCACTAGCCAGGGCCACCGCGCGCAGGGCCAAAGAATGGGTCTCCACAAAGCGATCACGCAGGGTACTGGGCTCAGAGAGAGTGGCGGTAATCCAGGCCTTGAGCTGCTCACCGATAGCCTCACGGGTCAGCAGAAGAATCTCATCCTCCCGTAGCTGCTCGCGGGAGGCCGTGGGAGTCAAGGACTCCGAATTCACCACCGCTCGCACAAAGAACGCCCAATCGGGCAGCAGACTATCTTCACGGGTGTTCACCAGCATGTTCTTCACATAGACCCGGTGACGGCCTGAACCAGGGGAGACCGCCTGCGGCAGTACATAAGCCACACCGCTTGTACCGGTGGCAGGGACCTCCAGCTCAAGAGCCGCCAAGGGGGTGAAGCCCAGGGTCTTCTCCGCATAGTTAGTCAGCGCCATAGCCCGCTCATGCTCATTAGGCTGGCCCTTACCCTCACCCTTGGCCCAGGGCAGGGCAGGTAAAGAGATACGCCGCCAGATGCGCTGACCGGCAGCAGTGACCCGAACCGACACCTCAACCGGCAGCATATCGGCGTAATCACTAGCCAGTGTTACTACTGTTTCTTCAGCAACCCAATGGGCTGCGTCCGGCCGCGCCTTGAGACGAATCGTCGTACCAACCTGGGGAGCCTGCCCGTCAGCTAACTGAATCACCTCAAAGGTGCCATCAGCGTGACCTAACCAGCGCACCGGGGCAGCCCCAGCTAGTACACTCTGCGAAGTCACCTCAACCGTATCGGCAATCAAAAAGCAGGCCAACAAGCCGATACCGAACTGACCCAAAAACTCAGCCCGGCCCTCATTGAAGACCTCATCACGCTTAGATGTACGCCCAATAGTTGCCAAAAATTCTTCAGCCTGCTCAGCTGTCAGACCCACACCGGTATCGGTAATAGTGATGCCGGTGCCATCCTCCCACGGCTCCAAGATCACACGGGCCGGGGCGGTGGCGTCCTGCTCCCGGCGGGCAGTAATAGCATCAACCCCGTTCTGAATCGCCTCACGCAAATAAACCTGCGGGCCTGAATACAGGTTCTTCGACAACAGCTCAACCAGGCCACCCAAATCAACCTTAAAACGCTGTGACAAGGCTACTCCTTTCCACCAAAAGTAGCGGCCACCGTCTGAAAATACTCTAGTGAGGTCTGCACAGCAGCCCGCAGATGCTCATCAAGCTGGGCATCGGTCACACCCCCGGCATAGACCATGCTCACCTCAACAGGCAACACCACAAACCCCTGCCCCTCCTCTGCAACATGGTAAGAGAAAACCTTAGGGAAGAGATTCTGCTGATTCCAGGCACTAGTGAACTCATTGAGGGTAGGGAACATCTCCACAGGGAAGGTGCCCCGGTAGCTACCGCGCACACTGAGCACATCGCGGCTGGCACTGCTAGAAAGAGTGTAATAAAAATAGCCCTGCTCAAAATGAAAGACCGCAGCCCCATCATCACCCAGCTCATAATCCACCTCAAGACGGTCAAGAGCCTGCAACATGCGCTCATTGGTGAGCGGCTTAAGAAGCTGCGCGGCAGACTGGACGGAGTCAAAATACCCCATGGTTCCTCTTTCAACGGTGGAATACAACGGTGCAACTCTCTCTATCCTATAGGTTCCAGTGCTGACCAGGGCCGCTACCCTCACCCCAGCAAAACTGCTCTAAAGAACCCCAGGCGAGCCAGGCAAACACCTCAGAGGCGTGAAACTAGGTAGATTAGAACTATGAGCACGCCAACCCGCCCCCTTGCCTTCGCCGCCCTGGCCTGCGGTGCTGCCGCGGCCGCGTCCGCCCTCTACCACCGCCATCAACCCCTACCTGCTGGCCTAGGTGTGACCGGGCCCTGGCGAAGCGGGCAGGTGGAACTCCTAGCTGATCTGACCTACCGTGCCGGGGGTAAAAGCCAGACTGACCAGCAGATTTTTAGGGCGGTTGAGGGCGTGATCGAGCGGGCTGAGAGCTTTTTGATACTCGACATGTTCCTCTTCAACAGCGACTATGACCGTGCCAAGGGCCGCACCTACCCGGCCCTCAGCCAGCGCCTTACCGACGCTCTTCTAGCTAAACGGGCTGCCGCCCCCACCATGCCCATGGTGCTGATCACCGACCCCATCAACACCTTCTACGGCAGCTACCCGCTACCCCACCTAGAGCAACTACGAGCTGCAGGGGTGCAAGTGGTCGAAACTGCGCTAGAACCCCTCGGGGACTCCAACCCCCTCTACTCCGGCCTCTACAGGGCGGCCCTGGCACACCTGCCGGAGCTACCTGCTGTGCTGCCCAACGCCCTGGTGCCCGGTGGGCCGCGCGTCTCTGCCAACGCCTACGCCCGGCTCTTTAACTTCAAAGCCAACCACCGCAAGGTAGCCCTCTCTGAGAGCGAAGCCCTGGTAAGCTCCGCCAACCCCCACGATGCTTCAGCACCGAACTCCAACCTGGGCCTGCGGGTGACCGGCCCTGTGCTGCGTGACCTCTTAGCTAGTGAACTGGCTGTACTAGAATTCTCAGCCCCAGATATTGCCCCTAGCCTGCGAAAACTAAGGGCTTCTGCGGGGCCTAGCCGCCCGGGCTGCCCGGCTGAAATACAGCTGGTAACTGAGGCCGGTATCCGCACTGCTGCCCTGGATATGCTGGCTGGTTCCAGGGCCGGCTATAGGGTCTGCCTAGGCATGTTTTACCTGTCAGAGCGCGCTATTATCACCGAGATTAAGGCTGCTGCGGCCCGCGGTGCCTTAGTGCAGGTGATACTTGACCTGAATATTGACGCCTTTGGCCGCAAGAAAACTGGCCTGCCTGCTTTACCTGTTGCCCGCGAACTAGTGGACGCCGGGGTGCAGGTGCGCTGGTATGCCACCGAGGGGGAGCAGTTCCACCCCAAGTATTTGGCGGTAAGCCGGGTGCAGGACGCCACCACCCCGGCGGGGGTAGCTGGCTTTGAGCTTCTGACCGGGTCGGGTAATTTCACCCGCCGAAATATCTGTAATTACAATCTAGAAACCAGCCTGCGGGTGCGTGCCGGGGGAGAATCTTCCCTGGCTCAAGAGTCCTCTGCCTACTGGTCCCTGATTTGGAATAACGAACCGGTAGATGGTGCTGAAACCACCTTCACCCTGCCCTACGCGGCCAAGGCAGGTGGGGGCGTCCTAAAATCTGCCCTGCAAACCCTGGCCTATCGCGCCCAGGAGGCAACGGGGCTGAGTACCTTCTAGGACGTAACTCATCCTGCCGGGGGAGTTCTTTTATCAGCAGGCTTGCTATACTGGCGGTAAGAGTAGGCACGGACGCCTGGTTGTCGACACGCGAAAGGACGCAGCAGTGAACCCTCGGACCGACATCACAAACCCCCGGATCCAGAACAAGAAGCCGCCCCACAGGCTCGCTGCCCTGCCCGCGCTAGCGGCGGCGGGCGTCCTCGTCCTTGCTCCCCTGACCATGACGGCAGCCGAAGCGGCAGACCTGCCCGCTGCGCCGGCGTCCGGCAACATTCGCGACGATGCCGACCTGCTCACCGACGCCGAAGAGAACCACCTCAACAGCCTCATCCACCAGAAAAACCGGGGCACCGACCGCGCCCGCTTCGCTATCTACACCACCGACCAGAGCCCAACTGACCTGCCCGATTACGCCACCGACCTAGGAAACGCCTGGGGCGTCGGCGATCAAGGCAAAGATAACGGCGCTGTGCTGGTCATTGATATGGAGGGCCGCGAAACCTTCATCGCGGTCGCAGACGGTGCCGGGGACTACATCAGTGACTCCGAGGCAGAAACCATCGCCAACGACGTACTGGGCCCCTACCTCACCGACGGCAACTACGCCGCCGGACTTGAAGCTACCATCGACGAGGTCTACACGGCAGCAGAAACCGAAAGCGCCGATAGCAACCTGATTCTCTGGGGCGTCCTGGGCACCCTGGGTACCGTTGCTGCGATTATTGTTGGGTGGGTTTTCCGCGACTACCGCAAGGTCAAACGGTCAGCCGAGGACGAGATGCGCCGGGCCAAGGAGGAGAACCCCGGCCTGAGCATTCCCGACGATATGCGCCGTGACTACATCAAATACCGCTACGCCAACCGCACCGCCCCGGTAGACCCCGACCAGCGCGAGGCCGAGCTCGCTGAGCAGGAAGCGGAGAACAAGGAGACCTACACCCGCTACGCCCCCACCTTTAGCACCTGGCTACCCCTCTACGCAACCATGCCCCACCTCTACTCGGGCAGCAATCACGTGCCGGAAAATTCGGGGGCATCAGGGGGTAGCTTCTCGGGCGGCTCGTCCTTCGGTGGCGGCGGGGGCTTTAGCGGCGGCGGTGGAGGCGGACGCTTCTAGCCACGGCAGCTCAGCCCACTCATGCTGAAGTTTTCGATTACCTACAAGAAGCGAGTAGAAACTAGGACGCTCCCGCCCGGCTAGCCAGGTCTAGTAAGGCCCGGTGCACGGTGGTATCGCCGGTGAGCTCCGGGTGGAAGGAGATGCCCAGCAGGTGACCCTGCTGCACTCCCACCACCTGCCCAGCGTGGTGGGCTAGGGCGGTGACGTCCACCCCGAGTCGGGTGACAATAGGGGCGCGAATAAAGGCGGCCTTAACCGGCACCTGCTTGCCTCTACCAGCAAGCTCACCGGTGTCGCCCGCCCCGGTGGCACCCCAGGTCAACTCAGTTTCTGCTGAGTCAACCTGGGAGCCAAAGGCGTTGCGGCGCACCGTCACATCGAGCAGGCCCAGGGTTTGTTGACCGGCGGCTGGGTCCTCAATCTCCTGGGCCAGAAGAATCAGCCCGGCGCAGGTGCCCAGGGTGGGCAGGCCACCTGAGATTGCCTCGATGAGAGGCTGGCGCAGGCCAAAAATCCTCGTCAGCCGGTCAATAGTCGTGGACTCTCCACCAGGAAGCACTAGGGCATCTAGACCCTCCAGCTGCTCGGGGCGCTTGACCAAAACCACCTGGGCTCCCAGGCTCACTAGCAAGGAGGCGTGCTCAGCTACCCCACCTTGCAGGGCCAGTACACCAACAACGGGGCGGAAAACCATTCTTACCAGCCGCGCTCTGCCAGGCGGTGCGGTGCGGGCAGGTCTGCCACGTTGATACCGACCATGGCCTCGCCCAACCCGCGGGAAGCCTCCGCAACAGCAGCCGGGTCGTTGTAGAAGGCGGTGGCCTTAACGATGGCCTTAGCGCGGGCCTCGGGGTTGCCCGACTTGAAGATGCCGGATCCAACGAAGACGCCGTCTGCACCCAGCTGCATCATCATGGCCGCATCCGCCGGGGTTGCTACACCACCGGCGGTAAAAAGGACGACCGGCAGCTTGCCAGTCTCCGCAACCTCGCGTACCAGCTCATAGGGGGCGGCAAGTTCCTTAGCCTTGACGTACAGCAGGTCGGGGGCAGTGGCGTGCAGGGCCTGCAGCTCAGCAATCTGGGTCTTGATAGTGCGAATATGCTTGGTGGCCTCAGAGACGTCGCCGGTGCCAGCTTCACCCTTGGAACGAATCATGGCTGCGCCTTCGGTGATACGGCGCAGGGCCTCACCCAGGTTGGTTGCACCGCAGACGAAGGGTACCTTGAAGGCCTGCTTGTCGATGTGGTTGACGTAGTCGGCGGGGGAGAGCACCTCGGACTCGTCAATGTAATCCACCTTGAGGTGCTCAAGAATCTGGGCTTCCACAAAGTGGCCGATACGGGCCTTGGCCATGACGGGGATGGAGACGGCGTCGATGATTCCTTCGATCATGTCGGGGTCGCTCATACGGGCCACGCCGCCCTGGGCGCGGATGTCGGCGGGCACGCGTTCGAGGGCCATGACGGCTACTGCGCCGGCGTCTTCTGCGATTTTGGCTTGTTCGGGGGTAACGACGTCCATGATGACGCCGCCCTTGAGCATGTCGGCTAGGCCTCGCTTGACGAGGGGGGAGCCGGTGACGGTGGTTTCTGTGGTCTTGTTTTCAGTCATGGTTTCCACTGTGCACTCTCGGGGTGGTCTAAGAATAGTGCCAGTTTCGAACAAAGTTTTTAGACCACAGAGAAAGAGACGGACGCAGGTGAGGCGCTTTGGGGGACAACACACTTCTTTCTTACCCCTGTTTTTTGCTGTGGGTATCGTGCGAATCGTTGACATTTACCCTCGTGTCTAGTGTGAACTCTTTTGCGAGGGGTGGCGGGAACCTTTGCCTGAGGCTCTGTCCCCCAAACGCTAAGAATATGCTTCTGCGTGACCAGATTGTGAAGAGGTTTAGGGGACAATCTCCTTGTAAATATTTGAAAAAATGAGCTAATTTGCTCAAAAAACTCAAGCATGGGGACAAGCCTGAAATTTTCCGTAAAAAAATTTTTTTGGTAAACAAGATACCCTTGATAAGGGAGAATATAATTCCTTCACGAGGAAAGTAGCAGCTTTGTCCCCAGACTGCCTTGTTTTGTCCCCCAAAAGTCCTATAAAGTTTTCAACCGAACCACGAAGAGCTCACCCCAAGCTCACAGGCTCCACCCCAGGAGCTGTGCGACCCCGCCCAGGGTTCACCCCAGATTCCCCACGAATCTACCCCTGACTCTCCCCAAGAGTCTCCCGCCCCAAACAAATACACACGAAAGAGAACCCAAACCATGCTTTCTGTATCCCGCCGCAACTTTCTCTCCCTGACCGCCGCAACCGCTGTAGCCACGGCCCTTGCTACCCAAGCAGCCCATGCAAACACCGGAACTGTACTCAACGGCAATGGCCTGGACTCAGGCGTCCTGCGTTTTACCCCCCTAGCAGACGTCACCTACACCTCCCCCTTCGCCCAGGCTTTCACTGACGCTCAATTCTTCACCCCCCTAGGCGCCACAACCTCTGACGCCCTCGTTGAAGCAACCTTTACCACCTCGCGTCCTGCCGCTGGTAGCGTATACACTCGCGTTATTGCCCGCCGCAAAGCAACCGGTCGTGACTACTACACCGCGATGCTCTCCATCGCTCACAGTGGCACAATGACCCTATACATCGAGCGCGTGATTAATAACCGCACCGTTGTTCTGGGCCAGAAGGTTCTTGCCAGCGTCGCTACTGACCAGGCTTTTTATTACGAGCTAGCCCTGTCGGTGCGCGCTACCCGCCTAGTTGCCCAGGTCATTGTCAACGGTCAGGCCCTTGAAAGCCTGGTTTTTGATGATAACCAGATTCCTCTACAGGCAACTCCTCGCGGTACCGGCACCGGTATCAGTGTGTATGCAGGTCGTAGCGTCCCCTCCACCCATCTGGTGACTGTGGCGCAGGCTAAGGCAGATAACTGGGGTGAGCACCGTGGCGCTTTGACCGCTGAGGGCTGGGGTGAGCTCATCTTCGAAGATGACTTCAACCATGGTGTAATTGACGGCGCTAAGTGGCGTGTGCGCGATAATTCCTACGTGGGGTATGACTCCGGCGTTAATCTCAAAGAAGCTGTCACCATGGGCGATTCTTCCACCAAGATTTGGTTGAAGAAACTGGCTGCCCCTGTCACCTATAAGGACGGCAAGGTACGCCAGTGGGCCACCGGCTACATTGGCACCATGGGTAAGTTCTCTGCTGAGAGCTTCCGCCTAGAATACCGCGCTAAACAGCCGGCCTCTACTCCCGCCCACATTGGCGCCTGGGGTGGTATCTGGATGCGCCCCAACAACACCTCTCTTCTTGGTGAAATCGACATCTCCGAGTCCTACGGTTATACCTCTGGCAAGCAGAGCATTGATATCTCTAACCGTTCTGAGGGTACTGTTCACTACGGTCAGCAGCAGGGTAATAGGGCTAAGAAGAACGCCCTGATTCCTGTGCTGGGGCAGAACCTTGCTGATGAATACCACACCTGGGCAGTTGAGAAGACTCCGGCCGGTATCACCTTCTTCTTTGACGGGGTTGAATACTTGTTCGTCTCGTCAGAAGATTCTCGCTACCAGGCCGCACTGCCTGCTGGTGAGGAGTTCAACATTCGTTTGTGCATGCAGGCAGGTAATGCCTACTGGGGTGGTCTCGCTGAGAGCACCGCAGATTGTGCAATCGAAGTTGACTACGTACGCGTTTGGGAGTACGTAGGTTAGTCAGATTCCTTGGGAAGAATCTGATGCGAAAAGGGGTACCGGCGCCAGCAGCCCGGTACCCCTTCTTGTTGCCTTAAAAGTGGTGCGTGGACGCCGGTGGGCTAGTATCGGGAGAGAATGCAGCCTTGTGAGGGGAGTGTAGTGTGGCGGAGTATTCGCGCTTTGATCAGTTGCCGGTGAGTGTCTCACGGTCGGCGCCGGGGTCTTTGCCCTCGCAGGTAGCTGAGCAGATCCGGTCTTTGGTCTTGGGTGGTTTTTTGCTGGCCGGTGACCCCCTGCCCTCTACCCGTGCGCTGGCTGAGCGCCTGAATGTTTCACGTGGAACAGTTGTTTTTGCCTATGAACAGTTGGTGGGGGAAGGCTATTTAACCAGCGGACGCGGGGGCACCCGCGTCGCAGCCCACCTCGCCTTGGGAGCCTCAGGGCTCTCTGCGCCAGCTCTCTTTGCGGGGGAGACTAGCCCCGCACAACTGCCCATTGTGAGCGGAGAAGGTGGGCGGGCGTCCGCACACACCTCAGCAGTGCATACTGTTCACCCTCACGCGGGCCCTGATGAAGGTATTGATTTACGCCCGGGTAGCCCTGACACCTCTTTAGTGGCAAGTTCTGCCTGGCGGGCGGCCTGGCGGCAGGCGGCAGCTACCCCCGGGGCCGCTTACCCTCCTGCCGGTTCCTATGAGCTGAGGGTGCAGTTAGCTGAGCATCTGCGGCTGATGCGGTCGGTGCTACGCACTCCTGATGACCTGTTGGTAACTGCTGGCACTCGCGATGGGTTCCGCCTGCTTCTTACTGCTCTGCGGCGTAGGGTGCGTAACCGTCCGCTCCGTATCGCAGTGGAGAACCCCGGCTACCCCTCCTTGCACCGCATACCCCTGACCTTCGGTCATGAAATCCTACCTATCCAGGTTGATGAACAGGGCCTTAACCCCGCCTACCTGCCAACGGGAGCGCAGCGGCCGGACATCGTCCTTATAGCCCCCAGCCACCAGTACCCGCTCGGGGCCTCTATGCCGCTGGCACGACGCCTAGAACTTTTAGCCTGGGCACGCACCCACGATGCCCTCCTCGTTGAAGACGATTACGACTCCGAACTGCGCTATGTGGGCGACCCCCTACCAGCCCTGGCCTCCCTTGACCGCCCCCCTCTACTGGGAGGAGCAGAAGCCCACCCGGCCCGCTGGGCATCTGACCGGGTGGTCACCCTGGGGTCTTTCGCCAAGATGCTGATACCCGGTTTAAGTCTGGGGTATGTGGTGGCCCCAAGACACGTTCAAGCTGACCTTCTAGAGCTCCGTGCTGATTTGGGCAATCCGGTGTCATCAGTGGTGCAAGATGCTATGACCGCTTTCTTAGCAGCAGGTGGGGTGCGCCGCCATACGGCGCGCATGCGCCGGATCTACCGAGGCCGCCGTCAGCAGGTTCTCACCGCCTTACAAGAGGTACCCGGCGTAAGCGTGCTACCCATGGACGGGGGCCTGCACACGGTCATATCTCTGCCCGGTGTCGATGCCGCCTGCGGGGCAGCTTTGGAAGAAGAACTGGTGAGCGCAGCCCAAGCCGCCGGGGTGCTGATAGCACCCCTGGGAAACTACTGGTCATCCCGAGCAGAGACCGGCGAGGGCCTCTACGGGCTGGTTCTAGGGTTTGGTGCGGTCAGCAACCGGAAGCTAGCCCAGGGCCTAGACACCTTGAGCCAGGTACTTAAGGGGCATCTACCGGCATAGGCCTCTAGAGAAGGGCGCTGCTACACGGCGGCTTTCAGCCTGGCTGGTTAGACTGGTGAGGTGACTTTTGATTCCCAACACCCCGAATCTGATCAGGCCAGCAGCGGGCAGCAGGCTACGCCCCTGCGTCCTCATGACCCTCTTCTTGCTCCTGACCTGACCGCCCCCACCCTAGTGCAAGCCCTAGTTTTTCTGGCTTTTGGTCTCACCACGGTTTTCTGGCAGGAACCGACCCTGGGGGTCATTACCGTCATGCTGGGGCTTTACCTGCTGGGGTATGCGGCAGCCTCCTACTTCATCGCCCGCAGGCTGCATCAGGTGGGCAGTAGCAGCACAGCCCAGGCCTTTACTTCTATGGCCCTGGTTCAGGCTGCCGGTGGCGTGCTAGTTTTTGTGGCCCCGCGCGGGGAAGTGTGGCTTACTCTCATTGCCGCCGGCGTGCTGGGTTTGACCGGGGTTCTGAAGCTTCTTGCCGGTATGCGCACCCAGGCTGATAACCCGGTAGCCCGCGACTGGAAGCTAGAGGGCATTATTGTGACCCTTTCGGCTGCTGCCCTGCCGTGGGTATCTGACATTGGGGACAAGGCAATTATGGGTACTGCCGGTGGCGGTGCCCTGGCCGCCGGTATCTTCTTAGTAATTGGTGCCTTGTCCTTACGCGCGGACGCCCGTCACAGCTAGGCTGATGCGAGATTTTACATAGTTGTTTATGAGTTGTTGAAAGTTTTTTTACTTACCCATATGTGCTATGGCTTGGTGAAATAAGTGGTTTAGGTGATTGTTTATCTCTATTCAGAGGCAGAGTTGTTTAAGAGTTGTTTTTCTTTGGCTTACTCATAAGGTGGAAACAACTCTCCTATACTGGTAAGTATGACCGTCATAGACACAGCCCATAATGAGGTTACCCTCGAATAGTGGACACCCGATCAGTGCGGATCTTGTGTCCGCCAGAGAGGATGTTCATTATGAGTCAAACACGCCGTAAGTATACCCCGGAATATCGGGCTGAGGCGGCCAGGTTGGTCATTGAGACTGGTCGGCCGATTGCTCACGTTGCTAAAGAAATCGGAGTTGGCGCCGGTTTACTGGGCAGGTGGGTCAAAAACGAGCGCGAACGCCAGGGAAATGCCGATGGAATGAGCGAGTCTGATCTGCGTGCTGAGAACGCCAGGCTGCGCCGTGAGTTGGCTGAGGCTCGGATAGATAACGAGTTCTTGTCAAAAGCAACAGCCTTCTTCGCTGCGAAGCAACGACAGCGGAACGATTCGAATTAATACGGCAGGAGAAGGCAAATTACAGCATCAAGCGCATAGCCAGGCTTTTGAAGGTATCTCGTTCCGGCTACTACAAGTGGGCCCAGGCACAGCACAAACGCGATTGCGGCGAGGATAGGGGCCAGAACTACGTGGATGCCCTGGATAGGCAGATCAAGAAGATTTGGGATGAATCAGATGAAGTCTACGGCTCACCACCGATCACCGTGGCGCTAGCCGATGACGGGTTTATCGTTGACCGTAAGACTGTTGCCAAAAGGATGCGGCTGATGGGTATTGAAGGAATCTCGCCCCGGACGTTCGCGCCTGTGACCACTATCTAGTCTGAGCACGGGTCGGACCTTCCTGACCTGGTTAAGCGCCTGTTTGATGCTGGTGAGCTTAACCGGGTATGGCTATCGGATATTACCTATCTGCGCACCTGTGAAGGCTGGTTGTGTCTGTGCGTTATCCGTGATGGGCATTCTCGCTGGGTGTTGGGCTGGGCGATGGATGCGGCCAACACCAAAGCCGCTTAATTACGTGTCCACGATTTGCGGGCAACCCCACTTTTTTTAGGGTAGCTTGGTGATAGGTAGTGCTGATTTCTTATGGAACTCTCGTAGAGAAGCAGAAGGTAGAAGCGTATCTTCTTCAACTCGCCACGAAATTCTGAGAGAACTAGGTCTTTTGGATCAGCGTACTGGCTATCTAAAACGAGCTGGTGAGATTCTCTTATTATCTGCAGAAGGAGCAAGCGTCACTATTCGGCACCTATGGAGACCCATGGTCGGTGCTGACCTGCAGGTCAACGAGTTTTCAATGCCTCTTATTCTGGCGCTTCCCTCGGAGCGGCGGCTGATTGGTGAGCAGGCTTCTCGCGAGGTTGACCGTATTCAATTTCCTGATGGGCAGGAATATCGAGTGCCTCGATTCCCTGACCTGGCTATTGACGAAGCCTTGACGAACGCGGTGATTCATCGTGATTGGAGAATCGCTCGACCTATCGTTATCGACCAATCACCGGGAGTGCTGAAAATCTGGTCACCAGGTTCTCTTCCTGCTGGTGTCAGTGCAGACAAAATTCTGGTGACTCAATCGATACCGCGCAATGCCCGGTTGATGACCGCGATGAGAGTCTTAGGTCTTGCCGAGGAGTCTTCGCGAGGGTTTGATCGCATGTGGGTATCCATGATTTCGACGGGACGTCCTGCTCCAGAGGTTATCGCAGAGGAAGATTTCGTCGAAGTGGTGATGTCTGCTGCCTGGGCCTCAGAGAGGACCGAACACACGATGGGTGCTCCTAAAAAATCATCATTCTTAGTCATATGGGAGAAAATTAGAGAAAGATATGCCACCTGAGCAAATTTGCTACTGAACCCGTAGACTGGTGGGGGAATTGGTTTTCAGGAGGAATGGTCTTGGCACAGAAGAGTGAATCACCCCGTGGCGGGTTTAAGGCGCAGGTGCGCGGCCCGCTGCTGATTGCGGCTGTCTTGGCTCTGGTGGCTTTCGTAGGCGTCATGCTTTTTGCAACCGGCGGTACGAAGAACGCCCCCAATATAGTGCTGGCCCTGACCGTTGCAGGGACCGTTTTTGTGGCCACCTTGGTCATGTGTGCAACCCTGATTCTGGTGGAGCGCCCCAACGACCCTGACCTGGGTGAGGGCACCGG
Source organism: Rothia sp. 88186D007BW (assembly GCF_053544215.1). Lineage (NCBI taxonomy): Bacteria > Bacillati > Actinomycetota > Actinomycetes > Micrococcales > Micrococcaceae > Rothia > Rothia sp. 88186D007BW. Next base: position 69,890 of record NZ_JBPPTR010000002.1, on the reverse strand, counting down.
TATTAACCGGTCGTCCGCCCAGCTCTACGCTGAGGCTCGCGCCCGCCGTGAAGCCGAGACCAAACGCCGTGAAGCTGAAGAGAAGAAGCACCAGGCCCAGTCTGCCCATGCAACTGAGGCACAACAGACCAAGAAAGAACCCGGAGCCTAAGGGGTAAGCGTCATGACTAATAACCTGCCTGCCAGCCTGATTCTGAGCGAGACCGCCATTGCGGATCAGATTCAAGAGTACAAGTACCTGCACCAGAACCCTGAGCTTTCCCACCGGGAGTACAAGACTGCAGACTATATTGAGCAGCAGCTAGCTGAGATGCCTTTAGCCCCTGGTGTTGACCGTCAGGTGCACCGTATCGGAGAAACTGGTGTGGTGGGTGTGCTGAGCCGCGGGGAGGGCGCAACTGTGGCCTTCCGTGCAGATATTGACGGTTTGCCCATCACTGAGAAGTCTGGCCGGGACTACGCTTCACAAGCTACCGCCGAGTATGAGGGTGCTACCAGTGGGGTGATGCACGGGTGCGGTCACGATACCCATATTGCTGCCGCTCTGGGCGCTGCCCGTCTCTTTGCCGCATCTGAGGCCTGGGAAGGGCAGCTGGTCTTTATCATGCAGCCTGCTGAAGAGGTAGCAACCGGCGCGGACGCCCTGCTTGAGGCTGGGCTCTGGGAGAAGGTTCCTCACCCGGTGGTGCTCTTTGGTCAGCATGTTTTCCCTTTACCTGCCGGGCATTTTGAGGTGTCGGCCGGGGAGTTTTTGTCGGCTGCTGATTCCTGGGATGTCACTGTGCGCGGGGTGGGCGGGCACGGCTCCCAGCCTGAGGTTACAGTAGACCCTATCGTGCTCGGCGCGGCCATGATTACCCGCCTACAGACGGTGGTTTCTCGTGAAGTTTCTCCGCTTGATTCGGCCGTGGTGTCGGTGGGCGTCTTCCAGGGCGGTTTGAAGAATAACATCATCCCTGATTCAGCACGCTTTACTCTCAATATCCGCACCTTTAGCCCTGAGACTCGGGAGCGGGTGCTCACCGCCGTAGAGCGCATTATCCGCGGTGAGGCTATGACCGCAGGCGCCCCTGAACCTATCATTGAGACGCAGGCGGGCTTCCCCGCCACTATTAACGATGCGGACGCCACCGCCCGGGTGCAGCGAGTGCTGGCAAGCACCTTTGGGGCTGAGAAAATATTTGCTGATGATACTCAGCGGCGTATGGGCAGCGAAGATTTCAGTAAGTTAGCAACGGCCCTGGGTATACCCTACGTTTTCTGGGGTTTTGGTGGCTATGACTACACCCGGATTGATGATCCAGCTTCCCTGCCGGGTAACCATTCCCCCTTCTTTGCGCCCGACCCAGAAATCACCCTGGCATCAGGCACCCACGCGGCGGTAGCCGTCCTGCTCGATGCCCTAGAGCACTATAAGGCCCCTCGTCAGGGTTAGAGAGGCTGTCAGCTTCACCAGACCCTGCCTAACTAGCCCGCCCCTGCCTAACTAACCCGCCCCTGCCCGGTAGTTAGCCTGCCCCCGGTAATTTAAGGAGACCCACTATGACCCATACACCCGGCACCCAGCCTGACCAGAGCGTCCTGACCGAAAAACGGGGCACCCTGGGGGTTATGACCCTGAACCGACCCCGGGCAGTCAACGCTCTCAACTACGAGATGACCCAGCTGCTCAACACAGCCTTGGATAACTTCGAACAGGACCCTGAGATTACTGCGGTGCTCTTGCGCGGGGCAGGGGAGCGGGGCCTATGCGCTGGGGGCGATGTGGTAGCTATCTATAAGGCCACCGCTGATGAGCCGGCCGCGGGTGAAGAATTCTTCGGCGTGGAATACACCATGAATCTGCGGATTTCCCGCTTCCCTAAACCCTATATTTCACTTATGGATGGCCTGGTGTTAGGCGGCGGGGTGGGCGTCTCAGCGCATGGCTCTCACCGTATTGTCACCGAGCGTACCCGCACCGGCATGCCCGAAACCGTCATTGGTTTTTCCCCCGATGTGGGTGGCCTCAACATTCTGGCCCGCGCCCCGCACCAGCTGGGCACCCTCATGGCAGTGACTGGCTTGCATGTTACCGGGGCGGATGCGCTGGCAGTTGGCCTAGCTGACTACTTCGTCCCCTCTGAGAAACTCGATGAGCTAGCTACCGCCCTAGAAAATGTTGAGGGGGCGGACGCCGCCACCGGCATCATCGAGAGCTTCGCAGCTGATGCTGGGCCCTCCCAACTCCTAGAGAACGCCTCCTGGATTGAGTGCGCTTTCGCCGCTGATTCTGTAGAAGAAATTCTTGAGAGAGTGCAGGCGGTCGCTGAGTCCGGTGGTGAAGGCTCTGACTATGCTGGGATCGTGCTGGCGGCTTTGCAGAAGAACAGCCCAACCGGTATGAAGGTGGCCCTAGAGGCTGTGCGCCGTGCTGCTCAGCAGACCTTAGCTCAGACTCTGAACCAGGATTTTGTGACCTCCTGTAATGCCCTGATTCAGCACGATATGCGTGAGGGTATCCGCGCCCAGGTGGTCGATAAGGACCGCAACCCACAATGGTCCCCTGCCACCCTGGCGGAGGTCTCCCGCCAGAGCGTTCTGGCTTTCTTTGAACCAACACAGGCAGGGGAACTAGGACTGGCCTAGTTCCTGCCTAGCTCAGTTTCTGTCTAGCCCAGTTTCTGCCCCGCCTCGTTCCTGTTAAGGAGAAACACTATGACTACCTACGACAATATTCTGGTTGAAACCCGCGGCAGAGTAGGGCTGATCACCCTTAACCGCCCTCAGGCGCTCAACGCCCTCAATAACGCCACCATGGGTGAGGTTGTTGCCGCCGCAACCGACTTTGACCGTTCGCCCCAGGTGGGGGCTATCGTCCTAACCGGTAGTGAAAAGGCCTTTGCTGCTGGTGCCGATATTAAGGAAATGTCGTCCCAGACCTATGCCAGCATGCACGCCGCCAACTGGTTTGCCCACTGGGATAACCTCACCGGCCTGCGCACCCCCATCGTGGCGGCCGTCAATGGGTATGCTCTAGGCGGCGGGTGCGAGCTGGCCATGATGGCTGACATGCTGGTAGCAGGGCCTTCGACAAAGTTTGGCCAGCCCGAAATTAACCTGGGTGTTATCCCCGGTATGGGTGGCTCCCAGCGCCTGACCCGAGCCGTGGGTAAGGCTAAAGCCATGGACATGTGCCTAACTGGGCGGTTCATGGGGGCTGAAGAGGCTGAGCGGGCCGGTCTGGTCTCTCGCCTGGTAGAGCAGGATGCGGACGTCCTCCCCACCGCCCTAGCCATGGCAGAAACTATTGCCTCCACATCAAAGTTCGTTGCCCAGATCTGCAAAGAGGCTGTTAATACTGCCTTTGAAACCACCCTAGCCCAGGGCATCGCCTTTGAGCGACGCACCTTCCACGCACTTTTTGCTACGGAGGATCAAAAAGAGGGCATGGCTGCTTTCATTGAGAAACGAGAGGCTGATTTTAAGCACCGTTAAAATCTCACCTGCTCTCCTTTAAAGAGTGAATCGCCCGTGCAGAGGTCTCTGTACGGGCGATTCTTGTATCTTGTATGGTTTAAGGCTACTGGTCGCAAATATCAATACCGAAGGTGTGCTTAATCTCGGTGCGGATGTTGTGCCATACACGGCGGGTATCGCTAGGGGTGTTGGCCATGGTGCACTTGATGCCGGGGTAATCAGGGTGAGTGATATAGTCGTGGGTCTTTCCTGCGTGGATGTGGAAGCCGAGGCTCTTGAGGCGCTTTTCCATAGATTTCTTATCCTTGGGCAGGCTGATAGGCTTCTTTGCTTTCTGGCCAGACACCTTGATTTTAGGTGTTGCCGGTTCCGGGGGAACGGGGGCTTCATGGAGGATATCTAGCTGCTCGGCCTTAGTGAAGATATCCATAATCTGGTTATTGTTGAAGTCGATGCGGCAGAAGAGCTGATCATCTGCTGAATAGAAGTGTGTGATGCGGCCTAGCACCATGTCTTCTTTGAACTTGTGGGTGCTCAGTGCTTCAAGAATGTAATCCTTGGCCAACCCCAGGTGGTCAAGGTTATTAATGGCCTGCCCGGTGAAAGTGAGGCTGTACCAGCTGAGCTGGTCTTCTGCAGTCTCTTGCAGGTATTTTGGCTTGGTGTAGGTCAGCGGAGGACGCTTGAGATTTTTGAGATCAGCCGGTGAAGGAACGGCAGGTTTTTCGGTGCTAGCCCCTGCTTCTTTGCTGGGGGTTTCTACGTCTTCTGTGGTGTCTGTTTGTAGTAGCTCCTGAGAATCTTCTACTGCAGCAGGCTGGGGGTGGAGGTTTTGTGGGGTACGCCCTGGGCCGTGAAGTTCAGCAGACAGGTTATCGGAGGCCTTGTCGTTGCTGGTTTGTGGGGGGGGGTCTTTTTCAGGGAACCAGGTTTTGAAGATGAGCTGGCTTGCCGCTTTGAGCGTGTGGTGTCGTAGCTGGGCGTATTTTTTGAGGGGGGCAAAGAATGACATTTCTTTCTCCTTCTGGAGTTGTGGGTTATTGATGATTGATGGTGGGGTCTTACGTCCGTGTAAGACTGTGTCTGCTGCCACCGATAAATAGGCTATCTACCGTTTATACATGATGGCAATCCGGTGCAAAAAGAAATATATTTAGGGTAAATATCCTAAATTGTGGTGGGCCTGCCAAGAACCCACCACCAACACCCCCCAGCGCACAGAAAGACAAAACCCATGGGCAGACCCAAAGGATCCAGCGACCTCCACTTCTGGGAAGAATTCACCCAATGGCTCAACGAAGTAACAGACACCGAAAAATTCAAACTCAAAGGAGCCGCCACCAACTCCCTCAAAACACACAACAACAAGGCAATCGCCCAAGCCATTGAGAACGTCCTGAACACCTACGACCCCGAAACCTACAACGGCAACCAGCCACCCACAGACCGCCCCACCTACATCAAACCCGAACACATCTACGACTGGTTCAACGGGAAAAGAAAACCCCGCCTCCAGCTGCTCCCCATCCTGGCAGAAGCCCTACGCCACGAGAACCAAAACAAAGTCGAAGCTATCTTCCAGCTCTACCAGCGGCTAGGACTACTCGATGAAAACAGCCACCAAACCATCATCGAACTCATGGAAGAAAACGCCCGCCTGAGCGAACGCAAACGTAAAGAACAAAGAGACCTGCGAAACCTCCAGGTGCGCAAATACGCCATCGCAGCAGCCCTGGAACTACAAACCCTCACCGACGCCGTACTACGCAGCCGCACCTACGCCATGACCATCTGGCCAGCCCACGAAGGCCCCATGGAAGAGAACTACCGCATGACGGTCGCCCACCGGCTAGATTTCAAACGCCTTGACCGCCAAGACTTCGCCCCCCGAGAGCTACGCGAACACGAACTCATGGGGCCAGCCCTAGAAAACTCCCGAGCCATAGCATCAGAACGCCGCCCCCGCTGGTACCTGACCATCAAAAACCACGTTAACTATTTCGACCTGCCCTACACCGGCCTCACTCGCATTATTCCTCCCCATAAACTCAAAGAACCACCCTTCCAGCGCATACTCATTTACAGCCTGACCTCTCAAGGCTGGGTCGATGAAATTGGTGACTTTTTAGGCCGACTCCTAGGCCTACCTTTTACCTCCACCCGCTATCAAACCTATCTTCAAGAAAAAGAACAAACATCAGGAAACCGCATGGACTATATGCGCCGCTACCTGCAAGATAAAGCCCGTAAAAATCGCGATAAAAACACCTCAAACGCCCCACAAAAAGGCAAAATTGTTAGCTACTACGGCGACCTCGACCCAGAGATGGAAGAGCACGTCAGAGAACAATTCGATATGGTGATATGGATGGACGAAGACGACAACATCATGCACCATATCGCCCTCAAAAAACGCGATGATTCACACGACCCCCAAGAAGCCCACAAAGAACAGATTACAACCAAAGGGCAGCGCCTTAAAGAAAAACTCATCGCCAGCAGAAACCGCTATAAAGCCGACACCACCCTCCTCAATAAAAACACCCACCCCATGCCAGTAGAAATACTGCCCAGATATCACAAAAATAAACACGGAGAAGCAGTAGCAAATGTTACCGCCCGCTGGGAACGCGTTTTTAAAACAGTATTTGAAATTACCAGAATCCTCGAAGGCAATAACTACGGTGCTCTCTGTAACCCCTTTATCCGAGCCACCAAAACCATGCCCGCAGAAGAACAAAACACCAGAATCTTCGCCCTCTGGTTAGCTGAACAAATCATCACTGAGGTCACCGACCCCAGCACCAACCTCACACAAGACCAACGCAAAGAAGAACAACGACAACTCAACAACATCCTCTCCCAGCTCTGCACCACAGACATCACAGACTGGTTCAGCACCGACCCCCAGGCCAGAGAAAAGGCCCTCACGGCCCTGCGCTCCCAAGCAGATGCCATCTTCAGAGCAGACCCGTAAGCCCGCTGCCTCACACGTCCGCCCACCCCACCAAAAAACGCAGGCCGCAAGCGACACAAGGGGCTAACCCCTGCTGCCGCTTACGGCCTGCCAGGCTTCACAGCAATCTACCTAAGAGGCAAACTACTCCACCAGGGCCTTACTTAACCCCTTTAATCTCTGACTCAGTAACCCACTTGTGGTTCTTCATGGTCATACCCCCAGCGGTGAAATCAACCATGTACACAGTCTCATCGGTGGAGGACTCTACCGTGCCCTCCGCACCCTTCATACCGTCCATGTGCTCAGCCTCAATCGTCACCGGCGCACCGTCAGCAAGGCGCTCGCTACCGGCGTCCGCCAGTTCTTCCTGCACTACCCACTTGTGGTCAGTGACAGCCTCAGAGCCATCGGTGGGGGTGTAGTTCACCGAGTAAGTGTAGGTCTGGTAGGCACCCACCACGGTAGCGGTGGCTCCTTCCATGCCGCTCATGTGGTCAGCGTCAAGAATGACCTCGGTACCGACCGGGTAGGTGGGGTTAGCTGCCTCGATTATGCCAGCGGGGGCAGCCCCACCATCAGCCGGGTGGTGGGCGTGATCTGCGTGCGCCGAAGCAGAAGAAACCGCAGTTTCTGTCTCCTCCTTCAGGTTTGACTGGTCTGCACCGCACGCTGATAGGCCTAGTAGGGCCAGGGTAGCAAGCGCCAGGGCGCGGGTGGGAAAGGTGTTCATTATTGCCTCCTTGAGAGGGGTAGGGGGTGGGTTTTATTTTCTTCAAAGGGGCCCACCATATAAGCGGCCCCCTAGGGTGAAGTTGTAGGGGCTTAGGTGAAGCGCAGGAGTCGGGTGGAATTGAGCACCACGAAAACTGAGCTAAGAGCCATGGCAGCTGCTGCAATCATAGGGTTGAGCAGGCCTGCCGCTGCCACCGGGATAGCAACAGTGTTGTACGCAAAAGCCCAGAAGAGGTTGCTCTTAATAAGACGCAGGGTAGCCCGGGAGAGCCGAATTGCTGTGGGCAAGGAGCCCAGGTCACTGCGCACAATGGTCATATCGGCAGCTTCCATAGCCACATCGGTGCCTGAGCCCATAGCAACCCCCACATCGGCCTTAGCTAGGGCGGCGGCGTCATTCACTCCGTCACCCACCATGGCCACTCCGGCCCCGCCCTCTTGCAGGTCGGTGATGGTCGCTAGCTTCTCATCGGGGCTCACGCCTGCATAGACCTTCTCCGGGTCGATGCCCACCTGGGCTGCTACAGCTCGGGCAACCGGCTCAGCGTCCCCGGTCAATAGCACGGGGGTTAGGCCTAGGGCCCGTAACTGGGCCAGGGCCTCAGACGCGCCAGGCTTAGGTATATCTTGTAGGGCCAGTAAGCCCGCAGGCTGCCCATCAAGGGCAAGGACGACGGTAGTGCGCCCCGCTTCTTGACCGGCGCGTAGGGCGCGAGCCTGGGCGTCATCGAGTGGGATACCTTCGGCGGCAAGGAAGCTGGGCTGGCCTACCAGCACCGTAACCTCCTGGCTCTCACCTGTAGCGCCCTCTTCTCGGAGGGTTGCTCGCACCCCACCGCCGGGGGCGGACTCGAAATCGGTGACCTCCGGCAGGGTCTTTGCCTGCTGGGTTGCTTGCTCTTGTGCCGCCTGGCTAATGGCACGTGCAATAGGGTGCTCAGAGCGGGACTCTGCCGCCCCGGCTAAGGCCAAGAGTCGGCTAGCGTCCTGGTGTTCGACGTCGGTAAAGGGGGCGACCTCAGCCAGGGCGAGGGCCCCGGTGGTGACGGTGCCGGTCTTATCGAGCACCACGGTGGTCAGGTGCTTGGTGGATTCAAGCACCTGGGCTGAGCGAATCAGAATACCTAGCTGGGAGCCGCGTGAGGTGCCCGCCAGCAGAGCGGTGGGGGTAGCTAACCCCAGGGCGCAGGGGCAGGCGATGACCAGCACTGAAACAGCGGCGGTGAAGGCGGCATTGAGGTCCCCGCTAACCAGTAGCCAGCCTGCCAGGGTGGCTAAGGCCAGGCAGATAACAATAGGAACAAAGACGGACGATACCCGGTCAGCTAGGCGGGCGATAGGGGCCTTGGTGGACTGGGCCTCAGCAACGGTACGGCTCATCTGAGCCAGCACCGTATCAGAACCCACCCGGGTTGCCTTCACCGTCAAGGAGCCGGAGGTGTTGACGGTCGCCCCCACTACGGCGTCCCCAACCCCCACCTCAACCGGCACGGACTCACCGGTGAGCAGGGAGGCGTCCACGGCCGAGCGTCCCTGAACAACCTGGCCGTCTACCGCAATTTTCTCGCCGGGTCGCACCAGGAAAAGGTCGCCAGGTAGCAGGTCTTTGACAGGAATCTGCACCTCACGCCCACCGTGAAGAACCGTGGCAGATTTAGCCCCCAGATTCAGCAGGGCCCGTAGGGCCTGGGAGGAGCGTCGGGCGGTGCGGTGCTCAATCTGCCGGCCTGCCAGCAAGAAGAGGGTAATCATCGCGGCCGCATCGAAGTAGAGCATGTGGTCCATGCCGTGCCCACCGGCGGACGCCCCGTGCCCGGCATGGGCGGTCATAGCCGGGTCTATAGCCAACTGCCAGAGCGAAAAAGCGTAGGAGGCAATCACGCCCAAGGAGATGAGGGTGTCCATGGTGAAAGAGCCGTGCCTGAGGTTAATCCAGGCCGGGCGGTGGAAGGGCATGGCCGCCCAGGTCGCTACCGGCAGGGTCAGGGCGGCTACCACCCAGCCCCAGTGAGGGAACTGGAAGGTGGCAAACATAGACATGAGAAAGACCGGCAGGGTAAAAATGAGTGCCACCCACAGGCGGGGGGTGAGCGATTCCTGCTCGGTCTCATCGTCCTGGGTGGTGGCGTCCTGTTTGAGGCTGGCCGTGTACCCGGCTTTCTCGATAGTTTCGATGAGCTGCTGGTCGGTGATAGAGGCAGGTGCCACCACGCGGGCGGTTTCTAGCGGTAGGTTGACCGAGGACTCTACCCCGATTTTTTTGAGCTTGCGTTCCACACGCCCCACGCAGGACGCGCAGGTCATGCCCCCTACCTTGAGGTTAACGATGCGGGTGTCACCGGTGAACATCTCAGCTGTGGGTTGGCTAGGCATGACTCCTTCTTTCACTTAGTTTGTAGTGTTTGGTGCCTGGCGGGGCGGACGCGTGTCCGCCCCCTGTATCGGTGATTAGCTGACGGGGGTGAACCCGGCTTCTTCGATGGCAGCTGAGACGGCGGCGCTGTCTAGGTCGCCGGTGTGGTTGATGGTGACGGTGGATTCGCCGCCTTTGACCACGTCGATTTCTACGCCGGTGACGTTCTCAATTTCTTCGATTTCTTCGCGTACGCTCATGGCGCAGTGGTTGCAGGTTAGGCCGGTTGCTTTGACGATGGTTGCGGACATGGGTTTTCTCCTTGGGAGTAAGGGGCGCGGACGCCCGTGGTTGGGGTATGGGGGCTAGCTTTTGAGGAGTCTGGTGATAGCTGCCATGGCTTCGCTGATTTTGTCATCGAGTGGGGCGGTGTCGCCGGTGGCTTCAGACTGGGCTGCGGCGTCAACGACGCAGTGGCGCACGTGGTCTTCCAGAAGCTGAACGGAGAGGCTGTGGAGGGCCTTGTTGATGGCGGCGACTTGGGTGAGGATGTCGATGCAGTAGACGTCCTCATCGACCATGCGGGCGATACCGCGTACCTGCCCTTCGATGCGGCGCAGACGTTTGAGGTAGGCCTCTTTGTTGGCGGTGTAGCCGTGGAGGTGCCCGTGCTCGTGGAGGGTGCATCCTGGTGTGCTCATATTTTTAACATATACCCCCTGGGGGTATATCTACAAGGGGTGCTTCATTGAAGGTAACGGAAACTTTCATTAGGTAGCGAAAAAGAAGGCAGCTATGAAAAATTCCCTTACTTTCGGCGTCCCCGGCTGATAGTAAGTGCCCTGTTAGACTGGGGGCTATGGCTTCTTTCATCGAGGACTACGCCCTCCTCTCAGACATGAACACCGGCGCCCTAGTCTCCCGCGCCGGTTCCATTGACTGGTTCTGCGCCCCACGCTTCGACTCCCGCGCAGTATTCACCGCCCTCCTTGGCGAACGAGAGCACGGACGCTGGCTCCTAGCCCCCCTCGAATCGGTCAACCCGGCCCCGCTAGAAGAAATCCGCACCGAGCGCTCCTACCGCGAAAACACTTTCATCCTGCAAACCGTCTGGTTCGTGGGGGAGGCCTCTGTTCGCGTCACCGAGTTTATGCCCCTTTCTGGCGGCACCACCATCGTCCGTAACGTGGAGGGCCTAACCGGCGAGGTCACCATGTACCACGAACTTGCCCTGCGCTTTGACTACGGTAAAACCATCCCCTGGGTCACCCACTACGAAGGGGTAGACGCCACCGGCGCCCCCGACCCCACCGCAGAGATGCTAGTAGGCATGGCCGGGCCCCACGCCCTAGTCTTCCGGGGCGACTCCCTGCCCGAAGGAGACCCCGAATCTAAAGCCGAAACCTTCACCGTCTCAGCAGGTCAAAGCTACACGTTCACCCTCTCCTATTTCGCCTCTAACCATAACCCCCCTGCCCCAGTGGACTACCCCACCACCCTGACCTACACCCAGGAACAGTGGCAAGAATGGTCAGACCTTTACGACCCCCAAGACCCTCTCAACACCACTGACCACGAGAACGACAACGAGGACGCCATCCCCGCCCACCTGCCCCCTGAAGGGCAGGTGCCCACCGGCGTCCGCGCAGCTGAACAGGCAGCGGCTGAACAGACAGCAGAGGAACCTCTCTTTGCCATGCGCGAGGTGAGTGAGGCAGAAGAGACGAAAACCTCCTCCATCCTGCTAGAAACCGGGTCTAACACCGCCACCCCCGAGGTCGATGAAGCCACCTACCATGAGCTAGCCCAGACCGCTGCCAGCCAGGTGGTTACCCCCACCGCCCAAAACCAACGGGAAGAAGCCAACGCCCGCTACCGCGAAGCCCGCCTACGGTCCCTACTGGTACTACGCGCCCTCATTTCCCGTGAAACCGGTGCCCTAGTTGCCTCCGCCACCACCTCCCTGCCCGAGGTCATCGGGGGCAAACGTAACTACGACTTCCGCTTCACCTGGCTACGCGACGTCGCCATGGCCATGGATGTGACCCTCACCCACGGGCACGAACGAGAAACCGCCCAGCTGCGCAACTGGATCCTGCGGGCCCTAGCTAATAACCCGCGCCGCATCCACGCCGTCTACGGGCTAGCCGGTGAAAAAGACGACATCGAGCGCCGCCTAGCCCTACCGGGCTACGAAGGCTCCCAGCCAGTCAGAAGCGGCAACGGATCAGGTGACCAGTTCCAAGGAGACGCCCTGGGGCAAGTACTGGTCACCTTCGCCAACCTGCGTGAGGCAGGCGTGGCAGAAGACCACCTTTCCTGGCCGATCCAGAAGGCCCTGCTCAATGCTGCCACCGAGCGTATCGGCGATACGGACCGCTCCATGTGGGAAACCTTCGGCGACCCGGCAGTCTACACACACTCCCAGGCCATGCTCTGGGCGGCCTTTGACGCCGGGGTTTCAGCTGTACGCGACTTCGGGCTAGAGGGGGACGCCACCACCTGGGAGCACTGCCGCGACGCCGTTGCCGACGACATTTTGAGCCAAGGCTTCAACACTGACCTGGGCTGCTTCGTCTCAACCTACGGCGGCACCGCCGTGGACGCCTCCTTGCTGCAGCTACCCCAGATTGGGCTTGTAGACTGGGATGACCCCCGCATGCTGGCCACCGTTGAACGTATTGAGGCCACCATCAGCCACCCATCGGGCATGATTTACCGCTACGACAACTCCGACTCCCAAGACGGCTTTGAGGGGCAAGATAACCCCCACTTCATCTCTTCCCTCTGGCTAGCTGAGCAGTACATCCGCTCAGGTAGGGAGACGGACGGCCGGACCCTACTCGACACCGTCCTCACCTGCGCCAACGACCTGGGACTCATGAGCTCAGAATACGACTTCGACCAGCAGCGCCTGACCGGCAACTTCCCCCAGGCCCTAGCCCACATCTGCCTGATTCGGGCCGTGGAAGCCCTGGGGATTTAGTGCCACGCCTCAGCCTGCCTGCCCCAGCGGGCAGCCTTAGCCGCGCACACCATGAGCTGAACCTGATGAAAGACCATCAGCGGCAGAATCAGGGCACCAACCGCCCCACCCCCAAAAATCACCGCAGCCATCGGCAGGCCCGTCGCCAGCGACTTCTTCGAGCCGCAGAACTGAAGAGCAACCCGATCCCCATCATCAAAACCCAGCTTCTTGGCCATAGCCCCGCTGAACCAGAGCAAAAACTCCACCAGAGCAACCGAGAGAAGAACCAGAAACAGAACCTGCCAGGGGCTGATACGAGTCCAGATACCCTGCACAATACCCTCTGAGAAAGCCGCATAAACAACCAGGGCAATAGAAAGCCGATCAACATACCTGGTCAGGCTCTTCCTCGCCAGCTCACCCACCCAGCGGCGCACAAACTGCCCCAACACAAAAGGCAGAAGCAGCTGCACCGCAATATCACCAAAAACTGCCCCTGAGACAGTCAAATGATCACTACGCATCAGCAGCATAACCAGCAGGGGAGTAGCAATCACACCCACAATATTTGAGGCGCTGGCTGAGACAATCGCCCCCGCCACATTACCCCGAGCGATAGACGTAAAAGCTACCGAAGACTGCACCGTAGAGGGCACCAGCGTCATAAAGAGCAGCCCCAGGTAAAGCTCCTGACCGATAAGCCCCTGCAGAGGGTAGAGAGCCAACCCTAGCAGGGGGAAAACCAGGTAGGTAAACCCCAAAATAGTGCTGTGCAGCCGCCAGTTCTTCACGCCCTGCACAGCATCGTGGGTTGAGAGCCTGGCCCCGTAGAGGAAGAAGAGCAGACCGATAGCGATTTTGGTAGCTACATTCAACCCTCCTGCGAAGTCCCCCCGCGCCGGGGCAATAATTGCCAGGGCGACGGCGAGCAGAATCAGGGCAATGAGTGGGTCTGGGCGCCAGAGGCGCAATCTTTGGGATAGGGCCATTTAGCCCACTTTACTCCTGGGCGGATGCCGGGCGCTCGCCTGCCTGAGATTGGGTATCTGGGGTGTTGCTGGCGTCCGTACCGTGCTGGGAGGGTGCGGGGGCGGCAGGGGGTGCCTGCGGGGTCGGTGCACCGAAGTTGTTCCAGGAGGTGCGCTGGCGGTACTGCGGGGGCATCCAGCCGGTGTAGAGCATGTCATCTACAGTGCGGTCGCGGTACTGGGCTGGGGGCCGGTAGGTGGTGTTGACTGAGCCCCAGTGCTGGTTTTCGGCACGTTCGGGGTAGGTGGCCAGGTGGTCGGTGGCCTGTAGGGGGTCTGCCCAGGCTTCGGCGGGTTCTGCTGCCGGGATCATGGAGAGCGGGTAGGGCGGGTTGGTCTTGGGGCGCCAGACCAGGTGGCCTGGTTCGGTGCGGTCACGCAGGGCGTGGGCGCGCCAGGTAACTGGCGGGTGGGTGGTGGTGAGGTTGGCGAACCAGGTGAAGAAGCCTCGCTCGTAGACGGCGCGGTTGGCTAGTTCGTGGAAGTTCACGTCATTCATCAGGTACTTACCGGCAGCGAGTACGGTGGTGGTGGTTTCGGCGCCGTCGGGGGCGTAGCGGTAGCCGAAGTTGTCGGCGGTGTATTCCTGGGTTCGGGAGAGCAGCTTGCCGAGAATCGGAATCTGCATGAAGAAGCTGGTGAAGACCAGGCGGAAGTAGCTGACATGACCGGCGGCGATGTGCCCGACTTCGTGGCCGATGATGAAGCGTAGGGCTTCGGGGTTGCGGGCTGCTCCACCGATTTCGAAGAGGTCGGAGTAGACGGCGATGAAGCGGCGGTGCCCGTGACCTGAGGCGAAGGCGTTGATTTGGCCGTTGCCCAGTACGACGTAGGCGTCGGGTACACGGCGTAGGCCGGCGGCTCGGGCGGCTTCTACGACCATCTGGTAGGCCTCGGGGAACTGGGTGGGGGTGATGCGTACCCCACTCAGGCGTAGCCCACCGTACATGAGGCCTCGGAGGAAGAAGATGCCCAAGGGGAGGTAAATAGCGATAGCTACTAGCTGCCCTAGCAGGTTGCTGAGCTGGTAGTTGGCGAAGTCATCATTGAGTAGGGCGCTGAAGAGTGAGTAGAGCAGGTAGATGCCACCACCGACATACATCACGATGGTTAGCGCGTAGGCTGCGATGACCAGTGGTAGCTCAGCCGGGTGGCGGATGGCGTTGGCGAACTTGAAGGGCAGCAGGGATTGGAAGCCGAAGAGCTTTGGTGCGGGCAGGGGTGAGGTGGGCCGCTGGCGGGTGTCTTCGGGTAGCCAGCCGCCGCTGAGGTCGTTGGGTAGGGGGCTGGTCAGTCCCTGTTCTTGGCCGTGGGTGGACGCTTGCTGGCCAGGCTGCTGGGGGTAGGGCGGGGTGGCACCGGGGCGGTTATCACTCATATATGTTCCTGCTGGTTAGGCGGTGTGTTCTTGTTCCACAGTAGCAAGAAATGGTCTGGGGCTGGTGGGTCTTATGGCCATGGCATAAACGAAATGCGGGGTTTCCGCCGAAGGAGCAGTGAGAGAACTGCACTTCGAAGGAAACCCCGCATTGAGCGGAGAGTAGCTAGAACTTAGGCAACCAGTTCTGCGGTAGCCTCAGCGATAGCCTTTTCTTCGTTGGTGGGAACAACCAGAACGGGGAAGGCTGACTCTTCGGTGGAGATCAGGCGGGGCTCGTCGCCGCGTACCTTGTTAGCTTCTGCATCGATGGTCAGGCCCAGGGCGCTCAGACGGTCGATGGTCAGCTGACGGAATACGGGTGAGTTCTCGCCGATACCTGCGGTGAAGATCAGGGCCTTAGCGCCGCCGACTGCTACGTGGTAGCCACCGATGTACTTAGCCAGGCGGTAGGAGGCCATGTCCAGTGCCAGCTGGGCGCGCTTGTCGCCGTTTTCTGCGCCGCTTTCAACTTCGCGCATGTCGCTGCTGCCAGCAATAGCGAGCAGACCTGACTCCTTGTTGAGGATGCGGTCCATCTCTTCGGGGGAAATGTTGCCACGCTGCATGACGTTGGTCAGGACGGAGGGGTCGATGTCGCCGGAGCGGGTACCCATGACCAGGCCAGCGAGGGGGGTGTAGCCCATGGAGGTGTCCAGGCACTTGCCGCCTTCAACAGCGGTGACGGAGGCGCCGTTACCCAGGTGGGCGATAACACCGTTGAATTCTGAGCGGTCCATGCCCAGGAATTCTGCGGCAACACCGGTGACGTAGTCGTGGCTGGTGCCGTGGAAGCCGTAGCGGCGGACGCTGTACTTCTCAACCAGTTCTTCGGGAACTGCGTAGCGGTAAACGTGCTCGGGCATGGTGCCGTGGAATGCGGTGTCGAAGACAGCAACCATGGGTACACCGGGGTAGGTTTCCTGTGCAGCCTTCAGACCCAGTACGTGGGCGGGGTTGTGCAGGGGTGCCAGGGGTGAGAGTTCGTCAATCTTAGCGATAACGTCATCGGTGATGAGGACGGGCTCTGAGAAGACGTCGCCACCCTGAACGATACGGTGACCGATAGCGTCGATGGTCTTGCCGTGCAGGGGTTCTACCAGGGCCTTGGCCATGATGTCCAGGGCTTCGGTGTGGGTGGGGATCTCAGCGGAGCCGATGTTCTCGACCAGGCCCTTAGCGACGACCTGGTTCTCTTCGCCGGTAGCGGAGGTGTCGCGCACCTGGTACTTCACAGATGAGGAACCGCAGTTAATAACGAGTACGAGCATGTAAATGTTTTCCTTTGATTTTTAGAGGGTCTGGGCCTGGATTGCGGTGATCGCTACGGTGTTGATGATGTCATCAACGGTAGCGCCGCGGGACAGGTCGTTGACGGGCTTGCGTAGGCCCTGAAGGACGGGGCCAACTGCTACAGCACCGGAGGTCTGCTGAACAGCCTTGTAGGTGTTGTTACCGGTGTTCAGGTCGGGGAAGATGAAGACGGTTGCCTGACCTGCAACCTCTGAGCCGGGCAGCTTGGAGGATGCGATGGACATGTTGGAGGCCGCGTCGAACTGGATGGGGCCTTCAAAAGCGAAGTCGGGGTTGGATTCGCGCAGCTTCTCGGTAGCTTCGATGACCTGCTCAACGTCCGCACCGGAGCCGGAGGAACCGGTGGAGTAGGAGAGCATAGCGACCTTGGGTTCAACACCAAACTGGCGGGCAGTTTCAGCAGATGCCTTAGCGATATCTGCAAGCTGCTCGGGGTTGGGGTTGGGGTTCACGGCGCAGTCACCGAAGACCAGTACGCGGTCTTCCATGAGCATGAGGAAGACGGAAGAAACAACCTTGACGCCTTCACGGGTCTTGATAAATTCCAGGGAAGGACGGATGGTGTTAGCGGTGGTGTTCACAGCACCGGAAACCATACCATCGACGATGCCCTTGTAGACCAGCATGGTGCCGAAGTAGGAGGGGTCCATCATGCGGTTCTGGGCAGCTTCCAGGGTGATGCCCTTGTGAGCGCGCAGTTCGGCGTAGGTTGCGGCGAAGTCCTCGGCGTATTCGTTGTTCTCGAGGTCGATGATGGTGACGCCGCGCTTACCGTCTGCTGCAACGGGCAGGTCGATGGACTCGCGCTGGCAGATTTCTGCAATCTTTTCGGGGTTACCGATCAGAACCAGGTCGCAGAAGTCACGGCGCACGATGATGGAAGCTGCGCGCAGGATACGGGGGTCGTAGCCTTCAGGCAGGACGATGGAGCGGCGGTTGCTGCGAGCCTTTTCAATCAGGTTGTGCAGGAAGCGCAGCGGAGTCATGGTGGCAGGACGCTCGAGTTCCAGACGCTCGAAGAGCTCGTTTTCGTCGACGTTGCGTGACCATTCGCCCAGGGCGGTTGCAATCTTGCGGGGCTGGCCCAGGGCTAGCTGGCCGCGGACGCGTGAGACAGCGCGACCTGACTTGAAGGTGTCAAGCTGGGTGGAGAAAACAGGGAAGGGTGCCTTCTCAACGAGCTGGCCGATGGCGGTGTCGCCCTTAAGGTCGCTGGCCAGGCCACCGGTCAGGAGCATACCTGAGGGGGCGGGGAAGTTCGGTGCCAGGGCAGAGGCCAGGGTGGCGACCATGATGTCTGAGCGGTCACCGGGGACGATGACGAAGTCACCGTCAGCGAACTGGGTGAGGAAGTTAGAGACGGTCATAGCCGCGATCTTGATGTCGTGAATATCGCGGTCCAGGAAGTCCTGGTCCATGCCGTCACGGTTGAGGTTGAGGTCGTTGACAACTTCAGCAACGGTCGGCAGGGCGATTTCGGGTAGCTCGGGCAGGACGTAGACGGGGCGGTTGGAGGGGCTGCGCTTGACGCTCTGCAGAATCTCTTCGCGCTCTTCGGGGTTGGCGCGGTTAATCATGACGGCAAGGACGTCAACCTTGGCTGACTGAAGCTCGGTGCGGGCCACATCAACAGCGTTGACAGCATCTGCAACGGAGGAGTCCTGGGCGCCAATGACAGCGATGACGGGGGTGCCAAGGTCCTTAGCGAACTGGGCGTTGAGGTCGAATTCAACGGTTGCTGCGTTGTGGGCGACCAGGTCGGTGCCATCAACAACGATGACATCGCACTCTTCAGCCATCTGGGCGTAGGTGGAGACGGCGATGGAAGACATTTCTTCGTGGTTGCCTGAGGCGAGAAGTTCACGGCAACGGCTCAGGGAGACACCACCGCGGGCCTGCTTCTCGGTGAGCTCGTACTTGGAGCGGACAAGGCTGATCAGAGGATCGTTAGCTTCAGTTTCACCATTGAAGACGGGGCGGAAGAAGCCTACACGGTCGGTTTTCTTGACGAGGGAATCAATGAGGCCGATGGCGATGAGGGACTTGCCTGAGCCCTGGTTCATCGCGGAAATGTACATGCCGTTGATCATCTGGGTCTACATCCTTTTGGCTGTGTTTATGGGTTACGGCGGCCCTAGAGCTACCGTAGGTTTACTTCTGAGTTTATTCGTTCGCCTGGGTTTAGGGGCGGTGCGCCGTGTATTTGTGTGCTATCTCATGAGAAGGACGTTTGTTGACAGCCTGTGACCGTAACAAGCGACCTCAAATTGCTAGGGTAAAAGAAGAAATAATCGACCTGAAAGAAGTCTTTCTTATGTCTATGAAAATGACACGCCGCACCCTCGTTAGCCTCCTGCCTGTGGCGGGTCTCGTAGCTTGTGGCACCTCAAAGGAAAATGCTGGCGACGCTTCAGCTACTGCCAGCGCTTCCACTACCACCAGCCCTGCTGCTACCGGCGTCCGCACCGATGAGGGCTACCAGCTCAACTCTGTCACAGAGGGCGCCCCCACCGTCACCCTCTACACCGACTTGATGTGCCCCTACTGCGCCAAGGCTGACCCTACCTACCGTGAAGCTGCCTCCAAGCTCGATGGAATCATGAATGTAACAGTGCGTCACTTCCCCTTGCCGAAGCACGCCAACGCTGTGCCCGCAGCCCAGGCTGTGCAGGCTGCTGAGGCCCAGGGCGCCTACGTGCAGATGGCAGAGCACCTCTACACCCACCAGGAAGACTGGAAAGCCATCACTGACACCGACCAGTTCAACACCCTCATGGGCGATTACGCTGAGCAGCTGGGCCTAGACCGCACCCGTTTTGAGCAGGATCTGCCCAACGAAGAATCCCTGACCCTGATTAAGCAGGAATACCAGGAGGGCGTTGACGCCGGCGTTAAGGGCACCCCCAGCTTCGTTATCAACGGCACCGCCCTTGATAACGTCGATTCGGCAACTAGCGTCTCTGACATGGTGGCAGCCTTCAAGAAGGCTGCTGGCCTCTAAAACCCTTGGAAGGGGCGGGCACCTGGTCACGGCCGGGCCCGCCCCTTTAGAGTTAAAAATATGAAGATAGCTTTAGCCCAGATGCTCAGCACCAAAGACGTTGCTCACAACATTGAGATCATCCGTGAGTACACTGCCCTGGCAGCCCAGCGCGGTGCCCGCCTGGTAGTCTTCCCGGAAGCTGCCATGCTCAGCTTCGGCGGGCAGCTCTATGACGATGCGGCCCAGCATGAGCTGACCTTCCGCACCGCCCTAGCTAATATCGCTCGCGAAAACTATGTGACCGTGGTGGCGGGCGGGTTCGCCCCAGTGCAGCTATCTGATGAGTGGAACCTGCGGGTCTATAATAATCTCTACTGCCTAGACCAGAATGGGGTTGAGACGGTCTACACCAAGGTGCACCTCTACGATGCCTTCGGTTTTAAAGAATCTGAGGCGGTGAAGGCTGGCCAGCAGCTGATGACCATCACCGTGGACGGCACCACCATCGGCCTGGCCACCTGCTACGATGTGCGCTTCCCCAAGCTTTTTGCTGACTATTCTCGGGCTGGGGCTAAGGCTACGATTGTGGCCGCTTCATGGGCTGGGGGAGAGGGCAAGGTGAACCAGTGGCAGATCCTCACCAGTGCCCGTGCCCTGGACTCCAACATGTTTGTGCTGGCCGTTGATCAGGCCTCCCCTGCGAGTGCTGACCCGCGGGCAGATATCACCCAGCCAACCGGTGTGGGCTACTCCCGGGTCGTTTCCCCCTTCGGTGTGACCTTAGCTGAGGCCGGTGAGAAGCCTGAGATTCTAGTGGTTGATCTTGACCTGGCTCAGGTCGATGATGCTCGCGCCAAGCTGCCGGTGCTGAGCAACGCCAGGCTGGGGTACTAGCGGTAAGGGGCTAGGCTAGAGAGCATGTCACGCACCATTCAGCTTTCTTTTTCTGGCCTCAGCGCTTCGGTTGCCCCCGATGGGTTCTCTAAGACCGGCCGTATTCTTGAAATTGGTGGGGCCGAGCAGTCCCACGTGGATTTAGCCCACCCCGACTTCATTTTCTACGAGTACCTTCGCCGTATCGGCAACCTGGTCGATCTTCAGGGCGAGGCAGGTAAGCCTCTGACCGCCGCTCACCTGGGTGCGGGCGCACTGACCCTGGTGCGCTATATTCAAGCTACTCGCCCCGGCTCAGCCCAGGTGGCTGTTGATATTGAGCGGGAACTGCCCGGTTTTGTGATGGAGCAGCTGCCCCTACCTGCTGGCACTAACTGTAAGGTGCTCATTGAGGACGCCGCCGCGGCAGCCCCCCGACTGAAAGAGGAGCTGGGGGCCCCTGCTGGCCTTGACCTGGTGGTCCTGGATATTTTTTCGGGCTGGGAGGCCCCAGCCCATCTGACTACCGCTGAGTTTTACACCGATCTGCGTAACTGCCTGGCCCCAGCCACCGGCGGTAGGGCGGGCGGGTTGCTTGCCGTCAATGTGGGTGATGACGCCGGGCTGAGCTTCTTCGTAGCCCAGGCCCGCACCCTCCTTGAGGTTTTTGAGCATGTTTGGTGTCTGGCTGATACCACCATGCTCAGCGGGCGCCATGCGGGCAACCTGATTCTGGTGGGCTCGCAGACGGCTCTGACGCAGGACGCTGCTACCGGCCTGGTTGCAGCGGGCCCGCACCCGGCGTCCGCCCTGGGCACCGATGAGCTAGTGGAGCTACTTGACCAACTGGCTTAGGGGTGTGTAGACCGTTCTCTTCCACGATAAACGGTTGAGAAGCTTCTCATGAGCGAGTAGTATAAAGAATAAGATTTCAGCACTAGCTGAGGTAAGTGAACCCGAGACCCATCCGGACGGTTGTGGCGCTCGGGTTTCGCGTTTAAAACGGTAGGTTATACCACCTGCTCATCCACTAGGGGAGCGACCATTTTCTTCCACTCTCCACCCCTATTCCATGCCCAACCTACAGCGTCTGGGATGCAGAGAAGAATTTCTGACTTTGCGGGTAAATGCTGATATCTTATGCCGTCTACAGCCTGGTGTCTTTGTAGAAATTGAGCAATTACCTGCCGATCTCGTGCGTTCATAGTCTCATCACTTTCTAAACACACATTGCGTATAGAGGTGTTGAGCGCATCATCCAGGAAAGCCTGTAAAACATCAGCCCGTGCTTCTATCTGAGACCGTCGATGCGATGATGTGGGCGCACGATAAATAACGACGGTAGCGTTGAGGTCTCGAATGAGCGATAGAAGCTTTTTGCGACGTGAATCTCTCTCATTTTTCATGTGGAACCGCTCTTGCCCTGGCAATAAGAGCGAGCGAAGTTTTTTGCGCGTAGCCAGAAGATCGCTATGAATCATCAGTGTTGTGATGAGTAGATAATCCCTATTTTTACTTTCGTCGATGAAGGCATGTGTTGGCTGCATACTGTTACGCCTTTGAACGGGAGCTAATGATGGGAGCTGGCATCTCTAGAGTAAAGAGCAAATCTCCTTGCTTGGCTAAATCACAGTATTGTTCCCATTGGGGGTGTGAAGCATGACGGCGAATGTAGTAACCGCCTGGTGCTTGGGTGAATACTCGGCTTTCGCTGTCGTGGGCTTGGATTTTTTTGTTGGTGAGGGCGCAGTGCTGGGCTACGGTGAGGCCAACTGCAAAGATAGCCCCAGATGTTTCTACCCAGGTGTAGAGAAGCGCAACTTCTTCAGAGTTGGGGTGTGTTTCTTTGAGTGTGGAGACTGCTTTGAAGCTGATAGGTATCTGCGGTGAGTCTGTCTGTGATGAGCGGGCTGTCCACTTAGCCGGGTAGGTCGTCCCTGAGAGGTGTATTTCGACGTCTTTACCAGCACGTTTTAGTGTGACTTCATCATATTCTCGAAATACGCTGTTGAATTGTCTGCGGATTGATTGGTCTCGAGCCAAGGTGCCTCCTTATACCTATCTTGAGCTAAACCATCTGAACCATAGATTCTACATCATGCCATCTGAAAGTTAACATCTAGAAATATGGATTCGGTAGTATATTCGTGGCAATGGGCCCGCGCCTGGCGTCCGCCCTGGGTGTGGGGTGAGGGTTGAAAGAACCTGCCACGCCCAGGGCATACACGATAGAAAGTAGACTGTGTTTAAGACGGTTTGTCGGTAAACTAGATGCATGTTCAACTTCAACGCATCAAGCGCCTTTGACGCTAACGGTCAGCCCAAGCCCGCGGTCACCCGCACTGTAGACACCGTGCTGAAGATTCAGCGCCCCCTGATTGTTTCCATGCTCAAAAAGATGCGTGAGAAGCACCCCCACGAAACCCCCGACCAAATCGCTCGCCGCCTTGAAAAGGCCTACCTACGCGATGTGACAGTCGGCGGTGGGGCCGTGGGTGCAACCGCTTTCGTACCCGGCCTGGGTACTGCGGCGTCCGTCGGCCTCTCTGTTCTGGCAGTCGGCGGCTACCTCGAACGTACCGCCATCTTCGCCCAGGCCATGGCCGAACTGCACGGCGTGCACATAGAAGACCCCGACAAGGCCCGCCTGATGGTCATGGCCATCATGCTCGGTGAAGACGGCTCCGTGCTCATGAACTCGATTCTGGCCCACACCGGTAAGACCGGTGGTGTCTCCCGCAAGTGGGGCATGATGATGGGCTCTAAGGACTCAGGCAAGATTTTCAGTATTGAGCGCACCCTCCGCAACATGTTCATTAAGCGCTTTCTCACCCGCCAGTCCGGTGCCCTACTGGGCCGCGCCCTACCCTTCGGTGTGGGTGCGGTCGTCGGTGGTGGCGCCAACCTGGCCCTGGGCAAGAACGTGGTCAAGTCTGTAGAGCAGACCTTCGGTGCCTTGCCCCCTATGTTCCCTGATGAGCTCAACCTGGACCGTGCCCCCAAGTTCCAAGGCGGTAGCGGTGCGGATAGCTCCGAAAGTGCGCAGGGCGAACCCGCCCAGCTTGAACAATAAGACAGAGAAGTAAAGCAGGACTGACATGGGCTTTAACGACAACCTGAATAATAACTATTCGCAGCGCGGCTCATCAGGCGGCAACGGCCGAGGCGGCGGTGGCGGTGGCGGGGGCATGAACCCGCTCATGATGATGCTGATGAGCAGCGTAGGCCGTAAGTTCGGCATCCCCGGTGTGCTGGTTGTCGCCGCCATCTTCTTCTTTGCCTCAGGTGGCTTAGGGGGCCTGACCGGCGGTGGAAACTCTAACTCCATGTACGGCAATGATGCCCAACAGAAGCAGGTCACCGGTGCCGGGAACTTTGAGCACTGCCAGACCTATGAGGACGCCAACCGCTACGACGACTGCCGTATTCTAGCGACCGGCGTGAGCCTGGATATGGTGTGGGAAGAAAAACTCCCTGCCGAGGCAGGTATCTCCTATACGGCACCTGATCTGGTGCTGGGGGAGGGGCACATCTCCACAGGGTGCGGTACCGCCAATATCTCGCAGACCGGTCCCTTCTACTGCCCGGCTGACCAGACAGTGTACATGTCGGTTCCTTTCTTCGACCAGCTCAAAGCGATGGGCGGTTCCAATGGTGATTTCGCGGTCATGTACGTGACGGCTCACGAGTTCGCCCACCATATCCAGCAGACCATGGGCACCCTAAAATACTCTGACTACCAGGACCCAGGCGCTGATTCTGGTGCTGTGCAGGTTGAGGTTCAGGCTGACTGCTACGCCGGTGTGTGGGCTTCTCAGACTGATAAGGGCGAGAACGCCCTGCTTGATCCGCTGACTCAGAACCAGATTCAGCAGGCCATTGATACTGCCCGCGCCATTGGTGATGATGCAATTCAGCGTTCATCTGGCCAGCAGGTCAACCCTGATTCGTGGACTCATGGCTCCTCAGAACAGCGCGTCTACTGGTTCACCAGGGGCTACACCGAGGGCACCATGGCTGCCTGCAACCAGCCCTTTAACTCCTAGTCAGAGCTTTTAGCTAGGAGCAGTAGGGACCAGATTCCTCCCCATGTACTTCATGCCCACAGGGCATAGGGGAGGAATCTGGTCCCTCCTTCTTTTAACCCTTAAAACGAGAGCGGGCGCGGACGAAGGCACGGGCAGCTAGGCGGGCACCCTTAGCGCTTGCCCCGTCGGCTGCCGCCAGCTCTGCTTGGGTACTGGGCCGCACCTGGGTTTCGGTCACTACCGGGGCAGGCTCTTCAAGGGCGGACGCTGCCACCGGCTCAGGTGCCTCAATCTGAGAGGGTTCAACAGGTGCAGGCTCTTCCACCTGGGAGGGCTCAACAGGTTCCGATGCCTCAAGGGCGCTGACCTCTTCAGCAGAGAGTTCTAGCAGGTCAGCATCATCATCCCAGGGTTCTGCCGGGGCAGCGCCCTCCTGGCTGGTGGCACTGTCTGCTGTGCTGGCGTCCTTACTTTCCTCTAAGACTGCGAGAGTGCTCTGAGATAAAAGGCTTGGGGCGGCCCCCAGGTTCTGCTCTACCTGGGCGATAATCTGTTGAGCAAAATCCCGGCGCATCTTCTGACTAGCAAAAACAGCGCCCCCTGCTTTGACCAGCTGTTCGCCGGCTTTGACCAGTAGCAGGGTTTGCGGGTTGCGCAGGCCGATGGCGGCTACGGCTCCTAGAATGTTCATCTGCTGCCCCTGGCGCACTCCGGTGTTGGGAATATTTTCGACCTGGGTGAGTAGCTCGTTGACGTCCTGACCCAAAACGGCCGCTGCTGCCTCGTCGTTGCTCTCAACCTGTAGGCCGTAGAGCAGGGCCATACCGTGCAGATAGGTTTTGATGGCCTGAGCGCTACCCACATGGGCGGTAGTTGTAATGCCGTGATGGGCGGCCCGGCTGTAGCTGGCCATGCCCTGCTGGACCGCCCCTAGATGGGCGGCTGCCTGGGTGAGCCCGGCAATGCGGCGGTTGCGGGTGACGCTACCGAGGACGTTGGGCGTTAGCTCTTGAGCCCCGGCCTGGGCTGAGCCGACCAGGGTGAAGTCGCGCACGAAGATTCCGCCCAGGCGTTCTGCCAGTTCTGCTGGGGTAGCGTGGGGGTGGCGGGCGCGGAGCTTGCGCAGGCGACGCAGGGCCAGCGGGGTTTGTTCGGGCGAGCTGTCTGCGGGGAGGGAGTTCTCGGTCATACCATCTATCCTAAAAGTGAAAACCTCTCGGGGCAGCAGAAAACCCCGCCAGATATGACGGGGTTTCCTTACGTAATCTGTTTGAGCCAGTTTTTAGCGGGTGGCGTGCTCTAGCAGTGAGGGGGCCAGGCCGATGTAGGTTGCCGGGGTGAGCTCTGAAAGTCGAGCTTCGGCGTCCTTGCTCAGGCCAAGTTCGGCGACGAATTCCTTGAGGCGGGCAGCGTCGACGCGGTGGCCGCGGGTCAGCTCCTTGAGACGCTCATAGGGGTCTTTCATGCCGGGGGTGCCTGCGATAGCTTCGGCGCGCATGACCATCTGGATGGCTTCAGCTAGAACCTCCCAGTTCTCATCAAGGTCAGCGGCAATGACGTCGCTGGCGATGTCCAGGCGCTCTAGGCCTTTGACCACGTTGGAGATAGCCAGAATGGAGTGGCCGAAGGCGACACCAATATTGCGCTGGGAAGATGAATCGGTCAGATCGCGCTGCCAGCGGGACTGGATGAGGGTGGCGCCCAGGGTGTTGAGCAGGGCGTTGGAGATTTCGAGGTTGGCCTCAGCGTTCTCAAAACGGATGGGGTTGACCTTATGGGGCATGGTGGAGGAGCCGGTGGCACCTGCAACAGGAATCTGGCGGAAGAACCGGATGGAAATGTAGCTCCACACATCGGTGCAGAGGTTGTGCAGCACCTGGTTGAAGTGGACGATGGAGGAGTAAAGCTCAGCCTGCCAGTCGTGGTTTTCGATCTGGGTGGTCAGGGGGTTCCAGTCCAGGCCCAGGCCGGTGACGAACTCTTCTGAAATTTTCTGCCAGTTGGCGGTCGGAACAGAGACCACGTGGGCGGAGTAGGTGCCGGTTGCACCGTTGATTTTGCCCAGGAACTCAGCCTGTTCAACGTGCTTAATCTGGCGGTTCAGGCGGTAAGCAAAGACAGCTAGCTCTTTACCCAGGGTTGAGGGGGTGGCGGGCTGGCCGTGGGTGCGAGAGAGCATGGGCACCTCGCGGGCCTCTTCTGCTAGCTTCATGATCTGCTCGACCAGGCCACGGGCGGCAGGCAGCCAGACGTTGGTGACGGCGTCCTTAATACCTAGGGCGTAGGAGAGGTTGTTGATGTCTTCACTGGTGCAACCAAAGTGGACCAGGGGCTTGAGCTTCTCTAGGCCCAGGGGCTCGAGACGGCGGGCGATGAAGTATTCTACGGCCTTCACATCGTGGACGGTGACGGCTTCGATTTCTGCCAGTTCAGCGGCAGATTCTTCGGTGAAATCGGTGACGATGGCGCGCAGACCGGCACGCTGATCGTCAGTGAGGGGTTCGAGGCCAGGCAGTACCTGATGGTCGCAGAGGTAGATGAACCATTCAACTTCAACGTGGATGCGGTCGCGGTTGAGGGCGGCCTCTGAGAGGTAGTCGACGAGGGGTTCGGTGGCGGCCTTGTAACGTCCGTCGAGGGCGCCAAGGGCCAGGCCTGCGCCGGTGAGGGAGTGACGGCCAGAGGGCAAAGTGGTGGAGTTTTCACGATGAGACATGACACTAGTTTCTCACGGCAAGGCGGACGGTGCACGTTTTGCGGGGTATGAGATGGGCTTTTATGGCAGCAGGTGGCCACCGTCAAGGGCTGTGGACTGCCTGCGTCATCTTTGCGTCATAGCTGCACCGTTTGTGCGGTGGTTTAGACCAGATGCTGTGGCGGGTGCTTATCCACAGGCGGGTGTGGGCTGGTAGGTGGCAGGGTGCTGCTTTTAGGGTGTGTGCTAAGGAATCGTCGGTTTAGAGATGCAAGGAGAGAACGCAGTGCCTTCGGTCTATGAACTTACTGCCGCCGCAGGTAGGGCAGGTCTGGGGAGTCAGGGTGCGGCAGGGGCCTCGGCAGGTGCCCTGGGCCTGGCCCAGCGGGTGCGAGAATGGTCAGCTGCTCTGGCGCAAGAGGTGCTGGGGCAGGCGGACGCCATCGGGCAAGCTGCCGGGCAGGCCCTTGCCGCCGGGCAGATAGAGTGGGAGTCTACCGCTGGCCGCGCCTTTCACAGTGCTCTAGCGGCAGAAGAGGCCACAGCTAGGGGCATGCGCGGGGAACTAGAGGCCAGCGCCCAGGAGGTGCGCCTAGCCGGTGAAGCTGTCGCCGCTGAACTTGAAGTGGTAGCTTCTGCTATTGGTCTTGCCGGGGCAGCTGTCGACACCGCCCTAGCCGGTATGGCCGTGCTGGAAGACATCGACCTTGATGACTTTATTGTGCACGCTGAACAAGCTAACCTCCCTGCTCTACACGGGGCCCTAACCTCCGCTATGAACAACCCCTTACTTACTCGCGTGAGTACCGCTTTAGCTACAGAGGGGTGGTAGACATGGCAGGCGCATATCTTCCTGCTACCGTAGGTGCCGCCCCCTCTAACGGCCGCATCTCGGTAGAATTCGCTGAACTTGAGCCCTTAGCCCAGCAACTCTCGGCTGTAGCAGGACGCTACGAAGAAAGTAGCCACGCGCTCGGTGGCCTCACTGCCCGCCTGGCCCTTCTGGCCTCCCTCGACTTTACAGGGGCAGGGGCCCGGGCCCTGGCGTCCTTAGGCACCAGTACCCTGACGCTCACCACCCTGGTCAGTGGCATGCACAACCTTGCCAGAGGGGTGCGCACCGCCGCTGAGAATTACCAGCAGGCCGAAGCCTTCGCCAACCACGTAATAATCCAGGCCGAACAAGCCCAGGCACGGGGCAAGGCGACGGTACTAGGTATCCAGTCAGCCTTTGGCTACCAGTTCGACCAGCTCAAACTAGTTGTTTCACAAGCAGCAGTGACCGTGGTTTCCCCCGCCAAGGACGCTTTTTTGCTGGCTCGCAGAACCCCTGAAGGGCGGCAAGAAATACGAAAATTCACCAATGGCATCAATAAACTGTCGCAGATTGCGGGGGCTAATGGGCGGCTACGTGCCACCCGCGACATGACCAACGAAATCAACCCCACCCAGGGTCAGTCGCAAGAACTGCCGCTCACTACCCGCGGAATCGCCGAGCACTTCCATCGCATGGAAGGCATCGAAAATCGGGGCGATGAGCTCTTTGAATCTGCCAACTACCAAGGTGCCTGGGACCACGTCATGGTTCAAACCCTTTACAACCCAGAAACCGGCCAAACCCAGTACCTCATCACAATCCCCGGTACCGATGGCGACCCCGAAAGAAACGGCCTCTTTCAACTCTGGCGCGGAGGCACCAACTCCTGGGCTGGTGCAGCTGGAAGCGCCGCTTCTGGCTACAACCCCGACCTCACCCCAGAACAGTACACCGCCCTGATGACCCAAGTAGAACGCACCTTGGAAGAAGCTGGCGCACCTGAGGGCAGCGAAATAATTCTAGCTGGCTTTAGCCAAGGTGGGCTGACCGCTGCTGCCCTGGCATCCAACACATCGTTTGGGTCCCGCTACAAGGTCAAGGGCCTCCTCACCCAGGCCAGCCCGGTAGATGACATTAAGGTCCCGGACGCTGTGATACACGTTGACGTCCGCTATAAGGCAGACCCTGTGCCTTACCTACAAGGCGACCGGGACGATTATGCCCCCGATGTGGCTACAGTGCTGCCCCATCGACCTGACGATGTCGGATTCCACGGCGCCGAAGAATATACGAAGATAGCGGCCGCAAACCCCGGCACAGATGAAGTAATACCCGAACTAGAAGAGCTCATGGGCGGCTACACCCTTGCAGACACCACCATTATCGCCGGGACAACCCAAAGACCCGGTATTACCCGCACCGAACAGGAACAGATGGCCCTACTAGGGGTCAGCAACGCCACCCACGCTGGGATCCAGAAAATAGGGGGCGGTCATCGCTTTATCCACAGTGCAAGCATCAACCCCTCAGAGCTCTACCAAGATACTGACTCAGTCCTGCGCACCATCGATACTGAAATCATCCAGAAAGGTGACCGCTGGCTCGATACACAGCTACGCAAGGTCAAAATCGGTGACCTACAACTGCATAACCCTACCCCTCCCAGCTTTGGGGAAAAACCACCGGCACCCCTGCTAGATAGCAGCATCCAGGTCTACCAACCTACCGCCAAGCACCATGCCCGTAACCTCACCAACCTGGCAGGGGTAGGGGACCTCATCAGTGATGAAACCATTGACGAGGGGGTAAGTGTCTTTCTGCCTGAGAGCGCGAACTCGCCGGGGTAAAAAAGGGGGGGCAGGGCCCATCGCTGGTGCCCAACTTCCATCAGCCACTGCCGGTACCCACCGGCGTCCGCCCGCCCCACCTTCCCTACTAAGACGGCAAAGGCAGCCCGCGAAACATGCGGGCTGCCCTCGCCGGGGACCAAGCACCACCGCACTGCACAGTCAACCCCTTAACCTCAAAACCCCGAGGCCGATAAAAACCTACCGCCCGATCATTGCCCACGATATACCAGAGATAAGCAGGCTCCTGCGGGTAAAGCACAGCATCAAAAGAGCTTCCCCCAGCCCCGTCCTTTCACTCACTGTCACTGCCCTCTCACCCTAACAAGCCACACTGAGCCCGCCGACCCACTAGGCTAGAGAGGTGGCAAAACGCAGACGAACCCCCAAAAAACAAGTAGAAACCCCCACGGCCCTAGCCGAAGGAACCTACCCCATCG
The DNA here is from genome assembly GCF_053544215.1 of Rothia sp. 88186D007BW. Classification (NCBI taxonomy): domain Bacteria; kingdom Bacillati; phylum Actinomycetota; class Actinomycetes; order Micrococcales; family Micrococcaceae; genus Rothia; species Rothia sp. 88186D007BW. The sequence continues at coordinate 39,977 of NZ_JBPPTR010000002.1, read as the reverse complement.
ACACCGGCCTAGCCGAACTCATTGAAGACGACTACACCCCCGGCGGCTGGGTACTCGAAATCAACGGCATGGAATCCTCCCACATCGTGCTCGGCCAACCCCGCGAACTCGACTTTGAATACATGCGCTGGCTAGCAGCCGTCATCGAACCCTTCGTCGACACCCACCTGAACCCCACCAAACTCCGCATCACCCACCTAGGCGGCGGAGCCTGCTCCATGGCCCGCTACCTAGCAGACCTCTACCCGGCCAGCCACAACACCGTGGTCGAACTCGACGGAAAACTCGCCAGCTACGTGCGCCAATGGTTCGACCTGCCCAAGGCCCCCACCATCAAAATCAGGGTAGGAGAAGCCAGAACCGTCACCGAAGGCTTCGCCGCTGCATCACGCGATGTCATTATCCGCGACGTCTTCGCAGGCTACATCACCCCCGAACCGCTCACCACGCTCGAATTCACCCAACTGGCCGAGCGCTCGCTAGCCCCCAATGGGCTCTACATCATTAACTGTGGGGACGACCGCTCCCTGGCCGGTGCCCGGGCTGAAGCTGCTGCCATTGCAGAGGTTTTTGAGCATACGTGTATTGTGGCTGACCCGGCCATGCTCAAGGGCCGCCGTAAGGGTAACGTCATTATTGCCGGTTCGCATGCGCCCCTGCCGGTGGCTGGGGAGCTACTCACCGCTGCTATCACTAAGCGCCTGCTAGGTGGCGGCGTCCCCGCCCAATATAAGGACGATAGCTGGGTGCGCGATTTTGTCCGTTCAGCTACCCCACGCCGCGACGCCCAACCGGAAGTAGATTTGGCCCAGCTAGACGCTCAGCTTCGTGCCGGCCAATAAAATATCGCCCTATTCCTTTTCTCATAGCCCTAGAGATTATCTCGGGGTGAAGAGAGAAGGAATAGGGCGAAAATGTTTGTTGGGGTTAGTTGACCTCACCGTCAACGTAGTACCAGGCCCCGTTTTCTTTGGTGAAGCGGGAGACTTCGGTTTGCACTCCGCGTACTTTTTCGGTGTCGGGTGTGCCAGGTTGTGACCGGTAGTAAGCGGCGAATTCTACCCCGCCGGTGGTGTCGAAGGGGCCGCCTGCTGCGCTGAGAATATCTAGGCGGTACCAGCGCAGGATGGGGTCAAGGTCTAAGGACGCTGGCCGGGTGCTGGGGTGCCAGGTGGCTAGTAGGTAGTCGGGTAGGCCGATTGCAAAGGCTGTGAAGCGTGAGCGCATGAGCGCCTCGGGGGTGGGCGCAATGAGGTTGCCGGTCTGGGCAAACTGGCAGTGGTAGCGTCCGCAGCAGGCGCTGTAGGTTTCGCCGGTGCCGCAGGGGCAACGGGTGTCGGGTTCAAGCATGTTTCTATTAAAACAGGTGGGAGGGCAGCTTGCCGGTGGGGGAGGGGGCTGGTATCTGTTCTGGTGGTGCGTGTTAAAGGCAAATACCCCAGTTGTGGTGGTGCCCCGCCTAAGGGGGCGCACTACAACTGGGGTAGTTGGAAGGGGTGTGGGTTAGGGGTGCATCCAGCCTTCGATGACACCCATGCCGAAGAAGATAAGGAAGGCAGCGGAGACGATGTACATGATGGGGTGTACTTCTTTGCCGCGGCCCTGTACCAGGCGGATGAAGGTGAAGGCGATGAAGCCGGCACCGATACCGTCAGCGATGGAGTAGGTGAAGGGCATCATGATGATGGTCAGGAAGGCGGGGATGCCTAGGCCCCAGTCGGTCCAGCCGATGTGAACGGCCTGACGGACCATGAGGAAGCCGACGACAACCAGCGCGGGGGCGACAGCTTCGAAGGGCACGATGGAAACGAGCGGGGAGATGAAGACGGCCAGCAGGAAGAGGGCACCGGTGACGATGTTGGCGAAGCCGGTGCGGGCGCCTTCACCGATGCCAGTGGCTGATTCTACGAAGATTTGGTGGGCGGAGCTTGATGAGCCACCGCCGATGACGGAGCCTGCGGCGTCGATGAGGAGTACCCGGTCGATGTTCTCAATTTTGCCGTTTTTGTCGATAGTTCCTGCTTCGGTGGCTAGGCCTACGGAGGTGCCCATGACGTCGAAGAAAACTGCTAGCAGGATGGCGAACATGAGCATGGTGGCCCCTAGGGTGCCGATGGATGAGGCGGAGAACGCCCCGATCATGTCGACCGAGCCGATGAGGGAGAGGTCGGGGTGGCCGATCCATTGGGAGGGGATGCCGGGAATCATGAGTGACCAGCCGGTGGCTGAGTCTAGGGAGGAACCTGAGGGCCAGAGGGTTTCTAGGACGATTGCCAGGATGGTTGAGGCGACTACACCAATCAGAATCGCACCGCGCACGTTGCGGATGAAGAGGGCGATGGTGAGGAAGAGGCCGAAGAGGAAGACGAAGATGGGCCAGCCTTGGAGGTGGCCGCCTGCGCCGAAGGAGACGGGTACGGTGGTGCCTGCTGCGTCGGGCATGCGGCGGACGATTCCGGCGTTGACTAGGCCGATGAGGGAGATGAAGAGGCCGATGCCTACGACGATAGCGGTTTTGAGTGATTCGGGGACGGCTTCGAAGACGGCGCGGCGGAAGCCGGTGAGTACCAGGATAGCCATGACGATACCGGCCCAGATAACGAGGCCCATGATTTGGGGCCAGGTGAGGTTGGGGGTGGTGGCGATGGTGGAGGCCAGCAGGGCATTGACGCCCAGACCTGCTGCCATGGCGAAGGGCTGCTTGGCCCACAGGCCCATGATGATGGTCAGGACGCCTGCTACTAGGGCGGTTGCTGCTGCGACGCGTTCTACACCGAGGGTGTTGCCTGCCCCGTCTGGGCCGAGGCCCAGGATGAGGGGGTTGAGCACTACGATGTAGGCCATGGCGAAGAAGGTTGCTAGGCCACCGCGAACTTCGGTGGAGAGGGTGGAGCCGCGTTCGGTGATTTTGAAGTAGCGGTCGAGGGCGCTGGTGGGCGCCTGTGGTGCGGTTTTGTGAGCCGCGGTGTTCTCAGAAGACATTCGTGAAATCCGTCGATACTCGGGTGGGTTGTGTGGCCCAGGAACGAAGGCGCGCCGTCCTTTGGGGTGCGGACGGCGCTGATGTACCTCCCTAGTGTACGCGCCTGTGCTGGTGTCTGGCGAGGGGAGCGGGTGTGACGCTATGCAAAGGTTGTTTGAGGGATTTACCTGCACCCTGCAATAGTATTTAGGTGAACCTAACTTTCAAGAAAGGCTATCCGTGGTTACTTCTCAATACCCCTCTATTGAAACACTGACCGCGCGCTCTCGTGCAGTGGTGGAAACCGATCGCCCCGCCCGCTATGCCAAGCAGTTGGCCAGCCACTTTGGGCACAAAATCCTGGTTGAAGAGATTGAGGGCGGTCACCGCCTGACCTTTAACCGCGACGGTAACTTCGGGGGCTACGGCGATGTGCTGGTGCAGCAGGTCGACGGCGTCGAGCGTCTTGTCCTGCTGACCTACGCCGCAACCGCTGAAGGCCGTGAGCGCCTTGAGGGCGTGCTGGGCCGCCACCTGGAGCGATTTGGTGAGAAGGACGGCCTGGTTGTCACTTTTACCCCCGGTGACTAGGCCCGGTAGCGGCTTAGCCTGCCCGTGAATACTGAGGCGTAGAGTAGAGGTATGACAGATAGCCCCTGCACCCATCACCGCCATGATCCTCGTGGTCAGGCCGGGGCCCATCACTGCTCGCAGGCAACCCGCTTGCAGGCTCTTACCCGCTCACCGCTGACCGGGCACCTGCCCGAGGCTGACCTGCTAGAGCTGAGCCACCGACTCAAGGCCCGCGCCTGGGGTCCCGGTGAAACAGTGCTGCGAGCCGGGGATGCCGCCGAGGGCTCCTACATTGTGATGGCTGGCTTGGCCAAGATTGTGCACGATACCGCAGATGGTCGCAGTCTCACCCTTGATCTTGCCGCCCCCGGCGACGTGCTGGGCCCTGTGCACTCGGGCCCGGGCGTCCTCACCGACTCTGTGCTGGCCCTTGAGCCCCTGTGTGCCCTCTACCTGCCGGCCACTGAGCTTGCAGACCTGGTGCAGGAACATCCCGCCCTGGCCGTGCAGATCCTCAACCTCCAACACGAACGCCTGGCCCGGGTGCGGCACAATGAAATCGCTCAGGCCACCCTGCCGGTGCCGCAGCGGGTTGCTGACGTCTTGCTGCATCTGAATACCAAGCTGGGGGCTACCCGCGCTGACGGTGTGCGCGTCCTGACCGCTGACGTGAGCCGCGCTGATATAGCCGGTATGGCAGGTACTACCGTGGAGTCGGCTTCTCGCGTGATGGCAGCGTGGAAGAAGCAGAGGCTCATTGACTCAGGACGCCGGTGGGTGGCCCTGCTGGACGTGGCGGCCCTGGCCCGGGTAGCGGAGAACTAATTTTTGCTTAATTGACGGGTGTCAATGTTCTTGCCTCCCCGAACTTCTAATCTGAAAGTACCTCGACAGAGGTAGCAAACAGAAAGGAAGTTTAGCCATGTCAGACACTCGTTCCATTACTCTCCGTTCCGATGAATTCTCTTGCCCCTCCTGTGTCAAGAAGATTGAGAATAAGCTGGGAGGTTTGCCCGGGGTTGAGAACGCCGTAGTCAAGTTCTCCTCGGGTCGTATTCTGGTTGACTATGACGCTGCGCTGGTGACCGTCCCTCAGCTTGTTGATGCTGTGGCTGAGGTGGGCTACACCGCCCGCCCTTCGAGTATTTAGGGGAGGGCGGCCATGAAACACCTTAGGACGTGGGGCCCGGCCCTGGGGGCTGCTGCTCTTATTATGACCGCCTGGGTTACCGGGTATGAGTTCTTCATGGTCGTAGCAAGCGTGGTGGCCAGCTGGCAGATTGCTGGTTCGGCCATCGCCGCGCTGCGGGTGAAGATGATTTCTATTGACCTGCTGGTAGTGATTGCGGCGGTGGGCGCTGTTGTCATTCATAACTATTGGGAGGCTGCAGCTGTTACCTTCCTCTTTGCTGTGGGTAAGGCCTTAGAGCACACGACCATGGCTAAGACCCGGCAGGCTCTGAGTGATTTGGTGGAGGCAGCTCCTGAGACCGCCCGCCGCATCCGCCTGCAAGAAGGTGGCGAGGTTGAAACTGAGACGGTTGAACTGTGGCAGCTGAGCCCCGGGGACACCGTGCTGGTGCGCTCTGGCGAGCAGGTTCCGGTGGACGGCGAAGTCACCGGGGGCCACGGTGCCGTGGCTGAAGCCACGATTACCGGGGAGTCTGTGCCAGCTGAAAAGTCGGTGGGGGCTCAGGTTTTTGCTGGCACCTGGCTGCGCTCAGGTAGCCTGCAGGTTGAGGCCCGCGGGATCGGTGGTGATTCTATGCTGGCCACTATCATCCGCCGGGTTGAGGATGCCCAGGACGACCGCGCTAAAACCCAGACTTTCCTTGAGAAATTTTCCCAGTACTACACCCCTGCCGTGATGATCGGGGCCTTGCTTGCTGGCGTCCTGACCCGCAATGTTGAGCAGGCGCTGACCATTCTTGTGATTGCCTGCCCCGGTGCCCTGGTGATTTCTATTCCGGTCTCGGTGGTAGCCGGTATTGGTCGATCAGCTAAAGACGGGGTGCTGATTAAGGGTGGTGAATACCTGGAGCGTACCGCTGCGGTTGACACTTTAGTGGTTGATAAGACCGGTACGCTGACCCACGGCACCCCGGAGCTCACCGATGTGCTGGCTCTTGATACCGGGTATAGCGAGGAGCAGGTACTGGCTTTAGCCGCTGCCGCTGAGAGCGCTGCCCACCACCCGCTGGCTGATGCGGTGGTGCGCGGGGCGCAGGAGCGCGGGGTGCCGGTTGTGCTGCCTCAGCAGGCTGAGGCGGTGGTCGGACGCGGCGTGCTCGCCCGGGTGCCTACTCAGGTGCCTGATACGAGGTCGGCCGGTACTAGCCGGGCTGCCCTGGCTGCTGAGGTGCCCACGGTGCAGGTGGCGGTGGGCTCGGCCCAGTTGCTTGAGACCGGGGCTGACGAGGTCCTGCTACGAGATTTTCAGGTGCAGGGGAAGACCGCCATGTTTGTGGGTGTGAACGGGCAGGCGGTTGGTCTGGTTGCTGTTGCCGATACGGTACGGCCCGAGGCTAAGGCCGCCATTGATGAGCTGCACCGCCGCGGCATTAAGGTGGTTATGGCGACCGGGGATGCTGAGCCCGTTGCCCGCTCTGTGGGGCAGCAGTTGGGGCTGGACGACGTCCGCGCGGCTATGCTGCCCGAGGGCAAGTTGGAGCTGGTTCGGGAGCTACAGGCCGCTGGCCGCACGGTGGCTATGGTGGGGGATGGGGTGAATGATACTCCCGCCCTGGCGGTTGCTGATGTGGGGGTTGCTATGGGCGCTGCCGGCTCACCCGCGGCCCTTGAAACAGCGGATTTGGCGCTCATGTCTGACCGCTTAGACCGCCTGCCCTATGCCCTGGGCCTGGCCAAGAGCACGGTGCGCACCATGAAGGTTAATATCGCCCTTGCCCTGTTGACCGTGGCCTTGCTGGTGGCCGGTGTCTTCTTCGGCGGGGTGACCATGGCAATTGGCATGTTGGTGCACGAGGCTTCGGTCTTGCTGGTCATTGCTATAGCCATGTTGCTGCTTCGGCCGCGCCGCCTGTAAAGGTTTCTACTCCCTGTGTATTGAGTCCCTGAGCCCTGCACGCTGGTGCAGGGTTCATACTGGTGAGAGCGGGATTGGGGTGAGTTTGCTGGGCGTGGGGTGTATGTTTATTACTGAAACTAGACCGCTGCACTGTTGGAGCGTTTGACTGAAAAAAGCCCTCACGACCTCGAGCTTGCCCGCCAATTCTTGGCGCAGCTGGCGGATCGTCTGAATCTGGATCCCGCCCTCATCGGGCAGGCCATGCCCCATCTTCTGGGTATGACCAAGCATGTGGCGCACGGGGTTGTACGCCCGGCAGAGCCCCTGGCAGCTTTGAACCGCCAGCCCCGAAGAGTTGGCTACTCAGGGCCCCACCATTTCTCATGAAGATATTCAGCAGGGTATTAACAGCGGTAATATCTATGTGCTCTACTCCGGCGTCATATGCTTCGAAGGTACACTAGCTGACCCCGCCGAGTTCGCTGGGCAAGAACTAGCCAGTAATTACATGAGCGAGGAAGAGTACCAGCAGCACTACGGCCAGATTCCGGCAGAGGCTCTTGCCCAGAGTGAGGAAATCAAGACCAGTATTTTCACTGCTCCTCAAGAATGTTTGGATGCTGGTTGGTCCCAGGCTGGAGCTATCTAATGCCCCTGCTCACGGTATTCCCAGGACTTACTCTGTCATCGGGGCGCCGGCGTCCGCTCCAAACTCGGTAGACTAGAGCAGAACTAAAATCCCAACCCGCCGTGCCCACCTATGCCCGGCGCCGAAAGGAAAACCCGTGTCAACCGAAGCCCCCCGCGCCCTGCGCGTTGCCGTGATCGGTGCAGGCCCCGCAGGTATCTACGCCGCAGATATCCTCACCAAAAGCGAAGAAGTCCGCACCGGAGCTGTGCCTGTATCTATCGACATTTTCGACCGCTACCCTGCCCCCTTCGGCCTGATCCGCTACGGTGTAGCCCCTGACCACCCCCGCATTAAGGGCATTATTAACGCCTTGCACAAGGTGCTTGACCGCGGCGATATCCGCTTCTTCGGCAATGTTAACTACGGCACCGACGTTACCTTGGCTGATTTGCGTAAGCACTATGACGCCATCATCTTCGCCACCGGTGCTATTAAGGATGCCAGCCTGGATATCCCCGGTGTTGACCTGATTGGGTCTTACGGTGCTTCTGATTTTGTCTCCTGGTATGACGGTCACCCTGACGTTCCTCGCACCTGGCCCCTGGAGGCTAAGGAAATTGCTGTGCTGGGTAACGGTAACGTGGCTTTGGACGTCGCCCGTGTGCTCTCCAAGCACGCTGATGACCTGCTGGTCACTGAAATTCCCGATAACGTCTACGAGGGTCTTAAGTCTTCCCCCGTCACTGATGTGCACGTTTTTGGTCGCCGTGGCCCGGCTCAGATTAAGTTCACCCCCCTTGAGCTGCGCGAGTTGGCTCATTCTCGTGATGTTGACATCGTGCTCTACGAAGAAGACTTCCAGTTTGATGATGCTTCTCGTGAGGCTATGGAAACTAATGCCCAGACCAAGGTCATGATGAAGACCCTCAATGGCTGGCTTGAGGCTCAGAAGGAGAACCCTGGTACTGCCTCCCGCCGCCTGCACCTGCACTTCTTGCAGTCACCGGCTGAGATTCTGGGTGAACACGGTAAGGTCACTGGCATCAAGATGGAACGCACTGAGCTTAACGGTAATGGTGGTGTGAGTGGTACGGGTGAGTTTATTGATTACCCGGTGCAGGCTGTTTACCGTGCTATTGGCTATTTTGGTTCTGAGCTGCCTGAGGTTGGCTATGACACTGCCCGCGGTGTGATTACCAATGTTGAGGGTCGGGTCATTGATGATAGTGAGGTTCCTGTTCCTGGTCTTTATGCCACTGGCTGGATTAAGCGCGGCCCTGTTGGTCTGATTGGTTCTACTAAGTCAGATGCCCTCGAAACCGTCACTCACCTGCTCGAAGACCGCGAGAACCTCTACACTGCTGAGGCTGCTGACCCGGCTGCGATTGAGGCTTTCCTTGATGAGGCTGGCGTCCGTTACACCACCTGGGAAGGCTGGCACCGCCTGGATGAGCATGAGAAGGCTCTGGGCGCTGAAGCCAAGGACGCCGCTGGTGAGCCGCGTGCCCGCGTTAAGGTAGTTGACCGTGATGAGATGACCGCTATTTCACGCGGCGAGTAGCGTCAGGTTCTTTCAGAAAAGACCATCTACATCAGAAAAACCCACCTAGTTGGTGGGTTTTTCTGATGTAGATGGTACCTACCTGCGGGGCGTCACCGTATGAGCACCCAGTCTAGGTAGGGGTTGAGGAAGAGACCTGAGGGGTCTAGTTCTTCACGGAGTTCTACGAAGTTCTCGAAGCGGGGGTAGAGCTGGGAGAGGGCCTCTGCGTCCTGGGTGTGGTGCTGGCCCCAGTGGGGGCGGCCGCCGTGTTTTTTGAAGATTTCTTCGAGGGTGCCGAAGAGTTCTGTGTGGGGCTGACGCCAGTAGGCGCGGGCTGAGATATAGAAGGTTTCCCGGCCGTAGGCCTGGGAGAGCCAGATGTTATCGGCTGCTGCGGTGCGTATGACCAGGGGGTAGGCGCTCTGGCTGGGGTGTGAGGCTAGGTGGGTGCGTAGATCGCGCATGAGGTCAGCGAACTGGGGCATGCTGAAGGCGTATTCCATGTTGTTTTGTCGCACGGTGCGGTTAATGGTGAAGACGCGGGCTGAGTAGTCGGCGTAGCGGCGGTTGCCTTTGCCCCAGTTTGATACCTTGTTGAGCACTGGTTGCATGGCCGGTATTTTGGCGCCGGTGTAGCTGAGGGCTGAGAAGATTCCGTTGTTGAGTAGGTAGTCACCGCCGTAGCGGCGGGCCTGGCTGAGGGCGGCGCTGGCGGGCATGTAGCCGTCGGTCAGGAGGGCTAGGCGGGTGAGTCTGCGGGTGCGTACTTCGTTGGAGCCGGGGAACCAGCTGAATTCGTAGTGGTCGGCCCCGCGTGCCCGGTCTTCGAAGGAGTGGATGATGTCTTGGTAGGAGTGCCCGCGTTCGGCTGCGTGCAGGCGGAATTGTGGCACGAGGTTGAAGGTGATTTCTACGATGATGCCGAGGGCTCCTAGCCCGCAGAGGGCTGCTGAGAAGATTTCTGGGTTTTGCTGGGGTGAGCAGGTGAGTAGGGTGCCGGTGGCGTCTACGAGTTTGAGTTCGGCTACTTGGGTGGCGAAGGTGCCGTAGGTGAGGCCGGTGCCGTGAAAGCCGGTGGAGATAGCCCCGGCGAGGGTTTGGTCGTCTAGGTGCCCTAGGTTGGTGAAGGCTAGTTTGTAGTGGCCTAGTAGGCGGTTGGCTTCGCGCACGGTGGTGCCTGCTAGGAAGGTGGCGGTGAGGTTGTGGGGCTCTACTCGTATTAGGCCGGTGAGGTGTTCGAGTGTGAGTAGGGCGCCTGCGGGTTGCCCGATGGCGGAGGCGCTGCGTCCTCGTCCCATGACTTTGACTCTGGTGCCGTGTGTGGCGGCGTCCTGAATGCGTTGTTGTAGTTCGGGCGTTGAGCGGGGCGCGAGGACGCCGGTGGGCTGTGTGTTGTGTTGGTGTGCCCAGGTGCTCCACGAGGGGTTTGTCTGCGGGGTGGTGGCCATGATCTTCCTCGATTCTTGCTCTTTCATGCTTATTTTCGCATGGAGAGGTGGGTGCTGGCTGGGAGTTGGGTTTCCTTTCGAACTGTGTAGTTCAAAAATGAATAAATTTGGTAATGAAGCGAAATAAGTCATGTGGCTCACTCGGCCCGGACTAAGCTAGGGGTAGGCCCCGGCAGTAACGCCGACAATTCGGCTGGCAGAAGCGGGGTCATCATGAATCTTAAGGAGATGACCATGACCGAACGCGCCCTCACCTTTGGGGAAAAAGCAGTAGCTGCCCGCAACGACATTGCAGAAGTGGCCCAGGCCTCTGGCGAAATCATCGTTGGCCTTGACGGCTCAGATCAGAGCTATGGTGCCCTGCGCTGGGCTGTGCACGAGGCTGAAATTCGCAAGGTGCCTGTTCGTATGGTCACCGCCTACTCTCTGCCTGTTTTTACTGGTACCGGTTTTGATGCTGGTTACTCTATGGTCGATGAGCAGGCTTTGACAGATGGTGTCGCCCAGATTCTTGATGAGGCCCATTCTCGTGTTGGTGAAACCAGTGTGGAGCTTCGGGCAACGGTAGAGACTGGTGATGCGACCGCCGTGCTTCTGGAACTGTCTAAGCGTGCTGAGCTGATGGTTGTGGGTTCGCGCTCTCACGGGGGCTTCTTGGGTCGTCTGTTGGGTACGGTATCTACTTCTTTGCCTGCCCATTCTCACTGCCCTACGGTGGCTGTGCCTCATTCTTATGCTGAGAAGATTGAGGCTAATCCTGAGATTTTGGGTGGGGGTCAGTCTGTGGTGGTTGGTTCGGACGGCTCTGTTGAGGCTCGTCTGGCTATGATGCAGGCAGCGGACGAGGCGAGCCGCCGCGGTGTTAAGCTCACCTTGGTCAATGCTCTTGCCCCTTACACTGGTGCCCTGAACTGGGTTCCTGCGGCTGTTGATTTTGAGGCCTTGTACCGTGAGATTGCTGATTTGCAGCGTAAGGCTGCTGAGTGGATTCGTGGTTACTTCCCTCAGCTGGAAATCGAGTTCAAGCTCATTGATGGCTCCCCGGTGCAGGTGCTGCTTGAAGCTGGTAAGGCTGCCGATCTGATTGTGGTCGGTACTCGTGGCCGCGGTGGTCTTGCGGGCATGTTGTTGGGTTCTACTTCTCAGGGTATTTTGCACAATACTCAGGTGCCGGTCATGATTGTTCCTGAGATTGAAGACCCCCGTGTTGAGCAGGCTCCTGAGGCCGGCTTCACCTGGGGCTAAGACTTGTGCTAGCCAGCTCCCTGGCAGGGGAGTAGGCTGGGTGTAAGAGAAAGGCAGGATAGCTCCCGCCGAAGCTCCTTTTGAGGCTAAAAGGGGCTCCGACGGCGCTATCCTGCCGTCTTTTTTAAAAAAGTTGAAAAATTTTTTGGGCGGACGCCTGTAGCGGTTCTCTTGGCTTTGACTAGGCAATCTGTGTGTAGCCATGGTTACCATGCGGTGAATTTTGTGGCGCAAGGCACCCAATTTTTGCCCTTAAAGGGCTCCTGTTGGTGCTTTTCGGTTTGCGCCCCTGTTTGAAGTCGCGTAATGTATTACTTGTTCGAGCGACGGGCTGAGGAAACAAAGCCGGTCACGAAATAGCGAACTAGCCCCTATCGTCTAGCGGCCTAGGACGCCGCCCTTTCACGGCGGTAACACGGGTTCAAATCCCGTTGGGGGTACTGTGAAACTTTTAGTTTCACGGCCATGTGAGAATTTTTATTCTTGCTTTGGCCCCGTAGCGCAGTTGGTTAGCGCGCCGCCCTGTCACGGCGGAGGTCGCGGGTTCAAGTCCCGTCGGGGTCGCTCCGACCGCGTAAGTTCTCACTTGTGGGAAGGCGCGGTTGTGGCATATCTAAGGGTATGTCTGGCTCTGTAGCTCAGTTGGTAGAGCGTGCGACTGAAAATCGTAAGGTCACCGGATCGACGCCGGTCGGAGCCACGAAATCCACTCTCTAGGCTTCTACATGAGAGTGGGTTTTTTACTTTAAAGAATAAGAGTCCCAGCCTCTAGGTTTTACCTGGCTGAGGCTCTTTCTCTATCTCAACCTCTTCACAAGCCCGCCCCAACTCTAGGGGGTAGGGGCGGGCGTCCGCTGGGCTAGCTAATATCAACAATCACCGGGGCATGATCTGAGGCGCCCTTACCCTTGCGTTCCTCACGGTCAATCTCAGCGCCCACAACCCGCTGAGCCAGGGCAGGGGAGTAAAGCTGAAAATCAATGCGCATACCCTCATTCTTGGGGAAACGCAGTTTAGTGTAGTCCCAGTAGGTATAGGGCACAGTAGTGTGCTCACGAGCCACATCAACTAGCCCCAAGGGCTCATCGAGAAAAGCCTTAAAGGCCGCCCGCTCAGGCTCCGTCACATGGGTCATCTGGTTCTCTCTAAAGAAGTCGATATCCCACACATCTTCGTTCCGTGGGGCAATGTTGAAGTCCCCCACGAGGGCAAATTGGGCGTCAGGGTCCTGCTCTAGCCAGGTCGCAGCCTCCTTGCGTAGCTCCTTGAGCCAGGCCAGCTTGTAGGGCATGTGGGGGTCATCGATAGCACGACCATTGGGCACATAAAGACTCCACACCCGCACCCCACCACAGGTAGCCCCAATAGCGCGAGCCTCAACGGTAGCCTCCTCGCCGGGTTTACCGAAGGCCGGCTGGTTGGTGAAAGTGCGCTGAATATCCTCTAACCCCACACGAGAAGCGAGAGCCACCCCGTTCCACTGCGACAGCCCAAAATGGGCCACCTCATACCCCAAATACTCAAAGATTTCGTAAGGGAAAGTCTCATCGGTGGCCTTAGTTTCTTGAAGGGCCAGCACATCCACATCGTTGCGCTCTAGCCAATCTTCCACGCGGTCAGCGCGGGCGCGAATAGAGTTCACATTCCAGGTAGCAATTTTCATGTTCCTAGCCTAACAACCGCCCTGCCTGACCTCCACCACAAAGTGCCCCCGGCTTATTCAGCCGGGGGCACCTAATCGTGGGGCGGGGCGTCCGCACCCTCAGAGTTCTTAGGCCTCTGCGGGGAAGCTCTGCAGCTGGTCACCCACCATGGTTTCTAGCACGCGAATTACCTGGCAGGAGTAACCGAACTCGTTATCGTACCAGACGTAGAGAATAGCGTTATCGTCGCCAGAAGTGATAGTTGCCAGACCATCTACCACGCCAGCAGCACGGGAACCAACGAAGTCGGTTGAAACAACCTCGTGAGAGTCAGTGAGATCAATCTGACGGCGCAGGTGTGAACGCAGTGAGCGCTCACGCAGCAGGTTGTTAAGTTCTTCCTTGGAACCTACGGGCTTATCAAGCTGCAGGCTCAAAATAGCCATGGACACATCAGGGGTGGGGACGCGGATAGCGTTACCAGTTAGTCGGCCTTCAAGCTGGGGCAGGGCCTTAGAAACAGCCTTCGCTGCCCCGGTCTCGGTAAGAACCATGTTCAAGGCAGCAGAGCGCCCGCGGCGGTCACCCTTGTGGAAGTTATCAATCAGGTTCTGGTCGTTAGTGAAGGAGTGGACGGTCTCAACGTGACCGCGCTTAACACCGAACACCTCGTCCATGACAGCAAGCACGGGGGTAATAGCGTTGGTGGTGCAAGAAGCTGCTGAGAGTACGGTGTCGTTATCGTCGATGATGTCATCATTGACACCGCAGACGATGTTCTTCACGCCCTTACCGGGGGCAGTGAGCAGGACGCGGGCAGCGCCCTTGGCCTGCAAGTGGCGGGAGAGGCTGTCCTTATCGCGCCAGCGACCGGTGTTATCCACCACGATAGCGTTATCAATGCCGTAGGCAGTGTAGTCAATCTCAGAGGGGTCAGAGGCGTAAATGAACTTGATGGGGGTGCCGTTGGCAACGATGGTGGAGTTCTCTTCATCAACGCGGATAATACCCTTGAAAGCACCGTGCACTGAATCGCGGCGCAGCAGTGACGCACGCTTGTGGAGGTCATTGTCGGTGTTCTTGCGGACAACAACGGCGCGCAGCTGGGGGCCAGGGCCGGTGGAACGTTCCAAGAGGATGCGGGCCAGCAGGCGGCCGATGCGACCAAAACCGTAGAGCACAACGTCCTGAGAGTCAGCGTCAATCTGACCCTTCTTACCGATGACAGGAGCCAGCTCCTGCTTGAGCCAGGCCTCAAGGTCACTGGCCTCGGCTGCCTCAAACTTGCGTTGCAGGCTAGCGAGGTCTAGGGAGCAGGCGCCCAGGTCGAGGGTGCTGGCAATTTTAAGAATTTTTAGAGAATCAGCCGGGTCTAGCTCAATATCATCAATCTGACGGGCAAAACGGTGAGCCTTCAAAATCTGAACTACAGATTTGTTAATAAGGCTGTGCCCATGAATTGAGATAACCACCTTGTTCTCTCGATTCAGGTGCCCAATCAGGGGAATCATAGCTTCGGCTTCAGCCTCAGAGGCAAGCCACTGCTTGTGAGCGTTATCGGCAGAAATAGTCATAGTGTGACCTCTTCCTTGATGAGTAGCGTCATTGAACTCATCAGTTAGGCAGCGCAACGATGCGCCGGTAGCTAGTAACTGGTGGCCCACACCTTACGCTGCGCCGTCTGGGGCGGTAGGCTGGTGGGCACTCCAGACCTAAGTTTATAGTTTGTTCTCTCACAAGTGGAATTTGTGACACGAAACCTCGCTAAGGTCAGGGCCACAACCGGTAAAATGAGTTTATGCTCACTGTCATTGGCGAAGCCCTCGTAGACCTTGTCCAGCGCCCCGGCGTAGAATCTTACGCCCACCCCGGCGGTTCCCCTATGAACGTTGCTGTGGGTGTCTCCCGCCTGGTCCACCAGGCCCAATTCATTGGCCGCTACGGCCAGGACGCCTACGGCCAGATGATTGAGGCGCACCTGCGCGACTCGGGCGTCCTTGTGCCTGTGGAAGCAGATACCAAGAAAACCTCAACCGCCCAGGCCACTATCGGCCAGGCCGGTACTGCTCACTACGAGTTCGATATTGACTGGTCACTCGATGCCGCCCAGGTGGCCCTAGAAGAAGCGGGCAAGAGTTCTACTGCCCTACACGTGGGTTCTATTGGCGCCATGCTAGAGCCAGGGGCCTCCGCTGTGCTCAAGACGGTCAAGCAGGCTGCCGCCCACGCCCTGATTTCTTATGACCCGAACTGCCGCCCTGCCATTGTTCCTGATGCTGCTGGCGCTCGCGCCTGGGCTGAGAGCATCGTGCGGAATGCAGATGTGGTGAAGGCTTCTGATGAGGATTTGCTCTGGCTTTACCCCCACCGTAGTTTAGAAGAATCTGCCCAAGCCTGGCTGGATTTGGGGGCATCCTTGATGGTTGTTACCCGCGGTGAGATGGGCCCCTGGGCTATTACCCACAAGACCTCACCTGATGGTGTTGCCCTGCCTGCCTACCGGGTTGAGGTGGCCGATACTGTAGGTGCCGGTGACTCTCTGATGGCGGCCCTGATTGCGGCCCTGCTAGATCGCGATATTCAGGGTGAGGGTGCCCGTGCCGCTATTGAGTTGCTGAGTAAGGACGACCTGAAAGAAATCTTGGCTTTTGCTACGGTTGCTGCGGGCATTACGGTTTCTCGTGAGGGTGCTGATTTGCCGAGTCGTGATGAGCTGAACGCTGTGCTCTACCCTCAGGGTTAGGTGTTCAGGTTCCTTTTCACCGGGGGAGATAGTCAGTAAACTGTGTATTGTCTAGTTTAAACCACTCACCTCCCAAGGAGGCCCCCATGCTCAACCGTCAACCCTACGCAGACCTGCCGGAACTACCCACCTTTACCCTCACCTCCACCGACATTAGCGAAGGCCAGACCCTGCCCCGCGCCCAGGTCTCTGGAATCATGGGCGCAGGCGGGCAAGACCTCTCACCCCAGCTCTCCTGGGAAGGCTTCCCGGCAGAAACCAAGTCCTTCGTGGTCACCTGCTTTGACCCGGACGCACCCACCCCCTCAGGCTTCTGGCACTGGGCCGTCTCAAACATCCCCGCAACAGTCACCGAGCTACCTACAGGGGCAGCATCAAACCTGCCCTCTGGTGCCCTGGCCCACCTGAATGACGGGGGCACCCGCGAATTCCTCGGTGCCGCCCCGCCCGCAGGCCACGGGCCCCACCGCTACATCTTCTGCGTGACCGCCGTAGACGTTGAAAAACTCGACATCGACGAAGACGCTAGCTGCGCCGTAGTCAACTTCAATCTCTTCTCCCACGGCATCGCCCGGGCCTTCCTTACCGCCACCTATGAAGAAGAGAACTAGAATGTAGAGCATGATTAAACTGATTGCCAGCGACCTGGATGGCACCCTCATTGGGAGCGACTTCAGGTTCCGCCCCCGCACCCTGCAGGCTCTGCACGCGGCGGCGGAGGCTGGCGTCCGCATCGTCTTTGTCACCGGCCGCCCCCTGCGCTGGATGGGCCCGGTCCTCGAACAACTCGGGGAAGAATGGAACGGCGAGAACTCCTTTGTTTTCTGTTCTAACGGTGCAGTAACTTTCGATATAGCCCGCTCACAGGTCGTTGCCACCCGCCCCATCAGCGGAGCCACCACGCATACCCTGCACACGGAGCTAGAGCAGGCCTTTCCCCAGGCTCTCTATATTGCTGAAACCCTAGAGCATGTCTATGTTCAAGGCACCTACGAGCCGCACGTGCCAGAAGATATGAGTAAAGTCTTCCAAGGCCACCTGGGGCAGGTTTTAACTCCTGAGATAGAGGTCGTGAAGTACCTGCTGTTTCAGGACGGCGCTGTGCCAGCAGACCTTCTGGCTCAGGTGCAAGAGCTGGTGGGGGAGCGGGCCTCTGTCACCCGCTCCGCCCCCTACCAGCCCCTGGTCGAAATTGCTCAACGGGGCTTAAACAAGGGCCGGGTGCTAGCTGACTTTGCCACATCGCTAGGGGTCAAAGCGGGTGAGGTGGCTGCTTTTGGTGATATGCCCAATGATTTTGAGATGCTGGACTGGGCAGGCCAGGGCTATGTGATGGCATCGGGCCTACCAGAGCTTAAAAACCGGGTAGGGCGTATCTGCCCCGGATTTGAAGAGGACGGCGTCGCTCAAATGATCGAGCGTATCTTGGCTGAAGGCGAGGGCTAGTGGGGATTAGCCGGTGTGGTAGCTGGCAGGTAAAAATATGTATTAGGGTTTGCACCAGGCGAACTGTATAAAAATACATGAAATATCACAGATCCTATGAGATGAGAGCATGGACAGGTAAACTGAGTAGGCCTGCTCTTTTTAAAAGGAGAGAGTCCTGCCGTCCTAGCCCTAGCGTGTGACGGCTTTTACCGCCGCCGACCCTAAGGGCCGATACGTGACCATAGTTCTTGCGCTTTTCCTACTTGTATCCATAGTGACCCCCTGGCTGTACCGCCGAATGGGCACCTCAACCTTCTACCTGCTGGCGGCTATTCCCGCCGCCGTCCTGGCCCTGGTGCTGACCAAAACCGGTCACATACTTAGCGGCACCCCCTGGGAAGAAGGCTACCGCTGGATCCCTCAGCTAGACCTAGACATCACCTTCCGCATGGACACCCTCTCTTGGGCCATGAGCCTGCTAGTGCTGGGCGTCGGCTCCTTGGTGCTCTTCTACTGCGCAAGCTACTTCAAACACTCCACCGGTGACGACGGCCAATTCGCCGCCTACCTTTTCGGGTTTGCCGGTGCCATGTTTGGCCTGATTACCGCTGATGACCTGATTCTCATGTTCATCTTCTGGGAAATCACTACCATCCTCTCCTACCTGCTGATTGGCTACTCCCGCCACCGCCTCTCAGCCCGCCGCTCTGCCCTGCAGGCCCTAACGGTCACCACAGCCGGTGGTCTGGCCATGCTAATCGGTATCGTCATGCTGGGCTACAGCCTCGGCACCTACTCACTGGCTGAGCTGGTGCAACTAGGGCCAGGCGTCCTCACCTCTGCCCAGCAAGGAAGCGGGTCTTTGAGCATGGGCATGCTCTCAGCCGCGCTGGTACTCATTCTCTGCGGTGCTCTCTCTAAATCAGCACTCTTCCCCGCGCACTTCTGGCTCCCTGGGGCCATGGCAGCACCCACCCCCGTCTCGGCCTACCTGCACGCAGCGGCCATGGTTAAGGCCGGTATTTATCTTCTGCTGCGCCTGGCCCCCGGCTACGGCCAGGTGCAGATCTGGCAGGACCTCCTCGTCATCTTCGGTGCCTTTACCATGGTTTTCGGCGGCTGGGCCGCCCTCAAACAGACCGACCTAAAGCTCATTCTGGCCTACGGTACTGTCTCTCAGCTAGGTTTCTTGGCCCTGGTCATCTCCGGTAGCACCCCGGACGCCATCTACGCGGCTATGGGGCTCATGGTGGCTCACTCCCTCTTCAAAGCCACCCTCTTCCTCTCGGTCGGTATCATCGACCACCAATCCGGCACCCGCGATATTCATAAGCTTTCAGGCATATACCGCAGGGCGCCTATACTGGCTATTGCCGCTACTATCTCAGCGGCATCCATGGCCGGTATCCCACCCCTGGCCGGTTTCGTAGCCAAGGAAGCGGTGCTCGAAACCTACCTTTCCCACACCACCGGCTGGCAAGGGGCAACCACCCTCATTGCTATCGTTCTGGGTTCTATTCTTACGTTCGCATATTCAGCTCGCTTCGTCTGGGGGGCCTTCGCCGTCAAACCCTACGCCTACATGCACAAGGAAGGCGTGAAGTACTGCCGTGTAGAAACCGGCTCTGGCGAATGTGAAAGCGACGAATGTGAAACCGTGGATAACGGTGAGGTCGATATCAACACCCGCAACTTTGACCGCAACCGCCGCGGCCAGAAGCTCAGCCCCGATACAGCCTTCCACCCCATCTCCTACACCTTCATCTTCGCCCCGGTAGTGCTGACTCTCCTCACCATCGTCTACGGCCTCTACCCCGAACCGGTCCACCTCTTCGTCAAGCCCTTCCTGGCGGCCTTCCCCGCAAGCGCCCCTGACCTTGAGCTGCACCTGGCTCTCTGGCATGGCATCACCCCGGCCCTGCTGACCTCCCTAGTTATTATGCTGGTCGGTGCCCTGCTCTTTATCTTCCGCCGGCAGATTGAAGAGCTGCAGAACACCCTGCCCAGCACCCCGGCGGCCTCAGTGGTCTACCGTGACACCCTCGATGGACTTGACCGCCTAGCGGTATGGGTCACCGGTATGACCCAGCGAGGCTCCCTGGGCTTCTATCTGAGCGTCATTCTGGTCACCGCCGTTGTGGTGCCCTTCGCCGCCCTCTTTATCAACGAAACCCCGCCGCTGGCTAACCTGCGTGTCTCGGAGTCCCCGGCCCAGTGGTCCATCGTGATTGTCATGATTGTGGCAGCCCTCGTGGTGGTCTTCGTCCGTAAGCGCTTCTTGGCGATCATGATGGTCTCTGTCACCGGTTATGGCATGGCTATCCTCTTTGCCCTCCGCTCTGCCCCCGACCTGGCAGCCACCCAGCTACTGGTTGAAACCATTGTGCTGGTGGCCTTCGTGCTGGCGATGCGAGTGCTACCGCGCCGCATCCCCCACATCCGCTCCAAGGACGGTAAGGACGGTGCCCGCCGAACCCTACGCGTCATTATCGGCCTGGGGTTCGCCACTCTCATGATGGCCCTAGCCATGTTCACCTTCTCCTCTCGTTCCCTGCTACCCATCTCCCTTGATGCCCCCCAGCTGGCTTACGAGATTGGCCACGGCTACAACGTGGTCAATGTGACCCTGGTTGATATGCGTGGCTGGGATACCTTCGGTGAAATCTCGGTACTGGCCCTGGCCGCTACCGGTGTTGCCTCCCTGCTCTTTATTGAAGGGCGCGCCGACTCAGGCTCCGCCCGCAGGCTTGACACCACGGCCATGAAGAAAATTGAGATTTCTTTTGCCCAGCGCACCCAGATTACTGTGGCCCAGCGGGTGGCCGGTCAGTTCTCCTCGGTAGAGCGTGACCCCTTCATTGTGGCAGGTCGTACCCTGCCGCCAGAGTCCCGCTCAATTCTGCTAGAAGTGATGACGCGTCTGCTCTTCCACACCCTGATTGTGGTCTCCCTCTACATGCTGATTGCTGGCCACAACCTGCCTGGTGGTGGTTTCGCCGGTGGTCTGATGGTGGGCCTGGCCTTCGTGGTCCGCTACCTGGCCGGTGGCGGTGCAGAACTGCGGGCTGCCTCCCCCCTCTCAGCCGGTACCTTCCTAGGAATGGGCCTGGGTATTGCCGCCCTCTACGCCCTGGCCCCGGCCCTATGGGGTGACCCCATTTTCTCCAGCTACGTGCTGGACTTCTGGTTGCCCATCTTCGGTGACGTGCACTTCGTCACCGCCACTATCTTCGATATTGGCGTCTACCTGCTCGTTATCGGCCTGGTACTCGATATCCTGCGCAGCCTAGGTGAACGTATTGACCTCAAGCTAGTGTATGAGCGCCGTAAAAGAGATAAGCAGGCTCGCGACAAGGCAGGAAAGGCATAAACCATGATTATTGACCTCAGTCTTATTCTGGTCATGGGCGTGCTCTACGCCGTGGGGGTCTACCTGATCCTTGACCGCTCCATGACCCGCGTACTCCTGGGCCTGATGCTCATGACCAACGCGACCAACATCCTGATTCTGCACGCTGGCGGCCCAGCGGGCTTAGCCCCCTTCTTCAACAAGGACATCGCCGCTGAAGACTACTCCGACCCCCTGCCACAGGCCCTGATCCTGACCGCTATCGTCATTTCCTGCGCCGTGACCGCCCTGATTCTGGGTATCATCTACCGCTCCTGGCTGCTCTCTAAGGCCGACGAAATTACGGATGACGCTGAAGATATTCGCGTTGCCGAGCAGGACTCTTTTGACAAGGAAGAGGACGCCGCCGCCGAAGTTGAAGCCTCAGAGTTCGACGCCGATGAGGCCACCCGTAAAAAGGAATTCACTCAAGCGGAAGAGAAAAAGAAAATTAGCCAGACCACCAGCCACCCCCTCGTGGACCAGAAGGGAGAGTAGAACATGGATATCGCTACCGCCCAACTGGCGCCGCTGTGCATTATCATCCTCTTTCTATCGGCAGCTATCACCTTCATCTCTAAGAAGGACTCAGTTCAGCGTTTCATCGCCTTCGCCGCAGTGACCCTGACTCTCATCTTTGAGGCGCTACTCCTCGCTACCGTCTGGGGCGCGGAACCCCAAACCGTTCACCTGGCCGGCTGGCCTGCCCCCTTCGGTATCACCATGGTGGTCGATCAGCTCTCAGCCCTGCTGCTAGTTGTCTCATCGACCATCTCCCTGGCGGTTCTCATCTTCGCAACCGGGCAGAACCTCTCTGATGAGGATGACGAAGTACCCATCTCGGTCTTCTACCCCACCTACCTGCTGCTACTGGCAGGTGTCTCAAACGCCTTCCTGGCAGGGGACCTCTTCAACCTTTACGTGGGCTTTGAGATTCTGCTCATGGCCTCCTACGTGTTGATTACCATGAACGCCAACACCCCGCGTATTCGCGCTGGCGTGACCTACGTGGTTGTTTCGGTTGTCTCTTCCATGCTCTTCTTGACCGCCATCGGTTTCGTTTACGCCTCCGTAGGCACCATCAACATGGCCGACCTGTCGCTCAAACTCGGCACCCTGCCTGAGGGCACCCAGATGCAGCTGCACCTGATGCTTCTGATTGCCTTTGGCATCAAGGCTGCGGTCTTCCCCCTTTCCCTCTGGCTACCTGACTCCTACCCCACAGCCCCGGCCCCGGTGACCGCTGTGTTCGCGGGACTGCTCACCAAGGTGGGTGTCTACGCCATTATCCGTACCGAAACCCTCCTCTTCCCCGAAGGAGGCCTCGACACCCTCCTGGGTGTTGTTGCCGGCTTAACCCTGCTGGTAGGTATCCTAGGCGCTCTTGCCCAGGGTGATATTAAGCGTCTGCTCTCCTTTATCCTCATCAGCCACATCGGCTACATGATCTGGGGCATCTCACTAGGAAATAAGCTGGGCCTGACCACCGTAGTCTTCTACATCGCCCACCACATCGTGATTCAGACCGGCCTCTTCATGGTCGTTGGCCTGGTAGAACGCCGCGGCGGCTCCACCAACGTCCGCCGCCTGGGCGGTCTGATGACCACCGCCCCCATCCTGGCCCTGCTCTACTTCATCCCTGCCATCAACCTCGGCGGCATCCCGCCCTTCTCCGGCTTTATCGGTAAGGTGGGCTTCATTGAAGCAGCCGTCGCAAACGGTGGGACCCTAGCCTACGTGAACTCAGCTATTGGTGTGTTGGTCTCCTTGCTGACCCTCCTAGCCTTGGCCCGCGTCTGGAACAAAGCCTTCTGGCGCCCAGCTAAGGAAGCCGAAGAACCTACCGCTGATTTGGTCATGGCAGAACATTCCGATGACTCAGCTAGCTATGAGACTAAACCGATTCCAGCCTCCATGATGGCTGCTACCGTCTCCCTCGTGCTGGTGGGCGTGATGATTACAGTCTTCTCCGGCCCACTCTTTGAGCTAGCTGAGAACGCCTCAACCAATCTCTTCAACCCCGACCTCTACATCAGCTCAGTCTTTGGCGACCAGGCACCCACCCGCGCCCAGTACCTTGAACAGCAAATCGTAGAGAACCGCTCCCAGGAAGTGAACCAGTGAAAAAGCCCCCCTTTTCCACCCAGAGCCTGATTCACGCCATACCCCCCTTCCTCTGGCTGGTCTTTGTCTGGTGCGCCCTCTGGCAGGACTTCTCCCTACGCTTCATCGCCTTCGGTATGGTGCTAGCAGCACTGACCATGTCAGTCTTCCGGCTGCCTACCCTCTACCTATCAAACCGGTTCAACATTTTCTACGCTGCCCGGTTCACCGTGGAATTCTTCTGGAACATCGCCAAAGCCTCCGTAGAGGTCATGTGGCTAGCTGCCACCTTCCGTCCGCCCCTGCGTAACTCTATAGTGGCCGTGCAGTTGCGCACCCAATCAGACCTACTGCTGACCGCTATTTCCCACACCATGTCGTTAATCCCTGGGTCTGTGGTGGTAGAAGTAGACCGCTCCCTTTCCGTGCTCTACTTCCATGTGCTCAACGCCTCGACCCCAGAAGAAATTGAGCATTTCACCGACCAGGTAGCCTACTTTGAAGAGCTAATTATTAAGGCCGCCGGTAGCCGTGAAGAATACGAGGCACTTAAAGAAGATCAGAAGGCCGACCGGGCCACCAGCCGAAAGGAGCACGCATGACCTGGGCTATCTGGGCCAGCGGACTAATCCTGACCCTAGCAACCTGGGGCGCGGTCTACCGTATCTGGAAGGGCCCTGCCCTCTTAGACCGGGTACTAGCTAGCGACGTCCTCATCTCAATTCTGACCGCCGCCCTGTGCATTCTGATGATTCACACCAACAGCCAGTTCTTCCTGATCCTGCTGGTATCTCTTGCCATGATTGGTTTCGTCGGGTCAGTAACGGTGGCACGATTTGCCGATAACTCCAAGGCCAATGAAGCTGCTCCAGTCTCTAGCCTGCCAGAGCGGCCTGCCCGCCGCTCCCGCAAAGAAGGCAAACATACCGCCTCAGATACCTTGGCAGAAGACACCGATAAACGAGGCGACGACCAGGCCCATCCGGTACGAGCCAGCAAAGACCAAGGGGAATAAACCATGAATCTTGATACCGTTTTTAATGTTCTCACCATGGTGTGCATGGTCTTTGGTGCAGCCCTGTCTCTGGGGGCCGCTATCGGCCTGATGCGTTTCCCTGACCTGCTCACCCGCCTACACTCAGGTACTAAGCCCCAGGTTCTCGGCATGATTCTTATGCTGCTGGCGGTGGCTTTTCATTTCCGTTCCCTAGCGCTGCTGCCTGTTTTGCTGGTGATTCTGCTCTTGCAGATGCTCACCATCCCTATCTCTGGGCACATGATGGCCCGCTCAGGCTACCGTAATAAGCACTTCCGCAAGGACGACCTGGGCCACGATGACCTGCGCGCCCTAGTAGATGAGGTCGAAGGCCACTAAAGACGGCATCTCTCTTCACGCACCTTGACCCCCGGTAGGGTTCGGTTGAGTTCGCGCTCAAACCGCTGCTGGAGGGTAAAGGACGCCGCCGGGCAGCCCCGGCAGGCGCCGTCAAGGTAAACCCAGACGGCACCATCAGCAATTCTTGTAATTTCAATTGTTCCGCCGTGGGCGCCAGCTAAGGGGCGCACGTAGCGCTCCAAAACCTGCGGCGCTACATCGGCCAGCAGCGCAGAATCCTGGGCACTGAGCGCCGAGTTAGAACTTTGCTGCTGCGCCCCTGCCCTGGCCTCTATGACCGGGGCAGCGGTATCCTCAACAGCTCTACGCACCTGACCGGCAATATCTTTCCAAGCCTCAGGGCTATGCGCCAGGGTGGAAATCGCACCGGCAGACCCGGTGGCGCTCACCAGAACCCCGCCAGCTACAAGCTCAGCCAGCGGGGAGTCAGGGTGGGCGGCCACCATAGCCAAATCACCGGGGTAATCCGGTAAAACCCAGCGCACCTCAGCCGGGTTATCGGTGGCCTCCGGGTGTAAAAGAACCCGCATGAGATTACCCGAGCCACCAGACGGTGATGGTGCGAGCCAGCCAGGCCCCCACCCAGGCTAAGACAAACATATAAACCAGGGTGAATGCCGGCCATCTCAGGGAGTTAGTTTCACGGCGCATCACTACCAAGGTAGAGACACACTGCATGGCAAAGGCATAGAAGACCAGCAAAGCAACCAGGGTGGGGGCCGTCATCACCTTTTCACCAGCATGTTCGCCAGAGGTGTAGGTCATGGCAGCTAGGGCGTCGCTAGGGTCCTCAATATCTTCAGCGGCAACGACCTGGCCCATGGTTGAGACAAAAACCTCACGAGCAGCGAAAGAACCGATGAGACCCACGTTGATACGCCACTCAAAACCTAGCGGCTCAAAAATGGGTTCCACGGACTTGCCGATAGCCGCAGCGTAGGAATGATCGAGCACGTAGGCGGCAGCTTCGGTATCGCTCATACCCTCAGTAGCTTCAGTCTGGGCAGGGAAGGACATCAATCCCCACAGTATGGTTGTGGCAACGAGAA
Source organism: Rothia sp. 88186D007BW (assembly GCF_053544215.1). NCBI lineage: Bacteria > Bacillati > Actinomycetota > Actinomycetes > Micrococcales > Micrococcaceae > Rothia > Rothia sp. 88186D007BW. Next base: position 14,797 of record NZ_JBPPTR010000002.1, on the reverse strand, counting down.
TGATAGTGCCGGCCTTGCGGATGAACATCCATACTGGCACCCACACTGCGGTAAGGAGCGCCCGCGGGGCAGGCAGACGGTAGGGTGGCATCTCTAGGTAGAAGGGGAGGGTGCCGCGGCGCAGAATAGTCGATTTAAAAAGAGCTGCTACCAGCATGGCCGCTAACCCGCCGAGCAGGTACATGGCAAAGAGTGCCGCCCCCTGGGTGCTAAAGGGCCCGACACGAGAATCAGCTGGTATGAGTAACCCAATGAGAAGCACGTAGATGGGTAGGCGGGCTGAGCAGGTCATCAAAGGTGCAGAGACGATGGTAGCCAGCCGGTCACGAGAGGAGGGCATAGTGCGGGTTGCCATGATGCCAGGTACTGCACAGGCCATGGACGAAAGCATCGCCACAAAGGCGCGGCCGTCTAGCCCGGAGTAGGCCATGACCCGGTCCATCAAAAATGCCGCACGCGACATATACCCTACTGATTCCAGAATAGAAATCAGCAGATAGAGCAAGAGGATCTGCGGGATAAAAACCAAGACCCCACCCATACCCCCAATGAGGGCGGTATTCACAAAATCAGCCAGTACCGGGTGAGTGATATGGGAGCTGGCGGCCTCACCCAGAAAAGCAAAGAACTGCTCGATGGCGTCCTGGGCGGGGGCGGCTACCGCAAAAATGGTCTGGAAGAAGAGGAACATGACCGCAAAGAAAATGATGCTACCACCTACCGGGTGCAGCAGGTAACGGTCAATACCGCGGGTGATGCGGTTGGGGGCAGGTGGTCGGTAGTCAGAGACTGAGAGGACGGAGTCAATCCAGGTGTTGAGTTCTTGCGGGTCGTCAACGGGTGGGGGTACCAGGAGTGTGGGCCAGGCCGGGATGTCTGCTAGGAGGGCGCGGACGTCCTGCACACCTCGGCCGCGGTGGGCAACGACCTCAACGACCGGCACTCCCAGGGCTTGGGCGAAGCGTTGCACATCGAGTTCACCGCCACCGGCTCGAAGCTCATCAACCATGGTGAGTACCAGGGCGGCGGGCTTACCCAGGGCTAGGGCCTGGGAGAGGAAGGTGAGGGAGCGGCGCAGGGTGGTTGCGTCTGCTACCAGGAGCAGAGCATCTGGTATGGCTTCGCTCCCTAGTTCTCCGCGGAGGTGTTGTACTACTACTTCTTCGTCGGGGCTAGCCGGTGTGAGGGCGTAGGTTCCGGGGAGGTCGGTGAGGGTGACGGGGCCGGTGCTGGTGCGTGCGGTGCCGCGGGAGCGGGTGACGGTAACACCAGGGTAGTTACCGGTTTTTGCGCTCAGCCCGGTGAGGCGGTTGAAGAGGGTGGATTTTCCGCAGTTGGGGGAGCCAAGGAGGGCAACTTCTGGTCTGCCGGCTAGGACTTTCCCAGCGGCTTCAGTGTGACAACTCATGGGCTTAGCTGACCGTGATGAGGGCGGCTTGCTGTTTGCGTAGGCAGATGTCTGTGTCGCAAACACGGAACATGAGTGGTGAGCCTAAGGGGGCACGGCGCAGGCATTCTACGGTGGTTCCTTGGCGGAAACCTAGGTCGTGTAGACGTTGAGCTGCTGTCTGGTCGGCACCCTGGCAGAAACCGGCTACGGTAAAGGTTTGGGAGGTTCGGGCGGTAGCGAGGGTGGGGTCTGCCGATTTACCGGGCTGGCCGGTGGTTGCCTTCTGCTGAGGGGCAGGGCAAAAGCTCATGGGCACCTACTTCTAAGGTCTTCTGGCCCCTGGGTGGGGCAGGTTAGGTTGTCTTAACTACCTAACATTGTTCTCCTCAAGAAGACATTTGTCCATTAGGGCATGAAAGTTTTTCTTATTTTGCTGAGTTGCGGTTATCTCTCATACACGGAAAACAACCGTAAGACCCAGTAATAGCTGAGCTGTATGGAAACCGCATAGATTGTCTCAGCCCTTAGATTTTAGGGCCGGGCCTCTTGTAGAGTGAGTTTCAACAGATTCTTACGGAAGGTGACAAGTAATGAATGATGAGCTGCGTCAGGTGACCGTTGATGAGGTCCCTGCAGGCGCCAAGATTCTTGATGTGCGTGAGGACTATGAATGGGTAGAGGGGCATATTGAGGGTGCCCAGCATATTCCCCTCGATGAGGTCCCTGAGCGTTATGGTGAAGTCCCCCTTGATGAGGATGTCTATATTATCTGCCGGGCCGGTGGCCGCTCTTTGCGCGCCACTGCCTACCTCACCCAGTACGGTTTTGACGCTATCAACGTCATCGGGGGTATGGGAGCCTGGCAGGACGCTGAGAAGCCCATGGTTTCTGAGACCGGCCAGATTCCGCAGGTGCGCTAACCTGCCTGTACCGGCTGGGTTGAGGTTCTTCCTACCGGTATAAGCCCCATATGAGGCGAGGCGCCGGGTTTACCTGTGAAGGTAAACCCGGCGCCTCGTTGTGAGTTCTGATAAGGCTCAGAACCTGTTACTTCATCTTGCGTCCGCGAACGAGCTTCTCGTTGGTGAATTCAAGCAGACCCCACTGAGTGAGTTCACGGCCGTAGCCTGACTTGTTGATACCACCGAAGGGCAGGTCAGCCTGGGTAACCAGGTGCTCGTTGACCAGGGTCATACCGGTAACGATCTGGTCAGCAACCTCCAGGCCGTGCTCCAGATCGGAGGTCCAGACGGAGGCCTGCAGGCCGTATTCGCTGGCGTTAGCGAACTTGATGGCTGCTGCTTCGTCCTTAACCTTGTAGACAACCAGGGCGGGGCCGAAGAGTTCGTTGCAGGAGAGGTCGGCGTCGAAGTCGACGTCGGTGAGCAGGGCGGGGCTCATGAACCAGCCGGGGCGGTCGAGCTTCTTACCGCCAGCGTGCAGGGTTGCGCCTTCTGCTACAGCCTTCTCGATGCGTGCTACTGCTTCATCGCGTGCTGCTTCTGAGGAGAGGGGGCCCATCTGGGTGTCGGGGGCGTCTGCGTCGCCGACCTTGACGTTTTCAACGGCGGTCTTAGCTGCTGCGACGAATTCGTCGTAGATGTCTTCTACAACGATGACGCGCTTGGGTGAGACACAGACCTGACCGGCGTTGAGGAAGCGGATGTTGGCCAGGGTCTGAGCAACTTTGCTGACGCTTTCAACATCTGCAAGGACGATGGCGGGGTCGTTGCCGCCCAGTTCCATCATGGACTTCTTGAGGTGCTTACCGGCCAGTTCAGCAACGGAGGAACCTGCGCGCTCTGAACCGGTCAGGGAGACACCCTTGACGCGGAAGTCCTTGAGGACCAGTTCGATGTCGCTGGTGTCCAGGTAGAGGTTCTGGTAGGCACCTTCGGGCAGGCCAGCGTCGATGAGCAGCTTTTCAAAGGCGGCTGAGGAGACGGGGCAGATGGAGGCCTGCTTCATGAGCATGGTGTTACCGACCAGCAGGTTGGGTGCTGCAAAGCGGGCCAGCTGGTAGTAGGGGAAGTTCCAGGGCATAACACCGAGCAGAACACCGAGGGGTTCGTGGCGAACAAGGTTGACCTCTGCACCCTTGGCATCCAGGGGGGTGTCTTCAAGGTGCTTGGGGCCTTCGGTGGCGTACCAGTTGAAGATGTCCACGACGAGCTGGATTTCGCCCAGAGCCTCACCACGGGGCTTACCCATTTCGCGGCCGATGATTTCTGCCAGTTCTTCCTTGCGCTCTTCAAAGAGCTTGGCAGCGGAGGTGAGAACGGAGATACGTTCTTCCATGCTGCTGTCCTTCCACTTGAGGAAGGCCTGGTGGCCGGTTTCGATAACGGCAGGAATCTCGCTAGCAGGCAGTGACTCGAAGGTCTGCTCTACTTCGCCGGTGTTGGTGTTGGTGAGAGCGTAGTTGCTCATATCTCTCCTTTTAAAAACGTTGCACACTTTATTGGTAGGTAAGCGTCCTTGCTCACAGAAGTGTGTCAAAGGGCTACTCTACTCTGAATATGTGGGCCAATGTCAACCCATCTCATCATAAGGAGTGTTCTGGGTACAGTAATAGTGAAATATTTACTGAACTCGGTGGCCGATAGAATAAGGTAAGTGACTTCCTCTGTCTGTAGAGCTTTAGAATTTGATTGCGACCCAGCCCTAGCTTTCTCTGTGATTGCTGGTTGCTGCCCCTATGGTTTTTGGCTTGATTCTGCCCGCGCTGAGTCGCCCATGTCTCGTTTCTCCTATATAGGTGCGCCCTTGTGTGGGGGAGTGTTGCGCTATGAGCGGCCCGGCCAGGTGGACCTTGTGGATGCTCAAGGGCGTCCCACTCGCACCCTGCCGGGATCTATCTGGCAGGCGCTGCCCAACTTTTTAGAGGCCGCCCCGCACCCTGCGGCAGCTGAGGGTAAGGACGCCCCACCGGCCGACGTCCTGCTCGGTGGCTATGTGGGATTTATGGGCTATGAGGCCCATGCTGATTTAGAGGTGACAGCCTTTCATCAGACGCACCCGCAGCGGCTGGCACGCACCCCCGATGCCCTCTGGATGCCTGCTAGCCACTACCTGATGTATGAGCACGGTACAGGCCGTTCCTGGCTGGTAGGCCCTGAGCCCTGGGTTGAAGCGACCGCCCGCCAGCTGCAAGAGGCAGCTGTAGCAGGGCACCTGCCCCAGGAAAAAGAGGTGAAAGTACCTGACCTCCCTGATTTTCCCTTGCCAGATAGGGAGCACTACCTCAGCCAGGTGCGCCAGTGCCAGCGCGAAATTTTTGAGGGCAACAGCTACGAAATCTGCCTGACCGCCGAAACGTCCCTGCGCTTACCTACCCCGCTCAGTGCTGAAGAGCTCTTGGGCCTTTACCGGCGTCAGCGCGCAGTAAATGCCGCCCCCTACGCGGCTTTCTTGCGGTGCGATGATTTTACGGTGCTTTCCTCTTCCCCAGAGAAGTTCCTTACTATCTCTGCTAGTGGCCAGGCTGAGGCCAAACCTATTAAGGGCACGGTGGCCCGGGCAGCTAGTGCCGAGCAGGATCAGCAGGCAGCTAACTGGTTAGCCTCTGACTCTAAAACCCGGGCAGAGAACCTGATGATTGTGGACTTACTCCGCAATGACCTCTCCATGGTTTCTTACCCTGAGAGTGTGCGCGTGCCGGTGCTCATGGGCGTAGAAACCTATTCGACGGTGCACCAGCTCGTCTCAACTATCACCGCCCAGCTACGCCCAGGCGTCACCGCCTTGGACGCGGTGGGAGCTTGCTTCCCTGGTGGGTCCATGACCGGCGCCCCCAAGGCTGCCACGATGGCTATTATTGACCGGCTGGAGGGCCGGGCACGCGGAATCTATTCGGGGGCCCTGGGCTATTTGGGTGCGGACGGTTCGGCTGCCCTCTCTATTGTGATTAGGACGCTGGTAGCCCACCATGATGGCCTGCTCACCCTGGCCGCTGGTGGGGCTATTGTGGCTGACTCCGACCCGGTAGCCGAGTATGAGGAGATGGTCACTAAGCTCAGGGCCGCCACCCCCTAAAAAGTGAAGGTACCCTGTGAAAAGTGGCAGGCACTTGCACTTTTCGCAGGGTAAATATCTCTTGGTCTACTAGACTAAAAGCATGACTAACCTCTCTGCTAAACTCCCCATTGAAGAAGCCCGCGAACGTCTGCGTGAGCTCATCTCCGAACTGGCCGTTGTGCGCGGCAAGGTAACCTTGGCCTCCGGTAAAGAAGCCGATTACTACGTTGATCTGCGCCGTATTACCCTGCACCATGAGGCCTCCCGCCTGGTGGGTCAGGTCATGCTTGATTTGATTGACTCTGCTGGTATCGAATTTGATGCCGCTGGTGGCCTGACCATGGGCGCTGACCCGGTTGGCCACGCCATTATGCGCACCGCAGGCGACCAGGACCGCGCCATTGACACCTTTGTTGTCCGCAAGGCCCAGAAGTCTTACGGTATGGGCCGTCAGGTTGAAGGCCCCTCAGTTGAAGGACGCCGCGTCGTAGCCGTTGAAGACACCTCCACCACCGGTGGTTCTGCCCTCACCGCCGTTGAGGCCCTGCGCAAGGCAGGTGCTGAGGTGGTCGCTGTTGCCGTTATTGTTGACCGTGCTACTGGCGCTAAGGAGCACATTGAAGAGGTTGCCGGTGTGCCCTGCCTTTACGCCTACTCCAAGAGTGACCTGGGCCTGGACTAAGTGGCAGACCAAGAAATAACCGAACCCGAGCGGGAAGTTGGTGTTGGCCCCTGGGAGGGCGAATGGCCAGAAGGTGACCACTGGGACCCTGAGCTTTTGCGTGAGGGCGACCGCCGCAACGTCCTGGATCACTACCGTTACTGGAGTATGGACGCCATCATCGCCGACCTGGACACCCGCCGCCACTCCTTCCATGTGGCTATCGAAAACTGGCAGCACGACCTCAATATCGGCACCGTAGTGCGCACCGCTAACGCCTTTTTGGCTCAAGAAGTGCACATTATCGGTAAGAAACGCTGGAACCGGCGCGGGGCCATGGTTACCGACCGCTACCAGCATGTGCGCCACCACCCCACCGTTGAGGACTTTGTCACCTGGGCGCGGGCAGAGGGGCTAGCCATTATCGGTATCGATATTTTCCCTGACTCCAAACAGCTAGAAACCTATGACCTGCCCAAGGACTGCGTGCTGGTCTTTGGGCAGGAGGGCCCTGGCTTGTCGGAGGAAATTCATGCCGCCGCTGAGGCGACTCTCTCTATTGAGCAGTACGGCTCTACCCGGTCTATGAACGCTGCAACTGCCGCTGGTATTGCCATGCACGCCTGGATCCGCCGCCACGAGTTCGGCCAGCAGGTCAGCTAGTGGCGCCGGCTGGCGTCCGCTGCTGCTAAGTGTCCATGAAAGTCGCTCAGGGTCTACGAAAAGTGTGGGCTTTGCGCGACTCTCGTGGGCCTTTGCATTTCTGCAAAAACTTTCTACCAGAAGTATTTTATTCATGTAGCACCAGGTCTAGACTAGCTACATAAGCCCCCAAGAAAACACAGAAACAAGCAGCATGAACACCAGGCCACACCCCCACAACAAACCTAACCCGGGCCCACCAGAACCCCACCTCCCAGCCAGTAGCAGCCCCCGCAAACTCCTCATAGCACTACTAACCCCACTCTTCATGGCCCTCATGGCCATCTCCGTAGTTAACGTCGCCCTCACCCCCATAAGACACTCCCTCGACGCAAGCTCCAGCCAAGCCCAATGGGTCGTCTCCGGCTACGCTCTAGCCTTTGGCGTACCCCTCGTAGCCTCCGGACGCATAGGGGACGCCACCGGCCGCCGCCGCATGTTCATAATCGGCGTATCCCTCTTCACCCTAGGCTCCCTTATCAGCGCCCTGGCCCCCACCATCGAAATCCTCATCGCCGCCCGCGTCCTCCAAGGCCTCGGCGCAGGATTCTTCAACCCCCAAACCACCGGCATCATCCAAGCCAACTTCACCGGCCAAGCCCGCGCCCGCGCCTACGGCATGTTCGGCACAGTAGTAGCACTAGCTGTTATCGTCGGCCCGGTACTCGGAGGCTTCCTCATCCAAATCTTCGGCGACGCCCTCGGCTGGCGCATGATGTTCCTCGTCAACGTGCCTATCGGCATCACCGGGCTGCTCCTAGCCCGGCTCTGGGTGCCCAATGACACCGCGCTCGCACCCGGCCACCGGCGCGCCCACTTGGATCTAGACCCTATCGGCATGACAGCCCTAGCCCTCGCAATTTTTGCCCTGCTCTTCCCCTTCGTAGAACGCAGCGGCAACCTACTCATCTGGGCCTGCCTGCCCCTGGGTCTGGCCCTAATCGCCTTCTTCGTCGCCTGGGAAAACCGCTATAAGAGGGCCGGGCGCCCACCCATGCTGGATATGGACATGGTCACTCAACCAGCCTTCCGCAACGGCATCATGATTGTGACCCTCTACTTCCTGGGCAACACCAGCGTCTGGCTAGTTATCCCCATCTACCTACAAAACCACCTGGGCCAAAGCGCGCTCATGGCCGCCCTGATTACCATTCCCTCATCCCTGCTCTCTGCCTTCGCATCTCCCTGGGCAGGACGCCGCGTCCTGGCCAGGGGCCGCCGCATAGTCATGCTGGGCTTTGGGCTCTCCCTCACCTCAACCCTGGCCACCATGCTCACCGTCACCCCCGTAGAACAAGGCCAACTACCAGTCTGGGCCCTAGCTGTGCCCCTGATCCTGCTCGGTGCAGGCGGTGGCCTGGTCATCTCACCCAACCAGACCCTAACCCTGGCGTCCGTACCCGTAGCTATTAGTGGCGTGGCTGGCGGTGTGCTCTCCCTGGGTCAGCGCATGGGCACCGCTATTGGCACCGCCATCATTCCCTCCATCCTCTACGGCCTGGTAGAAGCTGACGCCCACTGGAACATTGGACTCATCGCCTCCTTTAGCGCTATTGTCCTGACTCTCTCCCTCGGTCTTGCCTTTACCATCGCCGACCGCCGCCGCGAAATCCGCGAAAGTAACACACCCGGTCAGCTTGCTTCATAAAAGTGCCTATCAGGTACAGTAAAGACATTCCTGTACACATACACCGCCCAGGCCTACTGTTTCTCCCCGAGAACAAAAAACTGCGGCATCAGCACACAATGGAGTGAGGTTGAGATGAACAAGCCCCACATCACCGGTGACCACCTGCAAAAATACAGTGCAGCACCCACCCAGTCGATAGACCAAATTCACCGCTCTAGCGGCTCCCAAGCACCAGAAGTAGAACCAGGCGAACGCACAAAACGCCTTCTAGGTTTCTTCGGCGGCCTACTAGCAGCCCTCCTCATCTACTTCATCATGCCCAATGAGGCCCCCGAAGCTGCCCGCCTCACCGCAGCCACCGCCGTCCTCATGGGCGCCTGGTGGATGACCGAAGCCCTCCCCATCCCCGCCACCGCCCTACTGCCGCTCGTCATTTTTCCCGTCTTCAACGACGACGTAAAAATCAACGACATCGGCGCCAGCTACGGCAACAACATCATCTTCCTCTTCATGGGCGGCTTCCTATTAGCCCTAGCCATGCAACGCTGGAACCTCCACCGCCGCATCGCCCTCCTGACCCTCAAAGTCATGGGCACCAAACCCTCCATGATGGTCGCAGGCTTCATGCTCGCCACCGGCTTCCTCTCCATGTGGGTCTCCAACACCGCCACCGCCGTCATGATGATCCCCATCGGCGTCTCCGTGCTCATGCTCATCGCCCAAGCCAGCGACAACCCCGACCTAGACATCAAGGACGGCGCCGCCCCCACCGACAGCTCCGTCAAAGACGTAGTCACTAAGTCCAACTTCGGAACCGCCCTCATGCTCGGTATCGCCTACGCCGCCTCCATCGGCTCCCTGGGCACCCTCATTGGCACCCCGCCCAACACCCTACTAGCTGGCTACATGGCAGATACCCACGGCGTACACATCGGTTTCGGCCAGTGGATGATCGTCGGTGTGCCCCTCTCCGTAGTCGTACTCATCTTCTGCTGGTTCCTGCTTACCAAAGTGCTCTTCAAGCCCGAAATTAAAGAAATCCCCGGCGGTAAGAAGCTCATCGCCAACGAATACGCCAAACTAGGTGCCATGAGCTCAGGTGAGCTGCGCGTACTCATCATCTTCATCGCCGCAGCCCTGGCCTGGATCTTCGTGCCCGTCATCTGGGCCGAATCACCCCCTATGACCGACGCCGGTATCGCCGTCACCGTCGGCCTACTTCTCTTCGCCCTGCCCGCCGGTGGTGCCGCCAAGAAAGGCGTGCGCCTCATCGACTGGGACACCGCAACCAAGCTACCCTGGGGCGTCCTGCTCCTCTTCGGTGGCGGCCTGGCCCTCTCCGGCCAGTTCACTAGCTCCGGTTTGACCCAATGGATCGGCGACTCCATCGGCGCCCTGGGCACCCTGCCCCTGCTGGCGATCGTGCTTCTGGTGACCACCGGCGTCATCTTCCTCACCGAACTCACCAGTAACACCGCCACCGCAGCAACCTTCCTGCCTGTCGCCGGTGGTATCGCCATGGGCATGGGCTATGATCCCATGCTGCTCGCTATCCCCGTCGCCCTGGCCGCAACCTGCGCCTTCATGCTGCCGGTAGCAACCCCGCCCAACGCCATCGCCTACGGCTCGGGGTATGTGACCATCGGGCAAATGGTCAAAGGTGGCCTCTGGCTCAACATCTTCTGCATCGTAGCTATCGTTGCGGCAACCATGACCCTGGCCATGTGGATTTTCGCCCTCTAAGTGCGAGAAAGTAACCCTCACCTAAACCCATAGAAAACCAAACATCTCACCCCGGTCAATACGAGAAACCGGGGTGAGAGTCTTTAAAAATCCCGCCAACACCATGGTTTCATGTGGGATTATGTGAGAAATTAATGTGGGATACCTACCCCCTCACACCCAGCCCCTTGATAGACTAAACAACAGGCAGGCGCTCGCCCCACCACGTCCTAACACGCACCCGGCGCAGCGCCAACCCCCACCAGGCCACCAACCGGGTGGGCCCACCGACAACCAAGGAATCAGCATGCCTATCGCAACCCCAGACGTCTACGCAGAAATGCTCGAAAACGCCCGCACCAAGGGCTTCGCATACCCCGCAGTAAACGTCACCTCCTCACAGACCCTCAACGCAGCTATCCGCGGCTTCGCAGAAGCAGGCTCAGACGGCATCATCCAGGCCTCCACCGGCGGCGCCGCCTACTGGTCAGGCGCCAGCAAAAAAGACATGGTCGTTGGCTCCCTCGCCTTCGCCGCCTACGCCCGCGAAGTCGCCAAACAATACGACGTCAACATCGCCCTCCACACCGACCACTGCCCCAAAGACAAGCTCGAAGGCTTCGTCCTGCCCCTCCTGGAAGAATCAGAGAAAGCCGTAGCCCGCGGCGAAGACCCCATCTTCAACTCCCACATGTGGGACGGCTCCGCCATCTCCCTGGAAGAAAACCTCAAAATCGCCCAAGAACTCATTGAGCGCACCTCTAAAGCCAAGCAGGTACTGGAAGTTGAAATCGGTGCTGTCGGCGGTGAAGAAGACGGCGTTGAAGGCGCTATCGACGACTCTCTCTACACCACCGTTGAAGACGCCATCAAAACCGTTGAAGCCATCGGCCTCGGCGAAAAAGGCACCTACATGGCAGCCCTAACCTTCGGCAACGTCCACGGTGTCTACAAGCCCGGCAACGTGCACCTGCGCCCCGAACTGCTCAAAGAAATCCAGACCGAAGTTGGCGCCAAGTACGGCAAGGGCGACAAGCCCTTCTACCTGGTCTTCCACGGCGGATCAGGCTCCACCGAACAAGAAATCGCCGATGCCGTCTCTTACGGCGTCATCAAGATGAACATCGACACTGACACCCAGTACGCCTTCACCCGCCCCGTCGCCGACCACATGTTCCGCAACTACGACGGAGTGCTCAAGGTAGACGGCGAAGTCGGCAACAAGAAGACCTACGACCCCCGCGTCTGGGGCGCCGCCGCCGAAGCTGGCATGGCCGCTCGCATTGTCGAAGCTGCCCAGCAGCTCGGCTCTGCTGGCACCTCCGGCAAATAAGGCCCTGTAGCTAGGCGCACTAGCCTAGACCAAAGGCGCCGGACGCTCCCGCTTGTGCGGGGTGCGTCCGGCGCCTTTACTTTCTGTGAAGTGGCATGTGCTTGAGGCGTATTACAATGCAGGAAATAAGAAAACAAGATACAATAGAAACAACATTCATCCCCGTAGCGCATGGCCTTGTATAAAGGTGGATTTGATTCGTCAATCGCGTGTGCTACGGGGTATTTATATAAAATGAGAGCATGGCTCTACCCTCCGATCTTCCTCCCCGCACGCTAACGAACGGCAAACCCTGGCTCAGCCTTGAAGACCAGGTCTCTAAATTTGAACAACGCGGGTTAGACCTCACACCAGATGAGCGTAAACAACTGGAGGGATTTTTAGCTACACAGAACTACTACAGGTTCAGCGGCTACTTCAAACAACTCATTGATACGGCATTACCCGATACATTTCGCCAAGGCACGACTTTGGAGCAACTTCTGGCTGTCTACCGAATAGATAGTCAGATTCGTTTACTCATCTTTCAAGGGGTGCAAGTTCTCGAACCAATTATTAGGACTCGGGTAGCCTACCGTCTTGCTGATGGCGGTGTTGAAGGCCCTACCTATTATCTTAAGAAAAAGGCTTACGAGCCCTCACGGCCGAGCAACAACCCACCTCAGGGCATGGGCAGTAAAGAGTGGGCCCGTAAGCACACAGGTCTTGTACGCACACGAGATTCTCTCCTGCACAGTATCCAAGAAACCTTAGGTCGCGAGGAGCTATACCTCAGGCATTTTCAGCAAAGAGAGCAAGACGTCCCACTGTGGGCAATGGTAGAAGCTCTTTCCCTGGGCGATCTTTCAAAGATGGTAAGTACCTGGAAAAATACCAATCAGATTGAGCGGTTGATGAAAGACCTAGGGTTTAGAAGCGCCCCTGAATTGCGCCGTGCGGTGGGTAACGTGAACTTCTTCCGTAACCTATCTGCTCATCACAATCGGCTCTGGGGCAGACGTTTGACTAGGACGGTTGCGCTCTCACCGTGGAAAGGTAACTCCCTATTTCCTTATGAAGGCGCTCCTACTGAATCACCCTTGCACATTTTGCGTCTACTTGTTGATTGGGTGGATTTCGTGCAAGGAAATAATGATTACTCGAAACGACTGTGGGCGACAGTGCAGGAAGAACCAATCTATGAAGAAGGAATGAAGAACCCCCGCCTGTAAGAAAGATACCTCGCTAGACTATGCTAGGCCTCGATACCGATCTTGCCGCCGTCCTCACGCCAAACAACCACGGCAGCCGGGCGGGGCACGGTACCAGGGCCATCAGGCCACGAAGAAGTGGTGTTCTCAACAGTGGCGTCATCACCCTCACCAGGGTGCTGAACATTGACCATAACTCGCTCATCAGTCACGATAGGGCCACACGTCTCAGCATCAACCGGCACAGTCAGGAAGCACTTAACCTGGCCACGGTTCTCACCCTGAGTTTCCACACCGTAGAGACCATCGTGAGTGCCCAGGGCATTGCCATCAGTAGAAATCCACAAGTTACCGTGGGAATCAAACGCCAGGTTATCGGGGCAGGAGATAGGGGAAACCTTGGACTTATCGAAGCCACCAAAATAGGAGTAAGCCTCAGCCGGGTCGCCACAAACCAGCAGAACGTTCCAGGTGAAGCTAGTGCCGGCATGGTCGTCATCTAGCTCCATGAGCATACCGTTCTTGTTCTCACGGATGGGGGCGTACTCGGTGGGCTCTTCCTTTGACTTGGCGGCGTTATCGCCGGTGGCCCCGCGGTACTTATTGTTAGTCAGCGCCACATAGGTGAGGCCAGTGACCGGGTTGGTCTGGAAGTCCTCAGGGCGGTCCATCTTCGTTGCCCCCACAGTATCTGCTGCTAGGCGGGTGTAGACGCAGACCTCCTCAGGGGTGAAACCCTCAACATGGGAGGTGGCGCTGCCGTCCTCTTCCACAGTGACCAGGGGGTGCCAGGTGCCGGTGCCGTCAAAGGCGCCATCCTTGGGGAGGGTACCTTCCCCATCAATTTCGGCGGCGGGGGAGTTACCCTGCAAGGACGCCACATAGAGAGTACCTGCGTCCAGGATAGTCATGTTGTGGGCAGTGTCGCCTTCTTTGACCTTGCGGCTTGAGACGAACTTGTAAAGGTACTCGAAGCGTTCGTCATCACCGGAGTAGCAGACCACGGTGCCGTCATCGGTGATGTGCACGTTGCCAGCCTCATGCTTGAAACGGCCTAGGGCAGTGTGCTTAACGGGGGTGGAGTTAGGGTCGAAAGGGTCAATTTCGACAATGTAGCCGAAGCGGTTGACCTCGTTAGGTTCCACGCTCAAGTCAAAACGGGGGTGGAACTTCTCCCACTGGCGCTCGGTGGCTCCTTCCTTGATGCCCATGCGCTTAGTCGCCTCTAACTGGCGGCCTTCCAAAGCTTCAAGGTGGGCGAAGTACTGGTCCACATTTTCTTCACCAGAGAGGTAAGTACCCCAGGGGGTGACGCCACCAGAACAGTTGTTGAGGGTACCTAGCACGGTGGTACCTTCGGGGTCTTCCGTGGTTTTGAGCAGGTCAGACCCTGCCGCTGGGCCAGTGAAAGTGAAGGGAGTGGTGCCGGTGATACGACGGTTCAAGGGAGCCCCTACCAGGGCTTTGAGATCACCAGAGTTAGCGACCTTCTCTACCTCTAGGATGGTCTGACCGTGAGCTGCCAGACCAATATTGACCTGCTCCTCGCTGGGGTTCTCGGCATCGTAGTGGGGGTGCATCTGCGGTTCGGTGGTGTACTCGTGGGAGCAGACATAAACCAGGCGGTTACTGTCGGTGGGGTGCTCAAAGAGACCAGCGAAGTCGTTGTTGAAACCAAACTGGCGTTCCTGGGCGGCGGCAGTCTGCTTATTGACGTCGAACTCGGGTGCATCTGCAAAGATAGGGTCACCCCAGCGGATCAGCACATTGGAGGTGTACCCTGCGGGCACAACCACGGCGTCCTCAGTGTTGGGCTCAACGGGGGTGAACTGCAGGCCGGCACTGTTAAGAATCTCGGTCAGCGAAGGAGAAGCAGCAGCAGAAGTGGTAGCTGAACCGCTTGCCCCGGTCGCCCCAGTGGTATTGGGGGAGCAGGCAGTGACGCCCACAGCCAGGGTGAAGAGGCCACCTGCGCGCAAGGCTGAGCGGCGGGTGACATCACCAAAATACTCATTATTTGAGGTGTTGCTACATGCGCCCAAGCAGGCGTTACCGCACTTATAGGTGCAGGTAAGGAGGCTTATTCAAAAGTAGACACGCACCCCACACCCACCAACTAGACAACGGCCCCACCCGCGGCAAAAATATGAGC